>JAHIUS010000008.1 GCA_018816885.1 Patescibacteria group bacterium | reverse complement strand
TGGAAATCGCCGAACGCCTGATTAAAGAATTGACCGAAATTAGCTGTATGCTTGCGAGCGGTATTAAGAAATTAAAAGTTAGAATTTGAAATTTCGATTTTTGAATTAATAATTATAAGTTAGGAGTAGCATGTTTGATAAAGCAAAAGAGATGTATCAGCTTCAGAAAAAGGCTAAGGAAATACAGAAGCAGCTTAAAAATACAGAGGTTGAGGCCCAGAGTTCTAACGGACAAGTCATAGTTGTTTTTACAGCTGATCAAAAAATGAAGTCAATTTCAATAAACGAGGAGATGCTAAAGAGCGAAAAGAAACGCGATCTTGAGGAAATAATAATGAAAGTAATTTCCGAAGCGCTTTCTAGATCGCAAGCCGTTGCAGCCGAGAAAACCAAGGGACTAATGGGAGAGATGGGATTAAATATACCAGGAATGTAAACTATAAATGATAAGTTAAAAATCAAAAATTCAACTTATAAATACCAAATGGCAAATGTTAAGTATCTAATCGTAGGGTTGGGAAATCCGGGACAAGAATACGAAAAAACCCGCCACAATGTCGGGTTTATGGTTTTGGATAACCTTGCCAAAAAGCTCGAAGCAGGGGAGTTTAGGACAGAAAAAAGAGTTAATGGCGAGATCGTAAAGACAAAAATAGGGGAGCGCGATGCGATTTTACTAAAGCCGCAAACTTATATGAACTTATCTGGAGAAGCCCTAAAGTCAACCTCCGAATACTATAAAATTGAGAATCAAAACACGATTGTAATCTCTGATGACGTAAATCTTGAACTTGGCCAAGTGAGAATCAGATTCTCCGGAGAAGCGGGAGGTCACAAAGGGCTTTCTTCGGTGATTGGCTCTGCCGGACAAGATTTTTGGCGAGTCAGAATTGGTATCGGACAAAACAGCAATATTCCGATGGAAGATTTTGTTTTACAAAGATTTACAAATGATGAACAAGCAGTTATCAGCCAAGCAATTGACAAAACCAGTACTTTATTGGTAGAATCGATTACTAAAGATAAGCTTGAAAACATAACGACAGAATAAAAAATTAACTAGTAGTGGAAGTCCTGTGAGAGCGGGGCAAAAAACCCATAGGGAAATACCACGAGGAGAAAAAAATGTTGAAAAAGAAAGATGCTAAGCTCGTCGAAGCGCCAAAGAAGAAGTCAGAAATTAGCGATCAGAAGTTAGAGGAAGAAGAAAATATCGAAAAAAAAGACAAAGAAGTAAGACCAGAATCTGCCGATACCAAAAAGCCAATCGATAAACCCGAAGAGAAAAAATCTACTGATGAATTAAAGAAAACGAAAGTTAAGGCGAGTAAACAGTCAAAAAAAACTTCAGTAAAAAAGATAAGATCAAAAAAGTATCAAGACTCGATCAAAGATCTAAATAAAGACGAGCAGTATTCCGTTGGGGAAGCAATCAAGCTTGCCAAGGGCTCTTCATATTCAAAATTCGACGGCACGTTTACGCTTCACATCCAGCTTTCAAAGAGCAAAAAGGGGGATGAAGCAATACGCGGAACGATAAAACTACCACACGGAACAGGAAAAAAACAGAAAGTCGAGATTGCCAGCGAGGAGTTAATTGAAAAAATCAAAAAGGGATATACCGACTTTGATATTCTGCTTGCTAGCCCTGGGATGATGTTAAAGCTTGCAGAGGTTGCTAAGATTCTCGGACCAAAAGGAAAAATGCCGAACCCCAAAGATGGAACAGTTTCGGATAATCCTGAGCAAACAGCCAAAGAGCTCGACCAGATTGCACCATACAGAATGGACGCGGGAAGAAACCTGCACATAAATGTTGGCAAAGTTTCGTGGGAGGACGTGAAGATTGCCGAGAATATTGCTGTGGCATTGAAGGCATTGACGCATTTGAAGAAAGATTCCGCAACCCTTAGCCCAAGTATGGGAGCAGGGGTGAAGATCGCGCTGTAAGTGTCATCCCGGACTTGCTTGCCCCGTAGTCAAATTTTTGTACTACTGGGGAGACGGGATCTAGAAAATACTGAGGAAAACAGTACCTTAAAAGAGTTGCTGCTTTTCGCGAAGCCTAGATGGGCTTTCGGAAGGCAGTAACAATAATACCTAGGGAGTGATCCGGATGAAGAGGTTCTGGATTAACCTTGCCGTCACGATTGTGTTCGTCGCACTCGGTCTTCTCGTGTTTAGCCATGTGATAGATGTGAAGATTATCCGCTATGCACCAGTCAATGAGATGCGGGTCGGATATATGATGTGCCACAATGGCCAAATCGAGAAAAGTATCACCTGGTGGAACGGGGAAGCGGTACGACTGAATTACTACGACAGAGTAGTGTTCTTCGTTCAACCATCAGTGGGAAGCTTCTTTGCAGGCAACGTCAAACTCTTCACAGAACCGTCGGGCAGCCTGACTTTCGACAAGAGCGACAAACAGAGGATTCGGAAGGGTTTCTTCGTGGCCACCCCCGGCCGGTCTGGTTCATGCACACTTGTGATTTACCTGGTTTGCGGCAGAGAAAGCAGGAAGATACACATCCCGCTGCAGATATCACATCCAAAACACGTCCCGAGGCAGGAACAGGCCTTGCAGGCATAGGAGGAAGTACGATGCCAAATAACTCGAGACCTCTATGGTGGGTAAGGGTCCTTTGGAGCCCCTGGCTCACCATCATCATCGGTGTGTTGATCATCCTAGCCCTGGAGGGAATAACTCGAGGCCCGTAGCGTTTGCGCTACGGGCCTTTGTTTTTTTTAGTCAACGGCTCACGATGAGCCGTTGACACCTTCAACGAATTTTGATAATATCTATCTAGTCAAAGACAGCCGGTATCTCAAAAGAGAAATAAATTGCTTAGAGGCCAAGTAACGGGAACCCCCCGAACCACAATAGGCTTCGGAGCAATCCTGCCGAGACTCCGCAACACCCTTCTTCGAAGGATGTTGGGATTAAACGAATTAGGTTTAATTAACGGATTCTCGGTGTCTTTGCACCGAGTTTTTTGATTAGGCAGATCCCCGATCCCGCATCGGAGTGCGGGACAAGTTGTCAAAGTTCCTTCGGCTCGAGGATGACAATACAATGTCGAAGTTCCTTCGACTCCCACCTCCGCTTAAACTATGAGGGCAGACGAGGATGACAATTTAAAAGGAGTTCGTAAATGTTATTAACCAAAGAAAAGAAAAAACAGTTGCTGGAAGATTTGAAGGTTCTTTTTAAAGATTCATCTGCTTCGATAGCTTCTGATTATTCGGGACTTTCCAATCCGGAAATAACAGAGCTACGAAAGACGATGAAGGCAAAAGGGATTAGATTGATCGTCACTAAGAACACGCTCGTTAAGAAAGCTTTAGAAGAGCTAAAATTAGATATAGATAGCGAAATTCTTGATAAACCAGTTATGTTTGCTTTTGGCACTGATGAGGTCGAGACAGCCAAGAGTTTAATCGAATTTACCAAGAGCCATGAGGCGCTTGAAGTGCTTGGCGGAATCGTGCAACAGGAATCTGTTGATCAAGCCAAAATCAAAGTTTTGGCGCTTCTGCCGGGACGAGAAGAGCTTCAGGGCAAACTGGTGGGAATATTGGCTGCGCCAATCTATGGGCTGGTCAATGTCCTAAATGGTAATATCAGAGGGTTGGTATCGGTTTTGAATCAATACCAAAACCAAGTTCAAACACAACATTAAATAAACGTAATCCTGATCAAATGTTGCTGACTCCTGCGGAATCAGACATTTAACGGGACAAGGGAGATATAATGGCAGACGAAGAAAAGAAAGAGGAAAAAAAAGTAGAAGAAGCTCAAGAAACCACTAATGCCCCAGCAGAGGAAAAGACTGAATCCTTCGACAAGGCTCAGGATACCTCTGCTGAGGCAGAAGTAAAGGCAGAAGATAAACCGGAAGAAACTAAAGACGAAGCTCCAGTAGTTGAGTCCATCGACAAGGCTCAGGATACCTCTGCTGAGTCAGAAAAAGCTAAAAAAGAGGAGAAGCCCTCCTCCGCTAAAGCTACGGAGGACAAGCCGGCTCCATCGGGAAAATTCAAAGATTTGATTAAAGAAATTGAGTCAATGACAGTTTCCGATCTTGCCAAGCTTGTAAAAGCTCTTGAAGATAGATTTGGCGTCTCG
>JAHIUS010000066.1 GCA_018816885.1 Patescibacteria group bacterium | reverse complement strand
CCGTATAATGCCTCTGAAATCTGTATAGGCGGTAAGCGGTTAGTCGCTTAGAAAAGGCAAAAGTTCGCCTATACACCATGACTAGTTGACAAAATTCTATGCAAGATATCATTGTAGTTCTCGATAATATTCGTTCTCTCCACAATGTAGGGGCGATTTTTCGTACTTGTGACGGCGCAGGGGTCAAAAAGATATATTTATGCGGCATGACAGGGGTCCCTCCTCGAAGGGAAATCACAAAAACAGCGATAGGAGCGGAAGAAACTATAGATTGGGAATACAGGAAGAGCAGCGTCCGTCTTGTTCGACATCTCAAAAAACAGGGTTACAAGATAGTCGCCCTCGAGAAAAACAAAAAAAGCAAAAATTTCCACGAAACCAAATACGGAAGCCCTCTTTGCCTGGTAGTTGGCCACGAAATCAACGGTATCAAAGAAAAAATCCTGCAGGATGCCGATTTAACGGTACATATACCGATGCGCGGACTCAAGGAGTCTCTGAATGTCGCAACGGCATTTGGAATAGCGATTTACGAGATTACGAGGTAAGATAGCGAGGCTATGATTTTAAGAACTCTAAAGCAGATTGTTAAGTATACGATTGGACTTTCCCTCCTTCTGCTTTTCCTTGCTTGGTATTTTTTTGTCGGCCCTCACTCTCAACTTGAAGGTAGCGATTTTAATTTGGAAAAAAACGGGCTTTGGATCAAGCATGCTTGGGTCGGGAACGATCAGGATCGGGCCGTTATCGAGGATCTCGCGCTTAAACTCGCCAAGTATGACATCAAGTACGTTTATGTTCATACGGGCCCTTTTGACGCAGATGGGACCGTTCCTGACGAGCGGTATCAGTACGCAGAGGAGTTTTTGAATATTTTGAAAGCAAAAAATCCCGATGTTGTCCCTCTTGCCTGGCTTGGTCAGCTTAGATCGGAGCTTGAGATAGACTCTCCGGAAATTCGCGCGAATATTACGGATTTATGCCAAAAACTTATTCAGGAAACAGGTTTCGAAGGAATTCATTATGATATTGAACCGATAACCCATGACGACACGGCATTTCTGGATCTTCTTGCGGAGACCAGGGATACGCTACCGGAAACGATGATTTCCATTGCGGCGGACGAGTGGCAGCCCAAGTTGATAAGCGATGTTGTAGGGGTGATTATGGATCAGGAGGTGAAAAGCTATTGGCAGACAGATTATTTCCGGGAGGCGGCGCAGTATGCGGATCAAATAGTTGTAATGACTTACGACACTTCATTGGCACAGCCGGATCATTACGAGTGGCTTGTTGAACAGGAGGTGATTTATCTTTCCGAAATTTTAAAAGACACGGATGCGGAGCTTTTGATCGGAATTCCGACTTATGAAGACGACAAAGAAAGCTTTAATCCGGAAGTGGAAAATATGGAAACAGGTCTAAACGGCCTAATCAAAGGCCTCAACAACAAACGCACGGAACTGGAAACTTTTACAGGAGTCGCGATATACGCGAACTGGGAAACCGACTCGGAGGAATGGGCAACTTACCAAGAACTATGGCAATAAATTTAATTTTCACAAACGAAACGCAGGAAAAAATAGACGAGAATCTATTCACCTCCCTAATTCCAAAAATAAAAGCGGATGGCGAAGTCAGCCTTGCAATCGTAGATGACGAAACAATCCAGGCCCTGAATAAAAAACACCGCAAAAAAGACGCTCCAACCGATGTGCTTTCATTCGTATACTCGGAATCGGAAGCGTTCCCGGGCGAAAACCTCCTCGGCGAAATTTATATTTCAATCGACACCGCCAAAAGACAGGCAGAAAACCTCGAAGATGAGTTGCAATTCTTATTCATTCACGGCGTCCTCCACTTACTCGGCCACACACACGAAACAGACGAGAAGTACGAGAAGATGATGGGGGAGGCTAGGTCAATACTTGGTCGATAGCGTTTAGGACAATACTTATAAAAACAGCTCCTTCATCCGTCCATGCTGCTTGAGCGGAATAACGGGGATCTCCGGTAGGGGGGAATTCGTAAGACTCTTTGCCAATATATCCTTCAGTTTCCCAAAACTCTTTGGAGCTGGTTGTTCTGACAGTTAACCCGACGTCTTGTGCCTCGGAGATTGTTTTCATAGCTTTCTGAACAGATAAAAAAACGGTTCTCCTGAAGACGTTAAGATTTTGATCAAGGTTGTCATCACAGCCTTCTTCCAATGCCTGCAAAGTGCGTTCGATGGCTTGTTCCACTTGTTTAATTTCACGACGTGCTTCCCTTTGAAACTCGTCAAGATATTGTTTGGGCATAATTCGAAAATTAAAAGTCAGGAGAAAAGTCTAAACTCTTCGCGCGGGGAATGCAAGGAGTTCAATTATAGGGTACTCGTTTGTACATTATAATAGAACGCAGGGATGGGGATTTGTGCTGGCTTCACCTAAGCTTTGTGCTTTTTCGACGTTTTTGAGGCTCGCAATCGGGAATTCTTCCCGTTGCGAGTGTGGTCGGGGTGGCGGGACTTGAACCCACGGCCTCATGACCCCCAGCCATGCGCGCTACCAACTGCGCCACACCCCGATATCAGAACCCGAAAACCTGTAATTTCCTCTCGCCGCCGGCCTTCACCCTTCTTATTTCGGTTACATTGCGTGTGAAATTTTGCCCTTCATAGAACACTTCGTCAAACCCAATTCTTGCAGTCACCCCTCCGTCACTATCGGAAGTCCAGACTCCTTCTTCATCAAACGAATAGGCAACAACATCATGCCAGACATTTTCATCACCGATAAAATAAGGGACAGCAACGACCAATGGCACTCCTCTGGCAAGCTTTTTCAAGAAAAAATCGGGAGAAGCATTGTAGGAGAAAACAACATCGGCCTTATAAGAAGCAGCGAAATTATCGAACTCATCGCTTTCCCAAAGCCACTCACCATCCCATCCTATCGAAGTTTTCAAATCCTCAATTTCAATAAAATCCCCGAACCGATATTCCATCAAATTTTTCACAGCAAACCCGTAACAAGCATAAGGATAACCGGTTTGACT
>JAHIUS010000007.1 GCA_018816885.1 Patescibacteria group bacterium | reverse complement strand
GCCCCATGCCCCATGCCCCATGCCCCATGCCCCATGCCCCATGCCCTACTCTTTGATCTTTGATCTAGGATCTACTACTCAACGAAAAAGCCGCTAATTTCTAGCGGCTCTCATCGATGAAGAAAAAAAGACTTACTCTGTAGCCTCTTCTTCAACAACTTCTTCTTCGGCAACAACCTCTTCTGCAACCTCTTCGACAACCACATCTTCAACGACAACCTCTTCTACAGCAATATCATCTGCTGCAACTTCTTCTTCAACATCAGTCGCAGGTGTAAGACATCCTGAAACTGCCATTAATCCGAAGATTGAGAACAAAGCTAGTAGCTTTTTCATAACTATATTGAGTTAAATAGTATGCGGCGTGGATTGTATAGCAAAGAAAACCATAAGTAAACACTTTCGGCAAGCCATTTTCTGCGGTAAAATGCCCCATGCCCTATGCCATAATGTCCCACGCCCTATGCCCCCTGCCCTATGCCACAACAAGAAAGCCTTACATGACTATGAAGTATTAGAAAAACTAGTAGCCGGCATAGTCCTAAAAGGATACGAAATAAAAGCCCTCCGAAACAACCAAGGCAACCTGAAAGGCAGTTATATTTCACTAAAAAGCGGCGAAGCCTGGACCAAAGGCCTTCACATCAGCCCTTATAAACATGCCTCAGTCAAAGATTATGACCCGAAAGCCCCTAGGAAACTTTTATTAACAAAAAAAGAGATTCAAAAACTCACCTCGGCAGAAAGCCAAAAAGGTACTACAATAGTCCCTCTCGACATCCACCTGAAGAATAATCGCGCCAAAATGACAATCGGAATCTGTCGGGGGAAAAAGCTGCACGACAAACGAGCCGACCTGAAAAAAAGAGCCCAGGACAAAGAAATCCGGCAAACATTAAAAAACCTCCGCTAATTAACGAGACCACAACTTGACACGTTGTAACCCCACACAACGTAGCGCCCAATGCCCAATGCCCTCTAATGCCCCACGCCCCATGCCCCATGCCCAAGCCCTAAAAGACTTCGTAAAATCTACCGGCCTCAAGAAAGCCGTCCTCGGACTCTCCGGCGGAATCGACTCAGCTGTAACCCTAAAAATAGCTGTAGACGCCCTTGGACCGGGGAATGTGACAGTCTTAATCATGCCCGAACTGGGACTTTCCAGTCAGGAAAACATAGAACACGCTAAAAAACTTGCGGGATTTTTTAAGGTAAACCACTATTATCAACCAATTAATTCATTCCTTGTTAGCTTTAGTTTCGTCCCGTGGGGCCAAAACGAAACTGCCCAGATGAATCTTCGAGCAAGAATAAGAATGACTCTGCTTTATAATTATGCCAACGCCGAAAACGCCCTCGTCCTCGGAACTTCCAATAAGAGCGAATTGATACTTGGATATGGGACTAAATTTGGCGATCTGGCGGCAGATGTTGAAGTTATTGGAAGTCTTTATAAAACAGAAGTAATAGCCCTTGCCAAAGAAATGGGGTTGCCTCAAGAATTGATAGAAAAAAAACCAACCGCGGAACTTGCCCGAGGTCAAACCGACGAAGAAGAACTCGGCGCCACATACGACAAACTCGACCAAATCATAAAACTTTACGAAGAAGGCCTGGATGAATCGAAAATCACCGCTCGCGGCCTAGACTCGGCATTGGTTCAAAAAACAATTCGCAGAATCAATCAAAACGACCACAAATCCAAAATGCCCCATGCCCTCTGTCCCATACCCCAAGATACACCTAGCCTCATACCCGAAGACGAAGGCATCATTGATGAAATCAGCGACGACCCTATAATAGAAAAGGAGGAGCCAACAGGCTCCGAATGCCCTATGCCCCATGCCTCATGCCCTATGCCCCAAGACCAACAATCACTATTCTAATGCCCTCTGCCCTACTTATCGGCCGTTTCCAACCATTTCACCTGGGACACCTTGATGCCCTAAACAAAGCCCTTATAGAAAATGATCGAGTTCTGATCGGAATCGGAAGCGCCGAAGACAACTATACCGATGATAACCCTTTTACTGCCGGAGAGAGGTTTGAAATGATAGAAAAAACTTTACAAGCGCACGAAATCGCGCCTGGAAGATACGCTATAATTCCGATACGAAACATAAACAATTACTCTCTTTGGGCATCACATGTAAAACTGCTTTGCCCCTCTTTCGAAAGCCTTTATACGGGATCCCACATGGTAAAAGAATTGTTCCAAAAACACGCTCCTGATATCGAAATCAAAGACATAGAAATCAAGCATAAAATCTGCGCTACAGCCATACGCGAAAAAATCTTACAAGGCGATGAGTCATGGGCTAAAATGGTCCCCGAACAAGTCGCTCAGTACTTAACAAAAATCAAAGTCGCAGAGCGTCTCCGGGACATACAACTCCCACGCAAATAAGGCTTGACACCCATAAGCCCCACGAGCCAACAGGATGCCCCATGCCCTAACCCACCCAACACCATGCCAATCAACCCACTCATCTTCCGTGCCTACGACATCCGAGGAATCGCCCACAAGCCGGAATCAAATCAAAAACCTGACCTAACCCCGGAAGGAGCCGAGCTGATCGGAAAAGGTTTTGGAACATATTTGATAAGACTTTATGGCAAAAAAGATCCAAAAATCGTAGTAGGCCACGACATGCGGCTATCAAGCCCGGAACTTCACAAAGCTTTCATTCAGGGCCTCGCAAGAACAGGCTGCAACGTGACAGATATGGGCGACAGCACCTCCCCACTGGTCTATTACGCAATTTACAAGTACGATTTTGACGGAGGCTGCAACATTACCGCCAGCCACAATCCAAAGGAATATAACGGCTTTAAGCTACTGGGGAGAAAAGCCCACTCAATATGCGGAGACGACCTGCAAGATGTACTCAAATTGATTCAGGAAGAAGATTTTGAAGAAGGAAACGGCGAAGTCGAGCCAAAAGACGACGTTTTTAACGATTATTTAGAAGAAGTCTCCTCAAAAATCAAACTTTCCCGCCCCCTAAAAGTTGTAATCGACGCCGGGAACGGAATCGCAGGATTATTCGCACCAGAGCTCCTGGAAAAACTCGGCTGCGAAGTCATAAAAATGTACTGTGACCCCGACGGAACCTTCCCGAACCACGAAGCCAACCCCGAAGACGCAGAGAACCTCGCGGAACTTTCAGAAAGAGTCCTGCAAGAAAGCGCAGACCTCGGTATCGGGTTTGACGGAGACGGCGACCGAATCGGAGTAATCGACGAAAAAGGCTCCCACTATCACTCGGACGCAACCTTAATCCCAATAGCGCGAGACCTACTCAAATATACCCCCGGAGCCAATATAGTTTTTGACATAAAAAGCTCCAAAGTCCTCGAAAACGACATCGCAAACAAAGGCGGCAACCCCGTAAGAGCCAAAACCGGCCACTCATTCATCGAAAAAACCATGAAAGACATCGGATCGCCACTCGCAGGCGAAACATCAGGCCACATGTTCTTCGGAGAAACCTATTACAACTGGTACGGATTCGACGACGCAATGTTCGCGGCAGCAGTAATCCTAAGAATCCTCGCAGACAGCGGCAAACCCTTTTCCGAGCTCTTCACAGACCTCCCAAAAGTCTTCAATACCCCTGAAATCAAAGCCCATTGCCCCGATGATGTAAAATTCAAGCACATCGAAAAAATCGCCAACCACTTCGACAATCTTTACGACTGCCTCACAATCGACGGCGCATTCATAAACTTCGACAAAGACTCCTGGGGCGCAATCAGGTGCTCAAACACAACCCCCTGCATGACAATAAGATTCGAGGCTCCGACAGAACACCGCCTCAAAGAAATCCAAAAAATCATGTACGATCACCTGGTAGAATACCCGGATATCGATACATCGTGGTACAATAACTAACAGCATCCACCGAAGACGAAACCCACATACCCCATGCCTTATATCGCAACAATAATCCTCGCAATACTACTGATAATCTTTCTGGTTTACGCCGGACTAGCCGTCAATCATGCGAAAAAATTCCGCTACATCTCCAAGCGAACCCTGTATCTGACATACTTTTTCGTCGCCAGCTCCTCCGCACTAATCTTCTCAATCCTAATAGCCGCAATCTTAGTCGACTGGCATATCATCTAACACGCGCAACAGGATAAAATCCTGGTTGCGCGCCTCACTACAAAAGCCGTTTCGCGTCAGCGAAACACCACAAGACCCCGCCCTGGCGGGAATGCCCTCTGCCCAATGCCCAACTAAAAGATCAACAACTCATCTCCCGCAGCCCTATACTCAATAATCACAGGGTAATTTTGATAAACCCCATCATAACTCGAAGGCTCATAGCCCGGACAATTTTCCGGAGCGGCCGAGAAATCGACATCTCCTTCATCGCCATAAGGATAACAAAGTTGGTAAAAGCTCATATTATTTAAATCCTGCGCCCTCGCGTCATCACAGTTTCCAGTCTCGCCATTACCCAGCACGCAGTTGCCGCCAGAACTGCCGCCAATAGTATTTTCAGAAATAAGCGAACCATAAATATAAAGCTGATTAGTCCTGTCGGCCTCAAGCCCGCTGCTCAGCAAACTTCCATCCAAAAATACCGTCGCATGAACATCCGTAACAGAACGATCAATGTACATATTTCCACCAACCCCATTTTCTTCAAAAACAATAATCCCAAACTCCCCGTCCCCTCGAGTAATATCCCCTTCAAGACGAACATCGCCACCGGCAACAATTAGCGTCACGTCATCATCGATTTCACCTCCGACAACCACAACATCTTCCGTAAAATAAAGAATACTTCCGGACATAAGCTCCTCTCCGCCAATCGCACTATAAGAACCATTCACCGTACCTCCGCCGGCAGCCCCAATTCCTCGAACCGCCGCAGTCGCCCTTGCAAATAAAGAGCTTCTGATTTCAAGCCTGCTCACATCTCCAACAACCGTTACACCATCACTATCCGCATATCCGCTAACAGTCCCGATAACCCTCACAGGATCAGCAGGGATCGCAACCCTTCTGTCAACAAAACTGAAATACTGCGAAGGGTAATAGACATTTTCTCTATCATTAAACTCAAGATGAAGATAAGAATTCACCCAAGCACCAACCCCTGCATCCAAATCTCCCACACCATAAAAACCAATACCCGTAACCACATCATCTCCATCCAAAAGCCCCTCAGCAGGCCAAACAGTTTCAAGCTCATTAATTTCAAGATCAAGACTTCCAAATCCGAACTCAACATCATCAGTAGCATAAACAAAATCCGCCCCATACTCATCAATCGCGCCTCCATCACTATTTCTGATGAATTCAGCCGTAAAATCATAACTTTCCCCTAGCGCCAAAGCCGGCAAATCCTCAAGCTCCATAACGCCAGCAGGATGGAAATCATCAATCTCAAACAAAGGCGCAAAAGGAAGGCTTTCACCCAAATTCATCACCGCATCACCATCAACAGTATCGAGCAAATCCCCATTAACAGTCCAATCAAAATCCCTTCCCCAGGAAGAGTTCAAGCTCATCTCGCCGAGAGTATAGGTATGCCCCGAAGCGCTGCAAAACTCGAAATCATCCATGTCCGTATTAGTGCAAATCTTATCCGAACTCGGCGCCTTGGAAGTAATTTCAAGAGTATACTCCGCAAACTCATCGTCCAAATTGGACAGCCAAAACTCATCCTTCGTAACAGCATCATTGACATCTCCCGTTAAATCCCTCTGATCCAATCTCAAGTCACTTTCAGCAATAGGCTCAGCCCCTCCGGTAAACCCGAAAACCTCATGTGAAACCCCTTCCGGCAAATCAATAGTAAATATCAATTTATATCCGCTTTCACCATCCGCAACAGGCGTCCCATCCCAAGAAACATTCCCAAAAGTCTCAACTGCAAGCGAAGCCGTAACGGAAGCCGCAGGCAAATCCATATTAATCCCGCCAAAATCAAACTCTCCAATCCGAGGATTATCCACAGTCCCGGAAACAACCCCGGTAGTCATATTCGTACTAACCCCGCTCAAATCAAAATAAACCCCATAAGGCGATTCATAATTATAAGCATTCAAAGGCGCATAAGCATCCCCGGCCCACCGACCATTATTCATATTTATAATAAGCTCGTTGAAGAAAATCGGCCCCAACTGAGAACTCCACGCATAAGTGGAATAGGCATCAAGTACACTACCGTTTTCATCAATACAAACCTTATAAGCCGTATCATTAAAAGTTACAGTCCCAATATTCGGGACCTCAGCAGTAACCCCCTCGATATACCCGCATTCCTCACCCCCGCCGAAAGCAAGCGCACCGGAAGCAGCAATCAATGACAGCCCGCAAGCCACCAATAGAATCGAAATCTTTAACTTTTTCGTCATAAAAATACATTTAATTCGTATTATTATACCAGAAACAGACTGGGCTGGCAACTCTACAGAGCCACGATCTACCTTTCCTCATCCTCCGGCGCAGACACTTGGATACTCATTACTTCTTACTAACATCACATTTTACACACTTTTTCTCAGCTTCCTTGCCACGCTCCACCATCAAGTATCCGCATTTTTCGCATTTCTCCTTCAAGGGCTTATCCCAACTCGCGAACTTGCATTTCGGGAACTTATTACATCCCCAGAACACCCGTCCACCCTTCTTGGTTCGTCTTTCAACAAGCTGCCCGTCCTTACATTCCGGACAATGCACTCCTGCCAAATTAACAATTCCCTCAATATTTTTGCACTTCGGATAACCGCTGCAAGCCAAAAAAGGACCATAACGACCCACCTTAACATCCATCGGTTCGCCGCATTTTTTACATTTTTTCCCTTTAAATTTCTTCTCCATGCCCTCAAGTTCTTTCTGCTTCTCCTCATCCTCGCCCATCGGCTTGGCATTTTTACATTCAGGAAATTTCGAGCAGGACATGAACTTACCGAATCGACCGAACTTTATCACCATCGGAGCTCCGCATTCCTCACATTTTTCATCGGTTTTCTCCTGGACATCCTCTTTTTTAATCGATTTCATCTTTTCCTCAACAAGTTTGTGAAAAGGTTTATAAAAAGCCTTCAAAATAGGCACCCACTCCTTCTCTCCATCAGCAATTCTATCCAAATCATCCTCCATCTCGGCAGTAAAATCGTAGTCGACAATATCCGGAAAATGTTTCACAAGCAGATCCGTCACAACCTTCCCGATATCATGCGGCTGAAGCTGACGCGACTCATTTCGCTCGATATATCCGCGAGCCTGAACCGTCGCAATCGTCGGCGCATAAGTACTCGGTCGACCGATTTCGAGAGACTCCATTTTTTTGACCAAAGAAGCCTCCGTATATCGAGGAGGCGGCTTGGTAAAGTGTTGAGTGGGATCGATTTTCTTAGCCTTAACCGGATCTCCCTCGAAAACCTCCGGGAGAATCCTATCACCCTCATCTTCTCCATCTTTTTTATTATCACAGCCTTCAACATAAACCTTCATAAACCCGTCAAACTCAACAGTCTGGCCATGAGCCTTTAATGTATACTCCTGAGCCTCAATCGAGATGGTAGTCCTGTCCAAAACAGCGTTAGCCATCTGGCAAGCAATAGTTCTTTCCCAAATCAACTTATACAAACGATAATGGTCCTTATCCAAAACAGACTTCACGTCTTCAGGCTTAATCCGCAAATCAACAGGTCGAATCGCCTCATGAGCCTCCTGTGCACCCTTTTTACTCTTATAAACTCGCGGCGTATCCAAAGAATATTTTTTTCCGAAATCCCGATCAATAACCTCCTTAATTTGACTCAAAGCGGAACCCGCCAAATTCACCGAGTCGGTTCTCATATAAGTAATCAGTCCATGATCCTCGTGACCACCCTCATACAAATGCTGGGCCAAAGTCATCGTCTTCTTAACAGACATATGCAGTTTGCGCGCAGCCTCCTGCTGGAGAGTGGAAGTCGTGAAAGGCGCAGCCGGATTTTTCGTATGTTTTTTCTTTTCGATCCCCGCAATCTTAAGATCCGTTTTCTTGATCGCGGCAGAAGCGGTTTTTGCATCTTTTTCATTCTTCGGTTCATACTTCTTGCCATTCTTTTCTGCCAAAAAAGCTTCGAACTCTCCATTCTTATGATCACATAACACAGCGATTTTCCAGAACTCGTCCGGCTTAAAAGCCTCTATTTCGCGCTCACGATCAACGATCAATCGAACCGCTACACTTTGAACGCGACCCGCGGAAAGCCCATATCGAATTTTCTTCCAAAGAAGTGGCGAAAGCTCGTAACCAACAAGCCGATCAAGAACACGACGAGCTTGCTGAGCATCAACCAGTTTCTGATCGATATCGCGAGGGCTTTCGATCGCAGCCAAGATGGCCGGCTTGGTAATCTCGTGGAAAACTATCCTTTTAATATCTTTGTTTGTCAGCTTAAGAGCTTCCTTCAAATGCCAGGCAATCGCCTCTCCTTCGCGGTCCTCATCAGTCGCCATCCATACCGTTGTTTTTACTCCGATTTTTGATTTCAAATCCTTAATAACCTTCTTCTTGTCCTGGGAAATTATGTATTTAGGTTCAAAATCTTTCTCTGCGTCAACACCCATAACCGACTTGGGCAGATCCCGAACATGCCCCATTGAAGCCTGAACATCATAATCCTTCCCCAAAAACTTCGAAATCATCCTCGCCTTCGCGGGGGATTCCACAATAACAAGATTTTTTTTAGCGGCCATATTCGCAAGGTTAGTCAAAAAGGAAACTACTGGAGGACAAGCCGGATTGTCAAATAGAAAGCCTTTAAATCTAAAATCCAAAACCACAAAATCCCCACTCTTTGATTTTAGATTTTAGATTTTAGATCTACGCCATCCGCCATAAGCCAATTACCACACCACATTTTTCGCTTCCACACACCACAAAAACGAAATCACAACTTGCCTCAATCCACGAAGCAAATATAATAAGCCCTGTCTATTTATATCCTAACACAAAAACTGACATGACTAAGCAAGATCTGATCAATGCAGCGGCGGAAGCAGCAGAAATCACCAAGAAAGATGCTACCAAAGCTCTTGAAGCAATGCTATCAACCATAACAACATCACTCAAAAAAGGCGACAATGTAACAATAACAGGATTCGGAACTTTCCGCGTATCCAAGAGGTCAGCTCGAAAAGGAGTTAACCCACGAACACAAGAACCTATCAAGATCGGAGCCATGAAAACACCTGCCTTCCGCGCAGGAAAAAGCCTGAAAGACGCAGTTCGCTAAACAAACCTCACCTTAGCGAGGATCCACCTAGGGCCGAAGGCCCGCATGCCCCATGCTCCACAACCACGATCTATGCCCTCAAGAAATTGGGGGCTTTTTTATTGCTGAATCTTATGCCCATGCCTAAACAGCCTATCCAGCTCCCCATGCTCAGAGTCATAAGAAATAAGCCAAAGCTTTAGCTTCATACGCATCAATCGACAAACAACAGACAAAGGTACGTTTGCCAACCTGCGCAAATCTTCAACCTGAGATTTAGGTTTTACTCGTTCTGTAACGCTCGAATTAAAGCTGATCCACGCCCCGCTGTCAACCCTGCCATGCCCCATGCCCCATGCCCCCGAGTTGCCAACACAGTAATTTTAATCTAAATTACACCTGAAATTAAAAACAATTCAATGCTCGACAAACTCATCAAGAAAACCCTGGGCGAACTCGCAAAAATCAACTCTCTCGAAGAACTGCAGGATTTAGAAGTAAAAATTCTAGGCCGAAAAGGAGCTCTCACAAATCATTTAAGAGGAATTAAAGATGTACCCGGTGAAGAGAAAAAAGCTTACGGCGAGAATGCCAACAAGGCGAAAAAAACTCTTGAAGAAGCTTTTGACCAAAAAAAATCCGAACTAAAAGAGGCCGCACTCAACTCTCAACTAACAACTGAAAACTTCGATCTATCCGAACCCGGGATTAAACCTGAAATCGGACACATTCACCCGTTATCAAAAGTCCAATGGGAGGTAGAAAACATCTTTTCCCAGATGGGATTTTCCATAATGGACGGACCGGAAGTAGAAAGCGAATACTACAACTTCGAAGGGCTCAATATCCCCAAGCACCACCCGGCAAGAGACATGCAAGATACATTCTTCCTCGATAAAGAAGCTGACAAAAAACATGGCAGACTCGTCCTCCGCACCCACACCTCCCCGGTACAAATCCGCACAATGGAAAAATACGGAGCGCCTCTGCGAATCATCATTCCCGGAAGAGTTTTCCGATACGAAGCGACCGATGCCAGCCACGACACAACATTCGACCAAGTCGAAGGTATGCTGATCGACAAAGACATATCGCTTTCACACTTGAAGGGAATTCTCCAAGAATTCTTAACAAGACTGTTTCAAAAAGAAGTAAAAGTTAGACTAAGACCGGGCTACTTCCCATTCGTTGAACCCGGACTCGAAGTCGACTTCTCCTGTCTGCTTTGCGGAGGAGAAGGCTGCCGAGTTTGCAAGAACACCGGCTGGCTCGAATTCATGGGCGCCGGAATGATACACAAAAACGTCCTCAAGGCCGGCGGAGTAGACCCGAAAAAATACCAAGGCTGGGCCTTCGGATTCGGACTGACAAGACTCGTAATGATGAGATACGGAATTGACGACATCAGACTGCTCAAATCCGCAGATCCCAGATTTTTAACGCAATTCTAATGACATTCGACCCCTTTTTAATTATTGGAATTGCCGGAAACACGCTGGAAATAATCGCGTACATGCCGCAAATCAGACATTTATATAAAGAAAAGAACTCCACGGGAGTAAGCTTGGGCTCATGGATGACATGGCTCGTCGGAGACTTGCTGCTGCTAATCTACGCAATCCACCTGATGGACCCCGTATTCATAATGCTCACCTCGTTCTACATGCTGTTCCAAATATGGGGGATAATTTTGATTATCAGGTTCAAACCTAAAGCTTAAAAAGTCGCCGCAGGTGACATCCATCCCATGCCCCACCTAACCTAACACTATGAAAATCTCCCTAAACTGGCTCAAAGATTATGTCTCAGTCCCAATTTCCGCCGAGAAGCTCGGTGAAATGCTGACTTTGCACACCGCTGAAGTTGAAGAGGTTGTTGATCAGGGGAAAGGCCTTGAAGGGGTTGTAGTAGGAGAGCTTGTTGAAATAAAAAAACACCCCAATGCTAACAAATTAAGCCTCGCAACTGTCAATATTGGAGAGAAAAAGCCAATACATTTGATTTTCGGTCAAATGGTTAAAATGAAAGCTGGATACAAAGTGCCTGTAGCAGTCGCGCCAACAACATTGCCAACAGGCCTTGTTATTGAAAAAAAAGAGCTCAGAGGAGCACCTTCTGAAGGGATGCTGTGCCTAGATCAAGAACTTGGATTCAAAGAAGAAGGAACTTCAATTCAATTTTTTGATAAAAACGTAATGCCCGGCACCCCTCTCGCAGAAGCCCTCTCAATGAACGACAAGATTCTGGAAATCGACAACAAGTCACTAACTCACCGCCCCGACCTTTGGGGACATTACGGAATCGCACGCGAAGTCGCAGCCCTTTTAGGAGAAAAACTTAAGAAAATCGAACCCATACCTCCTGCCCCATGCCCCATGCCCAAACTTTCAATCGAAATAAAAGACAAAGATCTGTGCCCGCGCTACCTCGGAGTCAAAATAACAGGAGTAAAGGTCGAAGAATCGCCAAAATGGCTAAGAAAAAAACTTGAGGCCGCAGGCCACGCAACTTACAACAATATCGTCGACATCACCAACTTCATAGCCTCCGAACTCGGACAGCCGATGCACGCATTCGACGCACGCTTAATCGAAGGCGGAATCATTGTCCGCACAGCCAAAAAAGACGAAAAATTCACAACCCTGGACGGAACAGAGCATAAATTATCAGACAAAAACCTAGTAATAGCCGATCACAAAAAAGCTGTCGCGCTAGCAGGAGTAATGGGCGGACAAAACTCAGAAATTCAAAAAGACACAACCGAAATAATCTTCGAAGCCGCCAATTTCGATGCGGTTTCCGTCAGAAAAACATCAACAGAGCTCGGCCTCCGAACCGAGTCAGTCCAAAGATTCGAAAAAAGCCTCGATCCGGCACTCGCAGAGCTCGCAATGCTCCGCGCAATACAGCTTTTACTGGAAATCTGCCCTAGCGCCAAACTCGCGAGCCCAATAACCGATGAAAACTTCTCCAAACCCAAGAATTTAAAAATCAAAATCGACCCGGAAAAAGTCGCAAGCAAAATCGGAGCCCCAATCAGCAAACAAGAGATCAAAAAAATCTTAGAAAGCCTTGAGTTCAAAGTTTCACCTTCATTCGAAGTCTCCGTCCCATCCTTCCGGTCGACAAAAGACATCGAAGGCGAAGACGACATCGTCGAAGAAGTGGCAAGAATCTTCGGATACGAAAACATCCCACCTTCTTTCCCAAATCTCCCGCCGAAACTTCCGATGGAAAACCGCGAAAGATTCCTCAAGCACAAAGCAAGAGATATCCTTTCACTCGGAATGGGCTTCTCGGAAGTGTCAAACTACTCCTTTTATAGCGAAAAAGATTTTCAAAAATACAAACTTCCGGAAAAAGAACATTTGAAGCTAAAAAACTGCTTATCCGAAGACCAAACCCACATGCGAACATCACTTTTGCCAAACATGTTGAAGTCAAAAACCCGCAAAGTCTACGAAATCGGTAGAACCTACAAAGAAATCGGAGAATTCATGCCTCTCGAAGAAAAATGGATCCTCGGACTGCTTGCGGAAGGATTCTTTGCAGCCAAAGGCGCGGCAGAAGCTTTTCTCGAAAAATTCGGAGCGGTAACCCCAAAAATTGTCGAATCCAAAAACCCACCGGCCTACACGCACCCTCAAAAATGCGCCACAATCCTGATCAAAGGCAAAGAAGTCGGCCAAATCTACGAAGTTCACCCCGGAATAGCAGAAAACACAGCCGTATTCGAAATCAACTTCACCGCCCTCGTCGCCTCCGGCCAAAGACAGCACAAATACTCAAGCCTCCCCAAGTTTCCATCCCTTGAATTGGATATCTCAGTCGTCCTTCCCGAGAAAATAACAGCCGCCGAAGCAGAGAAAGCGATCGAAAAAGCAGACAAAAAACTCATCAAGCAAATCGAACTCTTCGATATTTACCGAGGGAAAGGCCTGGAAACTTCCGAAAAAGCCCTCGCCTACCACATCGAACTAAGAGCCGATGACCGAACGCTCACAGACGAAGAAATGACAGCGGTCCAGAAGCAAGTTTTCAAGAACCTGGAATCGTTGGGAGGGAAAATCAGAGGAAAAGCCGCCTAACTACCACTACTCGCTAATCCCAATGCCTTCTCATAAAAGTCTAGCTTTGCCGCAATAAGCTTGTTTGCATCAGCAAGTATTTTT
>JAHIUS010000065.1 GCA_018816885.1 Patescibacteria group bacterium | reverse complement strand
ATTCCGAGTACGATGTTTCCGATCTTGAGCAGAGTAAAGCTTTTTGCGATATGTATTTGGGGCTTTTGTCCGGGGTTAAGCATCCTTTGGAGCAAGAAACTTATCTAAACAAATTGGCTTCCAAGGTGTCTGTTCCGGCTGCCGAGCTTAAGGAGAGGATGTTTTCTTTCAAAAAAAGGGAGTATTCCCGTATAAAAAAACAGGAGGAGCCGAAATCTTCCAGGAAATTTGGTCCACAGGAGTATTTCCTTGGTTTTCTGTGGCAGTATAAGGAGTATTTTGCGGACTATGTCAAGGAGGATTACCTTTATCTGTTTGAAGGTGATGAACAAAACATTTACAAAAAATTCGCAAGTTATTATAATGCCTGCGCTTGTTTTGATGAGGGTTTGCTTTCTGAACTTGAAGAAGATGAGTTAGAAAAGGTTTCTGTATTTGCGCTTTATGTTGAAAATAGGGTTTCCGAGTGGAGAGAGGAGGATATAAAGCAGGAGGCGGAAAGAGTTTTTAAGAAATTGAAACAGGAGGGAATGCGCAGAGAGCAACTCGATTTAACCGCAAGAATCAGGCAAGCACGACTTGATAAAGATCAAGACTTGGAAAACAAACTGCTTAAGCAGTACGCACAATATATTTCATAAGTCTGCTCATGGCACGCACTAAAAAGTTTATTACAGGTCCATCTGATGATAAATTGGCCAATTATCCTCCCGAGGTTCGATCTTTGATTAAGAAAGGACGTCAGAGAGGTTTTGTGACTCAGCAGGAGCTAATGAAGGCTATTCCCGCCGTTGAGAAGGATGTTTTTCTTCTGGATGAAATTTATACTCTTTTTATGGATCTTGGAATTGAGGTTATTGATGTTAAGGAGAAGATGATTTGGGGGGATCGTAAGCAGAAAGATGGTTCCGTAAAAGATGACGACGATGATGACAAAAAGATTGATGTTAAACAACATGTTGAGCTTCAGGAAATAGCTAATGATTCTATAAGGATGTATCTTTGTGAAATTGGCAAAGTCCCGCTTCTTACCGCTCAAGAGGAAGCCGATTTGGCTCGTCGAATTGAGAAAGGAGACCAATCCGCCAAAACAGCTCTTGCGGAAGCGAATCTGCGTCTTGTTGTTTCCATTGCCAAGAAATATATCGGTCGCGGACTTTCATTCCTTGACTTGATTCAAGAAGGAAATATCGGTCTTTTCCGCGCCGTAGAGAAGTTTGACCCTGAAAGAGGGTTCAAGTTCTCTACTTATGCTACATGGTGGATCAGGCAGGCTATAACTCGTGCTATCGCCGATCAGGCAAGGACGATCAGGATCCCTGTGCATATGGTGGAAACCATTAATAAGCTTACTCATACCCAGAGAAGGCTTGTTCAGGAACTTGGCCGTGAGCCTCTTATCGAGGAGCTTGCCGCTGAGATGGATATGGATATCAAGAAAGTTCGTCATGTGATGAAAATTTCTCAAGATATTGTTTCTCTTGAGGCTCCTGTCGGTGCCGAGGAGGATAGTAAGCTTGGGGATTTTATTGAAGATGATGATGCTCTTTCTCCTGCTGATGCGACAAACAGACAGCTTGTTAAAGAAAATATTCACGAAATGCTTCAGTACCTTTCTCCTCGAGAAAGGAAGATTATTGAGATGCGTTTCGGACTTAAAGACGGTATCGGACACACTTTGGAAGAGGTTGGGCGTGAATTCGGAGTTACTCGTGAAAGAATCCGTCAGATCGAGGCGAAAGTTCTACAAAAATTACGGGAACATCCTACTTCCGTTAAAATTCGACCAAGCTAATCTCTAATCTCTAATCTCTAATAAAATGGCAGATGCAAAAGTACAAGACGATGATTATATATATGTAACCAAGCAGGGGCTTAAAGAGCTTGAGGAAGAGCTTGAGTATCTACAAAAAACCAAGCGTAAAGAGGTTGCTTCAAGGCTTAAAGAGGCCATTTCTTATGGTGATCTTTCTGAAAATTCAGAATATGAAGAGGCTAAGAATGAGCAAGCTTTTGTTGAAGGAAGAATTTTTGAACTTGAAGATCAGATTAAAAGATCAAAAATTATTTCAGACAGTCAGAAAAGCGGAAAAACAATATCTCTTGGCAGCAAGGTTGTTGTTAAGCTTATAAAGGCCGGAAGCGAAGGTGAGACTGAAGAGTATACAATTGTCGGTTCTACCGAAGCTGATCCTATGGCGAGTAAAATATCCAATCAATCTCCTGTCGGAGCGGCCCTAATGGGTCATGGAGCCAAAGCGGTTATTGATGTCAAAGTTCCTGCAGGCAAGGTGCAGTATAAGATATTGAAAGTTAGTTAACAGCCTATCTTCGTTTCTTTCTTTTCTTTTTTGGTTTTGGCATATATTTATTCAAGTCCTCTTTCTTTGCTTTTTTTGCTATTTCAGTCGGTAGGATCTTAAAGTATTTGCGCAGATTTTTTCCGATATAAACAAGTGTCCAGATTATTACCGCCAGTAAAAGTATTCTCATTGCCATGTAGGGAATGTTTTCATGTCTGAAAAACAAGAATGCAAAGCCGAACAAAGCAAAGGTTGTTAATTTATTGGCGACCCCCGGGAATATTTTTTTTAGGATTTTTTTATGTTCGTGATTTTTCGTAAAAGTTTTCCAATACTGTCCAAGTACAACCAGCAATAGGAAGAATACCAGGCAAATCCATAAATACTTGAAGTCTTGGCCAGGGGTAGGGTTGAATAAATATGATGCGGATAACAGGTTTAATGGGTTCATTGTTTATAGTTTAGAATATATGGAGGTACTGCTTGAGAAACGGTTTCTTTTGCGCAAAAACCATCCGGATATTAAGAATGCCGTCAAAGATATTATTGCGGCCAGTCTGATGCCGAATATTTCGACAGTATCGTCTCCGCGGAAGAATTCCGATCCGAATCTGCATAATGAGTAGATCGCTATTGCGGCCAGCGTTTTATTACCATCTTTTTCGAAAAAATTGTGTTTTTTGAATCGATTGAAAAAATATAATATTCCGGATATATAAAGCATCGAGTAAATTTGTGTCGGGTGGATTGGGACGGTATATTTCACATTAATGCTTTGATAAGTAATCCCCCAAGGGAGAATTGTTTCTCTCCCGTATCCTTGACCGTCCAAGAGTTGTCCGAAATTGGCAATTATGATTCCGATTCCCAGCGGTATAACCAAGGCATCTAACCATCGTAGTATATTTTCTCCTCTTTTTATCAAAACAATGATAAGGATAAAAATAAATCCCGCGAGTCCTCCCCAAAAAGAAAGTCCTTTATCCCAGATATAAAAGAATCCAAGAAGTCTATTAAAGCTGAATGTCGGCATGTAAAAGGCTTGGTTCATCAAGAAAAACACCAATCTGGATGTCAGCAAGGTTATCATGATTATCGTTAGGCCGTGATTGTGGAATGGTGTTAAGTCGAGTCTTTGTCTTTTGGCGATTTTAGAGAATTTCAATATTGATATGATGAATGCTATGGATACGAAAAGCCAGAGCGAATGAAGTGAGAATGGGCCTATTTGGAAGAGAACAGGGTACATAGTTAGTGGTAGGGAGTAGTAGTAGTATGTGGTGTTTCGCCTGGACCCCGCCAAGGCGGGGCTCGCCTATGGCTCGACGGCTTGATTGGTAGTGAGTGTCGCAATCATGACTTTGTCCTGTTGCGACTGTGTGGTGTTTTGCCCCCGCCTCATCGGGGCAGGCTGGTGGCTTCTGTGTGCTTAGAAATTAAACACGGTTAGAACTGTAAGCACAAGACCGGTGAGGCCCAGGATTGGGGTTAAAAATGCTTTTCCGGGTGCGAATTTAGTCTTTATCGCCAGTAAAATGTACCACATGAATATTATTGCGACGAGGTATTTTATGAGAGGTGTTTTTGTTATATCCGGATCCCATGGCAGATTGAGCTCGTAAGGGATGTCCTTGGTTGCCGCGTAATATGTCGCGAAGTAATAGATTAGATAGAATGAAAGCAGCCATCCCAAGAAATTGGTTACTTCCGATAGCAGGGTATCTTTATTTGAAGGTTTTTTTATGATTTTGGTCTCTTTGTTTTGCAGGGTTCTTATCTGGTTTTTGAGGCTTTTTCTTTCTTCGAGGACGGCTTTTATGCTTTCTTCGGCTTGGTTTTTGGCATCTTTGTTTTTGAGAGATTTCAGCCAGATTTTCAGATATGTGAAGAGTTGGCGGTTGGTTGTTTTTATCAGTGATTTCAGTGACTCTGTTTCGGGGTCTTTTTTGAACTTTTCAGAGAGTGCCTTTGTGAATTTTTGTATGGCGGGGATTTTTAGTTTTGAAAGTTTTTGGTCTATGTCTTGTGTGAGGGTTGTTTTTGTGACCGAATCGGAATGGAGTGAAGACATTAGAGCTTCGCTTTCTACCATCAGTTTTGCTTTTTCTTGTGTTAGGGTTTCTTTGTTGAGAAAAATTTCTTGATCTTGAATTTTCTTGAGCAGTTCTTCTGTTGTGTGTTCGATGTATTCAAGGTTTGTTGAGTTTTTGATTCTTAGGAGTTTGTTGATGTAGCCTTGTATGAGCTGCTTGTTTTCAGGTTTTATCTCTTCTCCGAATTCTGTTAGGACTTTTTTGATTTTTTCGAGTACATAGTCGACTTTTTTCATCAGTACTGTTTGTTTTTCTTTGAAGTTTTTATCTTCTTTTGTCTCTTTTTCGAGTTCTTTTTTGGTTAAATCCAGATCTGCTAATTGCTCTTTTAGTTTTTCGATTCCTTCTTGGCGGGCAAAATCTTTTTCCGCCTGGGTCGCTTCGGTAGGAGCCAAATAGTTTATGTCGAATTGGTATTCTTGAGCGAGCCTTTCCAGGGCTGAAATTTTATCGTTTGCCGGAATGGTTCCGACTATTTTGCGGCCCGTTTTGTCGATTCCTTCGAATTCAAACTTCTTGAGCAGGTTTGTTGGCTGTGACTTTTGTTTTGGCTCGGGGATTGGCTTTTTTTCTTCCGGTTGCTGCTGTGTTGTGATTGGATGAGGGGATGGTGTTGTTGTTGATTCTTGATTTGATGAGACCTCTTCTATACTTAAAATTGCCAATTTAAGTTCGTTAAGCTCTTGCCTGGCTTCGTTTTCGCTATTGGCGCTAAGACTGCCAGTCATTTTCTGGTTATCCTGAGTGACAGCTGTGTATTTGTATTGTGGCATATGGCTAATGGCTTATAGCGGTTTGTATAAAGCCATGGAATAACGGGTGTGGACTGTTGGGTCGTGAAAGGAATTCCGGATGGAATTGTGTTCCTATCATAAACGGGTGGTTTTTTAGTTCTGCGATTTCGACCAGATTGGCTTTTTCGAATATTCCCGCAACTGTCCAATTACCTCCTTTTAGTTTTTCAAGAAAGTCATTGTTTACTTCATATCTGTGTCTGTGACGTTCTTGTACGAGTGATTTTTTGTAAAGTTTTTGGGTTTTGGTGTTTTTTATAAGTTTACAAGGATATGCTCCGAGTCTTAATGTTCCTCCTTTGTCTTTGTCTTTGTGCTGGCCGGGGAGGAAATGGATTATGTATTTGCTTTTGTCGAGTTTTTCTTCTTCGTCGAACTCTTCTGAAGTGATTTCATGGTCTTTCAGAAAGTGACGGGCATATTCGATTGTCATTATTTGCATTCCCAGGCATAGTCCGAGGTATGGAACTTTGTTTTCGCGGCAGTATTTGGCTGCCATGATTTTTCCTTCCGTTCCTCTTATGCCAAATCCTCCGGGGACGACTATCCCGGCGCATTTTTTGAGTTCGTTCCAAGTTTTTTTATTCTTTTTCCCGAGTTTTTCCGAATCTATCCAAACTGTTTCCAGGTCCCTGTTTTCATGGTAACAGGCTATTTTCAAAGATTCTATTACGCTGATGTAAGCGTCTTCCAGGTATGTGTATTTGCCGACAAGGGCTATGCGCAGAGGTTTTCTTTTAGAGTTAATTTTTTCTACAAGTTCTTTCCATTTCTTGAGTTTAGGGCTGACTTTCCCCAAATTAAGTTTGGTCGCGACCAGTTGTGCGAGTTTGTACTTCTGAAACATTAGAGGTACTTCATAAATTGAGTTTGCAGTAATTGCAGGGATGACAGCTTTTTCCTCAACATCACAGAATAGGGCGATTTTCTTGATCAACTCTTTGTCGATATCGTAATCCGCTCTTGGCATAATAATGTCCGGGTGGATACCCATTTGGCGGAGTTCTCTTACTGATGCTTGGGTTGGTTTCGTTTTGAGTTCCTTTGAGGCTTTTAAGTAGGGTAGAAGGGTTAAGTGAACGAAAATCGAGTTACCTTCGCCAAGTTCGTGTCCGAGCTGCCTGAGGGCTTCCAAGAACGGTTGTCCTTCGATATCCCCGACGGTTCCTCCGATCTCGCATATCACAACATCTGCCTTGCTTTTTCTTCCGGCATCCAGAATGCGGCGTTTGATTTCTCCCGTTACATGTGGGATTATTTGAATAGTTCCACCGAGGAAATCGCCGCGGCGTTCTTTCTCGAGAACGGTTGTATAAACCTTGCCGGTTGAGACGCTTGAAACTCCCGAAAGATTTTCGTCAATGAATCGTTCGTAGTGGCCGAGGTCGAGGTCTGTTTCGGCACCGTCGTTTGTTACAAAAACCTCTCCGTGTTGGAAGGGGCTCATTGTTCCGGGATCGACATTTAAATAAGGATCAAGTTTTTGGGTAAATACCTTGAAGCCGGAGGCCTTGAGCAATGTTCCGATTGATGCTGATGCGATACCTTTCCCAAGTGAGGAGCAGACTCCTCCTGTTACGAAGATGTATTTGGTTTGCATATAGCGGATGGCTTATGGCGTATGGGTTTTTGTTTGAAATCTTTACAGTCCAACTTTGCTTCGCACTTTGTCGAGGGTTTTTGTTGCCGTTTCTCTTGCTTTTTTGGCTCCTTTTTTCAGTACCTCATCAATGTAATCCAAATTCTTTGTAAGCTCAATTCTTTTTTCGCGTGCCGGTTTGAGTTCTTCGATTATTGCTTCCGCCAGGGCTTTTTTGTTGTCGACGCAGCCTAATTTGGCGGATTTGCAGTTCTTTTTTATCTCGGCGATTTTGTTTGGGGAGAAGATTTTTTGCAGTGAAAATACATTGCAAATATCCGGATTTCCCGGATCATCTCTCTTGACTCTGTTTGGATCTGTGACCATGCTCATGATCTGTTTTCTGAGTTCGTCTTCGTGCGCGAATATCTCGATTACATTCCCATAACTTTTACTCATTTTGTGGATTCCGTCGGTTCCCAGTATTGTTTGGACATCTTCTTCTATGAAGTCTTCAGGTAGCTTAAAAGTTTCTCCGAAATGGTTATTGAAAGATTGAGCTATATCTCTGGCTATCTCGATATGCTGTTTCTGATCGCGGCCTACAGGTACAAGGTCGGGCTCGTATATTAAAATATCCGAGGCCATCAAGACAGGGTAATTAAAAAGGCCGACTGTCGGATCTTTCTTTTTTTTGGTGATGGCATCTTTCCAGGCATGGGCTCTTTCCAGAAGTCCGAATGGGGCGACTGTTGAAAGAATCCATGTGAGCTCCGTTACTTCCGGGATGTCGCTTTGGCGGAAAAAGGCTGTTTTTCCTGGATTTATACCTAGTGCAAGGTAGTCGATGGCCAGTTCTCTGGTCATTTCCTGCAGTTTCTTTTTATCTCGAACGGTTGTTAAGGCGTGGTAGTTGGCTATGAAGTAAAAACATTCGTATTTCTCTTGAACGGCAATGTGGCGCTTCATTGCGCCGAGATAGTTTCCCAGGTGTGGTTTGCCTGATGGTTGCATCCCTGACAGGACTCTTTTCATAGGGGTTTAGGATTATAGGGTGTAGGGGTGTAATTGTGGAGTTTCCCCCACTGGAGTGGGGATAAAAGCTGCGCGAAACGATTCTGTTATCTAAATCGTAATTAACGGATCGATGTCGATTTTCCAATTTTCATCTTCGGTAGCGAGATTTTTTACTTTTTCCAGGTATGCGTCTAAGCTTTTGGCTTTTAAAAACAGGTTGTAATGATACTTGCCGTGTTTTTTGCTGATCAAAGCCGGAGCGTGTGTTATTTCCAGGTTATCTGCTTCCAGTTTTTTGGTTGCTGCCAGGACTTTTAGTTTTGATTTTTCAAAATCGGGATCAGTATAGGTGAGTTTTATGATTTTGTAAAAAGGAGGGAGATTGAATTTTTCTCGAGTCTCTATTTCTTTTTTGTAAAAATCTTCATAAGCGTGAGTTTTTACGGATTGGATTGCGAAGTTATCCGGCATGTAAGTTTGGATAATCACTTTTCCTTGTTTTGATCTGCGGCCTGCTCTACCCGAGACTTGAGTTAAGGTCTGGAAAGCGAATTCTTGAGCTCTGAAATCGGGGACATGGAGTCCGATGTCGGCCAGGATTACGGCGACGAGGTCGACATTTTCGATATCCAGACCTTTTCCGATCATTTGTGTTCCTATTAGTATGTTTTTTTCGCCTGAGTGGAACTTCTTGTAGATTTCAGGGAAGTCGTGGCGGGTTTTTACGGTGTCGCGATCCGCCCTTAAAACCTTGGCTTTCGGGAATGTTGCGCAAATTTCTTGTTCAACTCGTTCGGTTCCGATTCCGATGGTTTTTATATAGATGCTTTGGCAGTTTGGGCATGTTGTGAGAGTTGGGGTTTTGTGACTGCAGTGGTGGCAAAGGAGGCAGGAGTGGTGGTGTGTCATTCTTACTGAGCAGTTTGGGCACTCGGGGGTGAATCCGCATTCCCTGCAGGTTATTGATGATGAAGTTCCTCGTCTGTTCAGGAAGAGGATTGCTTGTTTTCCTTCCTCCAAGGTTTTTTCTAAGGCTTCTGTGAGTTTGTCGCTTAAAATTCCGAAATTTCTTGCTTTCAGCTCTTCTCGCATATCTATTATTTCCACTTCCGGCATAGGGGTTTCTCCGATTCGCTGTGGCAGCTCTATCAGGTTTAATTCTCCGGTTTTTGCTTTGTGGTAAGTTTCTATTCCGGGGGTTGCCGAGGCTAGGATTAGTTTGCAATTGACCAGGTCTGTTATTTTTTCTGCGGCTGCTCTTGCATGATACCGAGGGGATTGGTCTTGTTTGTATGAGAGGTCGTGTTCTTCGTCCATTATGATTGCTCCCAGGTCTTTGAAAGGGGAGAAAAGCGATGATCTTGAGCCGATTACCACTTTTGCTTGGTTTGAGGCGATTTTGAGCCACTGTTTGGATTTTTGCAATTCTGTTAATTGGGAGTGAATGACTGCGAGCGACTTTCCGAAGACTTTTTCGAAATAGTTTGTGAGTTGTGGTGTCAGGGAGATTTCCGGGACCAAAATCAAGGTCTGTTTCCCTTCTTTGGCCAGTTTGTAGGCGAGCTGGAGGTAAATTTCTGTCTTTCCCGAACCTGTTACGCCGTGGATGAGGTGTTTTTGACTTTTTTCTATTGCCTTGAGGGCGTCTTTTTGGGCTTTTGTTAGAGTTAAATGTGGTTTTTTGAAAGCTTCTTTTATCTCAGGGATCTCGTTTTTGCCTTTTAAATTCCATATTTTGTTTGGGAGAAAGAGTTTGAAAGCTTTGTATAGGTTGCAGATGTAATGGTCGGATATGAATCTGGCTGTTTCCATTTGCCAAGATGGCATTTTCGGGTAGATTTCGTTTGTTTTTAAGATTTCTCGGGTTTTAAAAGCCGGTTTTTTGACTTTTTTCAAAACAATTCCTCCGAGTTTGAGTTTTTTATAAGGAACGATTACAAGAGAGCCTACTTCTACTTCTTCGGGGATTTCGTATGTGAAGGACTCTTTTATCGAGGAGTATTTCTGGTTGAGTAAGATTTCGGCGTATTGCATGGCCGCATTATATCATTGTTTGCAGGCAGGCATATTTTTTGTTAAATTTGTCTGGACATGAAAAATATTGTGAAATCATTTTTGCTGATCTGTTTGGGGGCTGCTTTTTGGGGTTCTTATGAATGCAGTGCGGCAGCTTTTGAGACCGGAGTTTTTCCGGGGGAGATGAAGAGTAATGCGATGCGTACGGAGCATTTTCAGGTTGAGTATGACGATATTATGGCGGTTCAACCGGATTTAAATAATAATGGAATCGCGGATATTATTGAGAATATTGCCGATTATGCCGAGCATTCTTGGGAAAAGGAGGTTTCTGATCTTGGTTTCCAGAGGCCTATTCCACAAGGGGATTACCTTGTCTTGATTCTTGATCATGATGCGGAATATTTGATTGAAAATACTGTTGGAGTTACGACGATAGAGTGGAATGGTACACCTTATATGGCGATTGATCCTTGGCAGTCTAATGGAATTATTAAGGTGACGATTGCGCATGAGTTTATGCATTGTATTCAGTTCGGGTATGATACGAATTTTTTGAATAACGGGTTTAATAATCAAGCTACTAATTTTGCCGAGGCGACTGCTGTTTGGGTGGAAGATTATGTTTATGATGATGTCAATGATTACATCTATTATTTGTCCAGTTTTTTGGATTATTCCGATTATTCCGTTTTTGCAGGTAGTGATTTGGGGGCTTTTACTTACGGATTGAATATTTGGCATAAGTTTTTGTCCGAATATTTTGATGAAGGGATTATTCTTGATATGTGGGAAAACTTTTTTGCTGAGTATTCGGGGGCTTTTACGGTTCATAATTCGGTAGAGGACGCTATTGATGACAGGGGAGGGGATTTAATCGAGGCTTATCGCGATTTTACAGTTTGGAATTTGGCTCACGAAGATTTTTATGAGGAGGGAGAAAATTATCCGGATGTAGGGCTTCTTGGCGGTTATAACAGTTATCCTGTTGAGAATGAAATGCCTGGACATCTCCGGTATCCTGCTGTTTTTGGGTCAAACTATATTGTTTTCGATGTTCCGGAAGGCGGAGGCGAGGATTTTAAGTTTACTTTGCTTAAGTCCGATGAAGTTTCCATGGGGGTGACTTTTGTTCCTTTTGGGTCTTCTTATGATTTGGATTCAATTAAAGAAAATACTTTGTCGGTTTCCGATACTTATGGCGAGTTTGTTTTTGAGAAGGCTGCAGATTATGACCTTATTTATGTGATTGTTTCTTCTCTTGAGTTTGCGAATCCTTCCGGTCCGGTTACTTTTGACATGGGGTATCCTTATGAATATTCTGCGGATTTTGGGGACTTCTCCGAGGAGGATGAGGTTGCAACCGGGGATGAGGAGCTTGAAGTTGATGCGAGTGAAGATAAAGGTGACGAAGAGATTACGGAGTATGTTCGCGGGAGCGGGGAGTTTAATCTGTCTATAATTGCTTATGATGATGATTCGGTGACTTTGAGTTGGAATAGGCTTTCGGAGCTTGATATCGATTATTATGTGATTTCTTATGGTGAGGAAAGCGGGAATTACCTCGAGGAAAAGGTTGTTGATGCGGCTTGGGTGACGGCTTCTCAAGTTTCCGGTTTAGCGAGTAGCGGGGTTTATTATTTCTTGGTTGAGGGGTATTCGGAAGATGATGTGCTTCTTGAATCTTCGAAAGAGGTTGCGGGGCTTACGGTTGCTTTTTCTTTTCCTGATTTGAACTCTTCGGACGATGAGTTTGAGGCTGTAATGGGGCTTTATGATCTTGGGATAATTGAAGGTTATCCGGATGGATCTTTTCAGCCAGACGGGGTTGTGAACAGGGCGGAACTTCTTAAATTGTTGGTTGAGGGGATCGGGATTACTCCTGATGCGGATGTGTATCGAGACTGTTTTTCCGATGTATCGGATGAGTGGTATGCGCCTTATATCTGTTATGCGAAAGAGCAGGGATGGGTTTCCGGGTACTTCGATGGTTCGTTTAAGCCTGCTAATACTGTCAATAAGGTGGAGGCTTTAAAAATGCTCCTAATGGTAAACGGGTACGATTTGGATGAGTCGGAGGATGCTTACGGTGGGCTGCCTTACCCCGATACTTGGCCGACTGCTTGGTATGCGGTTTATGTTGAAAAGGCTTTCGATCTGGGGATATTAACGGAAGGGGTTGGGGCTGATTTCAACCCTGAGGCGGGAAGGACTAGGGGGGAGGTTAGTAGGGAGCTTTATAGCTTATGGCTGATGGCTAATGGTTTTTGAAACTTAAAGGAACTTTTTGAGGCAAGCTTCTTGAGTGTGTTTTGATGATTATTTTGTGGCGCCCCCGGAAGGAATCGAACCTTCATTGCCGGTTCCGAAGACCGGAGCTTTATCCATTAAGCTACAGGGGCATGTGTTTTTGCTAGCGTATTTTAAAAGGGAACTCACCTTATGGCAAGCTCCCTTTAGAAGTTGGT
>JAHIUS010000006.1 GCA_018816885.1 Patescibacteria group bacterium | reverse complement strand
TCATTCACTCCCGAGATAAGATCCCAATCCGTATGTTCTCCTGGGTAAAAATAGGCCAAAACCTCATAATCCAGCCCCGGTCCAACCCCGTACTGCATAAGAATCATCCTGCTGTCATGCCCGTCTTCATAGTGCACATAAACATAGTAAGGATCGGAAAACTCATATTTGGTAACTATCCAACTCCCTCCCAAAACAGGATCCTCGGGAGAAATAGTGGCGATAGACCCGCCAATGTAAGACATCGCCTCATCGTAAGTTGTTTCAGAATCGTCTTCTTCTTCCTCGTTTTCGACTGCGACTTCTTCAGGGGCATCTTTACTCTCGGCTGCAGACTCCTCACTCACTTGAGACTCGGTACTTGGCACTTGGGACTCAGTCACCTCGTATCCACTCCCAAAAGGTATAGCCTGGAAAGTCGCAAGAGCATCATAAAAAGTGTTTCTCAAAGTGGTTCTGTTGTCCTCATCATTATTTATGTGAGAAATTTCATAAATATATCCGCCGGTTCTTTCTACATAAAAAGTTTGAACATCCTGCAGCTCGGTTATAGCCTCCAAAGCCGGCATGAAATCGATCCCGACACTACTTTCGATAACAGATTCGGAATACTCCGGATAAGTGGCCTCAACCCATTCCGACAAAGTCATCTCTCCGGCATCATCATGCAGCGCAACAATAATGTAATCCGGATCAAGCGGAGCATCATCTTCCTCATCACTGTTATCTGCCAAAGGCAATTCAAACTTCACATAATCGCTAAACCTGGACATTTCCCAGTCACTCGATATATTCCATGAGAACCCAAGCCCCTGATCAGTATAAACCTGCTCCTTAACTTCATCCGATTCGTCTTCCAATGCCTCGATAATTTCAATATCAAGAATTTTTAAAACATCTTTACCCTTATCGCTAGCCTCGGTCACTTCACCGTAAACCTCAAGCAAATTTCCAATATACTTCTCTCCATCAAGATTGTACTTAACACTGTAAACATAAAGAATGTCGCCCTCCTCGGTCTGAAGTAGGTGAGTGGCGCTTTCACTAACCCTAATCCCTCCAAGTGACTTCAAGGTGCCCTCATAAGTCTCAAAAACAGGTTCAACTTCGACTTCTTTCTCCAAAAAAGGCAAACATCCACTCAAAGGCAGAATCAGAACCGCAAGTAAAACAATAATTTTTTTCCTCATGATCGAAAAAGTTAAATTTTATAATAAAGAAGCTTGTCTTTGGGGAGATTCAATACCAAGATGCTTGTACGCACGATCTGTTATCAAGCGGCCGCGAGGGGTCCGCTCAAGGAAACCAAGCTGAAGTAAAAAAGGTTCGTAAATCTCTTCAACGGTATTTTGCTCTTCATTCGTAGCGGCCGCAATAGTGCTTAAACCAACAGGTCCGCCGTGAAATTTGTCCGCAATGGTTGTGAGGATCTGGCGATCTGTATTATCCAGCCCCAAATCGTCCACTCCAAGTGCGGAAAGAGCCTTCTCGACAATAGGAAGACCGATTTCGCCGCCATCCTCATAAACAACGGAGAAATCTCGTACCCTCTTAAGTAATCGGTTCGCAATTCGGGGTGTCTGACGGGAAGATTGTGCGAGTCTGGAAGCCGCGCTGTCCGCAATCTGATATCCGAGAATCTCAGAAGAACGTTTGATAATCTGCTCAATCTCAGGTTGCTTGTAAAATTCAAGCTTAATCACATTCCCGAATCTGTCCCTGAGAGGGGAGGAGATCATAGAAAGCTTGGTAGTTGCTCCAATCAATGTGAATTTCGGCAGAGAGAGCCTCATAGAACGCGCTGCAGGGCCTTTACCGATAACAATATCAAGGCAAAAATCCTCCATCGCGCTGTAAAGAATCTCCTCAATAGGAGTTTTCAACCTATGAATCTCATCAATAAACAAAATATCGTGTTCCCGCAAATTCGTAAGAATCGCCGCCAAATCACCCTGTTTCTCGAGAGCGGGACCGGCGGTGGTCTTCACATTAACACCCATCTCGTGAGCCAAAATATTGGCCAAAGTTGTCTTCCCAAGTCCCGGAGGGCCGTGTAGAAGCACATGTTCGAGCGCATCCTCTCTCTTTTTGGCAGATTCAATAAAAACCGACAAGTTCTTCTTAACCTCAACCTGCCCGATATAATCTTCCATAGATTTCGGCCGGAGAGAGTTTTCATGCTTGTCAGTCTCTTTCGGGGAGGAGGCAACAACCCTTTCTGTATCGGATTTTTTGGAGATAACCGCCATAAGATGAAAATTAACGGTTTCAAAATAGCGTAAAACCCCATAAAATACCATATGATGATTACAAAAAACGGGTTTTTCAAAATCAAGGATGTGGTGGGCGTATTTGTCGGGGTGTTTCTCCTGATGATAGGAGTAGAATTCCTGATGAGCAAGATCCCGTTTTTCACTCAAATGATAGAGGATGACCTTTCCGGGTTAGGTTTTATTATGCTGTACTTGATTCAAACCATGATTTTTCTGATTCCGCTTCTGTTATTGATGGTTTTCAGGAAAGCTTTCAGCTTGAAGGATTTAGGATTTAAAAAAATAAAATTCCGACAAATCTTGAAATATGCAGCCCTGGGATATCTGTATTACTTCATAATAGTCCTGGTGATCGCCCAAATAAGCTTCTCATACAACATAGAAATCCCGGGATTCCGGCAGCAAGAGTCACATATTCCGCTAATCGGGGAGAGCGGGCTTGGAGCTGCGATAGTGGTTTTGATAATTACACTTCTGGGCCCGATTTTTGAGGAAATTTTCTTCAGAGGGTTCTTATTTAAGACAATGTTAGGGCGTTGGCCGACGTGGATTGCATTCATCGTTTCAGCCCTGATTTTCGCCGCCATACACCTGGAATTCCAGAGCATAATCCCGATTTTTTTGTTGGGATTAATCATGAATTGGATGTTCTTTAGGACAAAAAGCCTTTACCCCGGCATATTTTTCCATATTATTAACAACGCAATAGCGCTAGGATTGGAGTACTTCATTTATTTGAATCCTGCACTCCAATTAGGATGAAATCATGGGTTGGAGGCTAAAAACATCGAGAACAGATAAAGGATTAGGCGCAAGCCAGGACGAAACAATGTATAGTGAAGTCGCAAAAAGAGAACCAAGCTCATAGAAAACTCAATAAATATATTATGCCCGCGTAGCTCAGTGGATAGAAGACGCGCAGCGAAGCGGAGCGTCCTAAAAAAATAAGAAATTATAATTAGCTTGTTACGATAGTAAAAAATAAAGTAAGAATAATTATCAGACGAAACGAAAAGCACAGTTCATATACAATAAGCACAAACATGCCCGCGTAGCTCAGTGGATAGAGCAGAAGCCTTCTAAGCTTAAGGTCGCAAGTTCGATTCTTGCCGCGGGTACCACACGCAAAACAGAATGAAATTCTGATTTTGCGCGAATAAAAACAAAGAATTGTGCCTTGAACTTAGGCGTAAGCTAGTTTTAAGCGAATATATCGACTTTTGCAGATTAGAAACGAACCTACCCAGATTGGAGGTTCGAACTTTTTAATTAAAGTTTACTTGCCGCAAATCTTCCATTCTTGCCAAGTTTTCTATCTCGAAAATCAGAAATCCTCAAGACAGTTCTTTTATGAGTAAAAGGAGTACAAATATTTACAAAATTTCCTCCTTTGTCTTGAGCAAGGATTTCAACTCGGTATTTTTTCCTCTACTTCTTCTTTAATTAAATCGACACCAACATCGGTAGCACCTTTTGGAGCTTCTACTGAATGATCCTGAAATAACCTTAATAGTTCCTTGTTATCCATAATATTTTTACGAAGAAGTGTATTTTACCAAAAAAGAGCATTTTGTCAATCGGTTGCGTTGCTATGACAACCCAACCTTATTCCATTTCCCAAACCTCCGGAATCTCCTTAATAAATTCCTGTGCAAGAGTATATGTGTAAGCACCTTGATAAGGCATTAGAATAATATCTCCACTTTTTGGAAGACCTTTTGTGAACATATAGTATCCCCAAATATCATCCGGTGTGCAAAGAGATCCATATAGTACAAACGGTATTTCTCGCTTGAGATCAAACTGACTCAAATTAATCAAGGGGACATAATAAAAAAACTGATGTTTCTCCCATCCTACCATATTTGTCCCCCCGTCTGTGATGGCAAGATTCTTGTCTTTGACATCCATAATTGTGAGCAAGAAATGCATGGTGCTATGAGAAATGAATCTCCCTGGTTCGGCATACAGATGCACATTGGGTAGTAATGGCAAAATTGTATTTTTATAAACAGCAGAGATCTTCTCGGCAAAAACATCGATAGGATCCACCTTAATAGGCAGATAACGCGGCTTAAATTTGTCAGCCAGCATATGCTTAATATGTTTATCAAAATCGGGTATATGTGTCTCCTGATTAGGATTCCACGGATAAATACCCTCGGATGTTTCGGGATAAAACCCGCCACCAATATCAATATATTCAAAATCCAGTCTCTCTTCTACTCTGAAATGTTTCTTGAAATATTTGGAAAGCTCATCAAGTGTTTTCAGGTACTTATCAGGAGTTTTGTTGAAACTTATATGAAAATGTACACCACAAAAATTAATATATTTATATTTCTGCGCTTGGTCATAAAACCCCTTGAGATCGGATAGGGGAATGCCAAACTTGGTCCAACCGCTTTGCATTTTGGTATAAATCCGAACGCCGCAGCGCATAGTAACTTTTTTCTCACGCGCCATCTTCGCCATGAGCTCAAGTTCACGCAAACTTTCAAGATTAACGGTCACTTTTGAATGATGTTTCAAGATCAATTCAAAATCATCACGCGTCTTAGCGGGCCCCGTATAAATAATTCTTTTGGAACCTGCCTTGAGGGCAAGCTTAAGCTCGCGTCTGCTTGAGACATCTATATTTTCACCTTCGGAGACGACTGTTCGCAGCAGCCCGGGATAATAATTGCTTTTTGTCGCAAAAAATATACTTAAATCAACTCCGTACTTCTTAAAAGCATTCTTAAAACTGCGAATATTTTTCTGAGCCTCTTTTTTGTCAAAAATATAGAGTGGAGTTTTGGATTGTTTTACAATCCTTAAGAATTTTTCTTTATTTATCATTTCCAATAATTAGATTCTCTATTTGTTTGAGAAATTTCTTGCCTTCTACAGAAAAAGTATATCCATTTTTACGAAGGTTTAACAGAGGACGATGCGTCATCGAAAATCCCATAAAATAATTGTGAGAGATAGTGATTTTCTCCGGATTGGCATGATAAATGAAAATCGCATCATCTTCGAAATCACTAGCTTTTGAAGACGCATAAACAAAACCACCGGATACGGGCTGATAAAAGCCAACCTTTGCTGTATTGATTTCTGTGTCAATATGACCATCCGCCAAAAAATCCAGATCCAAGTTAAAGCCCTGATAGCTTGTATCAGGTATGAATCTCTTATTTAAACTCAATTCTCCGCCACAAGTAACCTTGGCAAACTCATTGCCGAAATTAAGCCCGTGCAACAGTTCTTTTTTGAAAGAAATTTGCGGTGTTGAACCTCCAAGTCTAGGGTTACATTCAATAAAATAGATCTCATTATTTCGGATAATAATGTCAAAGTTGGCAACTCCTATAAATCCTAGTTCTTGAAGCGCTTTTCCGGCTTTCTCAAGATAAGAATTAAGCTTCTTAATAACAGATTTTGAAAAATAAGAAGTTTTAACCCATTGGATTCCGTAATAAACACTTGTGCCGTTTGCATTAAGAAAATAAGCCTGCACACGCAAACCGGAAAAAACCATTTTTTCCGGACCGATCAAAACACTAACCCCGATTGGCAAACCGTTATCAATGAATTGACGACAAAGCAGAGGCAGAGGTGCCTTTTCGGAATTAATGAGTTTCTTTATCTCAGACCTGTTTTTTGCGAAAAATGTACCTTTCGAACCGTTGCTGTCAGGGATTTGTACAATAACGGGAAAGGTATCTGCGAAATCCACATCTTTCTCGTTACGCAAAATCCAACTTTTTGGAGAGGGTAAACTGTTTTTTTCAAGAAATTTCTGAAAAAATATTTTATTTTCTATCTTCTTTTGAATCTTCCAAGGCGTCACGACAAGGCCAATACCTTGTTTCTCTGCCCACTTCTCAATGTAAGTAGAGGAATGAGTATCCAAAACCAACGAATCTACGCCTTTTTTCCTAAGAAGATCTGCCAAATCTGTTTTGGAAACTACTTTTTTTTCATCGGACCAAGCTTTGCTTGATGGGAGGTCGATATTGATAATCTTATTATCGGAATAATTCTTTTTCACAAGATCTCCACAAGCACTTTCATCAAAAGTTATGCAGTAATAGTTGCCTTTATTGTTTGAAAATAAATATTCGAGGCTTTCGAAGGAAGCGATTTTTAAACCAATCATTGTATCGATATTTTAATCTTATTGAATGCTTTATTAACATTTCTCTCGGCTTCCTCGGGGGTTTTCCCTTTTGCTGAAACATATCCTATGTAATCAGAACCTTGTGGAGGAACATAGACATTACTTCCTTCGCAAACAAGTGTATCTACATTAAGGACATTGGGGTCATCTGTAACCTCTGGTGGAATAAATATTTTTTCAACCTTACCTGATTTGGCAGGTATTAAAAATTTCATCATAGTATGACAACGAATACTCTTTTCATAATGTCTTTTTACTCCGAGAGCGACCATAATCGATTCAAACATGAGATTGTAACCGGTAACTGTAAAAATGGTATCGTGCAAATCATCACCACCAATACGACAACCAATTTCGACTATCTTAGGGCATTCTTGAGTAAAAATGATTTCGGTATGAGTGGCTGAATTTAAAATACCCATCGTATCAACAGTTTTTCCTATGAGATCTTCTATAAGACATTGTTCTTTCTTGTTGCAGACATAAGGGAGTTTCGCTGCAAGTTGCATAACACAAGGAGGAGCCATGCGTATTTGATATTCAATGCCCATAATAGTAGTCTTCCCGTTTTGAGTAACTGCATCCACGCTTATCTCCGGACCTGCCATATACTCTTCGACAAGATAATCTGTCACCATATCCACATGATCTGGCACACCGATAAGATTCATCTCTTCTTGATCAAAAGCGAACATATCTTCCGAAACAGCTTTCATCTTTAAATATTTGATAGCTGCCTCGTAATTTCCCTTTAAACCTTTTAAGTCACTTTTATCCCGAATCATAAAAGTCCCATAACTGGCGTTGCCCCCAACAGGTTTTGCCACGCATGGCACGCCGATGGACATAACAGCGCTAAGTAGTTCCTCGTAATTTCTACAAAGCTTATATTTCGGAATAGGAATGCCTCCTTTTTCAAGCTGCTGCCTCATGTGATATTTGCTCCTGCAGTTGAAAGCGGTAATCGGATCATTGCCGACGCACCCATACTGTTTAGCCAAAAGGGCTGTTAGGGGGGTGAGCCATTCTGAGGTCTTGATTGTGACGGCATCGAATTTAACAGATTGAGACCCCATGAAATTAAGGACAGCTTTTGTTTCCCGCAGGTCATAAGTGAAATGCTCTTCAAAAACCCCCGGCATCGGATCAAAAGAACCATCGCTCAAAAGATAAAGTTTGCAACCTAATGCTTTTGCATCTTCAAATCCTTGATAGACTATTTGGCTATAATCAGAGCCGGTAACAATTAAGACATTTTTTTTCATCTAAAATTGGAGGTGATAAAAAGGAGGCTTGTCCTTGTATCTTTGAACAGCCATCCAAAGAACTTCCTCCAAAAGTTCATCATAACTATATCCGGCAAGTTTTGCAGCAATTGCGATAAAATCTTCTTGGTTTATTGAAGGGTTCGGATTCAGCTCGATCAAAAACGGGTTACCTTCCTTGTCAACTCTTACCTCAATTTTAGCATAATCGTGACAGTCAAAAATATTATAAACATCAAGTGACATTTCACTGATTAACTTTTCCAACTTAGCATCTACTCTTGCGGGTCTTTCAACCTTGATCGAATCAAGAACTTGTTTATTCTTGTTATCCCAAAGATCGGACGAATAAATATGCCAATAATCTTTTGGCATTTTATGGAATACAGAACGAATTAAAGGGAGAACTTCGACTTCATTCTCATTCCCGATAAGACAAACATCGAATTCGTTGCCTTCGATATACTCTTCGATTAGTGCCGGTCTTCTGAACTTTTCTACAATTATTTTGAGTTGCTTCTTAAGATCTTTTTCATTGGTCACAACAGATCGATTGTTTATTCCAAAGAAATTATCGGAATTGGCCGGCTTAACGATTAAAGGGTACTGCAGATCTTTATCTATTTCGTCATCCATATTTTCAACATAATCCCAGTCAGGCGTAGGGATGTCATGATATTTAAGAATTTTTTTAACCTTTATCTTGTCTCTCGAAACAGAAAGAGTAGTGGGATTTGATCCGGTATATGGCAATTGAAACATATCCAAAAGGGCCGCTGCATGGGACTTCAATAGGGGGGAATTATAAATCGCTTCACAGAGATTCATCACTAGATCCAAGTTGGCATTTTGTATCTGCTCAATAGGGAAAACGGTATCACTGATATCGAACAAGCTGACATTATAACCTTTAGCCGCTAGGATGTTTTTGATATTTTCTCCCGTATAAATTCTTTTGGTGGTATCGTCGGAAATGGATAGCAAAGAATTAGTTATAATCCCGATATGAAGTTTTTTTATTTCTTTATGATCAATGATCCTGATTTTTTCGATTTTTGAAGCTTTTATGATTTGATCTCTCACTAATGAGGCGGATGAAAGAGGAGATTTTCTTATTGTTTTGCCTAGAGAAGAATCTTTATGAAACCGAGTAACTTTAATTTCTATTTTATTCATCAACTTATTCATAAGTGTTTCAGCTTCCTGATATGTGCGACCTTTTACTACAATCCACCCGGCATTTTCAAACCCCTCCGGAGGTGCCAAAATAGTATCTCCTATATCTTTGGTGGATATAAGTTGAATAACATTATTTGTTTTTTGAACTTCTTTGATGCCATCTATATTTGTAATAATTCCGGAATGATTCGGAATGAAATAGCGGCATATGGCACATTCTTTTGATGGATTATTTGCATAGTTAAAATTAGCATTGCAGGCAATTTTTAGTCCGACACCTACCATATCTATATTCCATACATGTTTAACATTTACATAAATATCATCACCGCCCATTCTTGACCCGACTTCTACGATTTTAGGGCCTTTTGATGTTATTTTAATCTCAATATGAGCCAAGCTGTTCTGGACACCAAGGGCAATCATGGAAGACTCGGCAAGTTTAATTACTTCCGGTTCTATTTTTGGGTCCAGCCTGGCGGGTGTGATGTCTCCGTATTCGATGAAATAAGGCGGCTTGATAGGTTGTTTCTCGTTGATGCCGATCACATGCGGTATCCCGAATTGAGAGAAACACTCCAAGCTTATCTCCATGCCGTTCATGTACTCTTCATACAAAAAAGCTCCATCATTTTGTTTGAATATAGGATTAAATGTTTCTGTGCAATTTTTCTGAAGATATTCAAATGTGTTTTTTGCTTCCTCCTCACTTTTAATCATGATTACGAACTCGCTGTCGGCACCATATACAGGCTTCATGACGGCCGGAAAACCGATTCTTTTCATAGCTTTCTTTAAATCGCTTTTGTTTTTGACCAAATGAAACATAGGATTTCCAAGACCTGTTTCATCAAGCCGTTTTCGCATTTCGTATTTATTGCGTGTATTTATGGCTGCCTCATAGCTGTTTCCGGTCAGCTTGAACTCTTCGCATACTTTTGCAAGTAAAGGCACATCATCTTCCCAAAAAGTAATTGCGCCATCAAACTTAATCTCAGGGTTGACCTTGAGAAAAATCTTTAGTTTATCGATTACTTCCTTGTGATTATATGTATCCGCTTCGATAAAATGATCGACGAGTTTTTTGTTTACATCTAATTTTTGATTAACCAAAATCACATTCATCTCAAGTTTTTTTGCCCTTTCCAGAGTGAATTTTTTTTTCTTCCCGCCAGAGTTTATAAAAACGATGTTCTTATTAGATAAACATTTGTCTTTAACCATTTATTTTTTTTAATGCCAAGTAGAATATATTATAATTTCCAGATAAAACAAGAGATAAGAAAAATAAGGGTATAGTAGAATTGAATAAATTTTCAAAACAAACTAATATCCTGAAAAACCTCCGCAAAAAGCTCCTGAGGAGAACTTCCCAAAAGCTCCCGCCCATCCATATCAGCCGCATAATAAGGCAGCCCATCTTCATCGTATCTAACTTCAAAGGTAACAGAATGAGGACATTGAAGGGCGCCGGCCTCAAGCTTGTGGGCAAACCAAATAACATTTTTTGGCCTCTCGGGAGAGTCAAAAATAATATATCCGCGCTCTTTAAGTTTAAACAAAAACTCATCTTGAATTTCTCGAACCTCAACAGTTTCAGAAGAAGCATTATGAAAACGGAAAACAAAATCATTTACAGTCAATGAAATATAAGTTTCGTCGTCCTCAACCTTGGAAGGCTGCTCAACATTCTTCAAACTCGGTAAAACAACAGCAGCAATCACCATAATACAGCCGGCAACAGTAACAACTCTATTTATATTTTTAACCTCAACCATTTTTCAGTAAAAATATCTTCTTTTAAGAAGGTAACTTCTACAGGTTAATCTCAGGTATGTCAAATTTGATTCAATCTGTAAAGAAGCATAATCACATCCTTTCTCATCATCTCCTCGTCGGGATCAAACTCATCTCCGTCAACATCAATCAGATCATTTTCATAAGCAAAATAAACATAGGGCCTATACCACTCGGTTGATTCTGTAGCAGCGATATCGGAGAAAATTTCCTCGGAAATATCTACTTCGCTCAAGTCGGTACCCGCAGTTTCAAGTACGATTTTAAGCATTTCAACCTTGTTTACGGTAGCGGAAGGCCGGAAAGTTCCGTCAGGATAACCTTCAACAATCCCGAGATCGGCAGCAGCGTTAACATACTCCAGATACCACGACCCTGCTATTACGTCAGGGAATAAGGAGTTAACCCCGTCATTTGGAGCATACCCGAACGCCTCAAGTAAAACTTTAGTGGTTTCGGCGCGGTTGATAGGGGAGTCCGCCTCCAGTGCGCCCGTATCATCATTACCCGTGAAGATACCCTCTTCCTGAACCCAAGAAACGGCCAGGCACTCCTCATCATTAAGCTCCTCAGGGTTAATATCGGGGAAATCACCGCAAACTACCTCGGCCACACATTCACCTTCGATAACATTTTCAGCTCCAGCTACACTTGCATAACAGTTATTGGAATAAGTTGCATAAGAGCCATCAACCTCACCGCAAACCGGGGCATATTCTTCGGTACATTCAATGTCGATTGCCTCTTCACACGAACCTGCAAAATAGTCCGCCTCATCACATTCACTGCCGTTATCAAACACGCAAACACTATAATATACGGCATTATCATCAAGTCGAGCCTCTATATCCCCGCCGTTCATTTCACAGAAGCTGTACTCTTCACCGCAAACCCCGGTGTAGAAATCTTCCAAAGAGCAAGAACTTTCATCTTCAAATAAACAATTCCCCTCAGAAACAGTATGTCCAAGTTCAGTGCAGTAATCTTCTTCCTCAGTAGCAATCTCTTCTTCTTCTTCGACCGCAACAGTACTTCCATACTCGTAAGCACCCAGATCATGCCCGAGACCCGCAGGGCGAACCCCTCCCGTTAAATCTTCGGTAACATCGGCAAGAGTAGTACCGCTGTCTTTGCAGTAACTTTCAGCGGTTATAGAGAAATCATCGGTAGCCGCGCTTGTGAATCCGGGAACCTGATCAACATTTTGAGCACCGATAGTAATAGGACTTTTCGCCCTGTCTTTAACCCAAATATCGGTCTCTGCATTATCGTAGAAATTATTGTAATTCACGGTTCCGTATAACAGATAACTTTTTATATAAAGCCCATCTCCTTCACCATTCGATTGCCCTGAAGGATCAGAATCATTTTGATAAAAAATATTATTTATAATCTGTAAATTCGCAGAATCCGCATAGATATAAACCCCTCCGCCGCTTTCATCAGCTTCATTATGAGCAAAAGTATTGTTGTAAAGAGTGGGGAAAGAATAAACCCCGGCATATATCGCTCCGCCTTCACCATTTGCTGTATTGTCGTAAAAAAGACTGTTTTTCACAGTTCCTCCATAAGCATTAAGATATGAAAAATACAACGCTCCGCCGTCTCCGGCAGCGGAATTGTTCTTGAAAACGGCACGATTTATAGTGCTGTCTGCTCCAGGGGAAGAAATAGCAATAGCTCCGCCACTGTTTGAAGAGTTATTTGAATCAAAAATACAATTATAAGCATCCAAAGAACCGCCGTAAACGTAAACACCCCCTCCAATCTCTCCATACCCGTTTTGAACGGTCAAACCTTGAATAGTTGCATTTGCGGAAATATTAAAAATACGTCCCGAATTCCCTCCATCAATAACCGCCAAAGTAGGATCGCCACTTGCAGACCTGACGGTAAGATCTTTATCAATAACAAGATTCTCATAATAAGTTCCATCGGCAACCTCAATGATGCCGCCGGCCTCTGCATTGTCGATAGCTTCTCCGATAGTCAAACACTCGGTGCCAACCGAAATAACCCCATCTTCATTGTCATCAAGACATGTATAAGTAACCTCATCGGCAAAAGAAAGAGGCAGTCCTGCAATCAGCAAGACAAAAGCAATCAGTACGATTTTCTTCATTTCATTTTTGTTTTAAGGAGCAAATTTTTAGAGTTTTCTCAGTCCATATTTAGTAGAACCGAATACTCATCCGCTCCATTATACTCGATAGCGAGCCAGCGATAAATAGTTTCTGCGACCTCGCCGCGAGTCATATAGTGACTTGGCTCGAAATAAGAGCCGTTAACAGGAGCAAGGTTGAGTTCCTTTGACATGTTTGCATAAGGTGAAAACCAATCCCAGCTACTTACATCTTTGTAAGGATTACCGATTACAACAGGCGAAACATCCGCATCCGCCGCATTCAGAAGAATTTTCAGGAACTCAACCTTATTAACCGAATTACCCGGCTTGAAAGTCCCATCAGGATATCCGTCAACAACCCCGGAAACTTTTGCGGTGGCAACATAATTGGCATACCATTGACCGTTGTCAATATCAGGGAAAGTCAGGTTGGAACCGTCGGAAAGATCGGCATCAAAAGCTTCAAAAATCATCTTAAGAGCTTCAACTCTGGAAACAGAATTGTCGGGTTTGAAAGAGCCGTCGTTATAACCTGTGATTATCTCCTGTTCCCGGAGATATTTGATAGCTTTATAATATTCATGATTTGTATCGACATCAGAGAACAGAATATTGCTCATAATTTCGCTGGTTCCAACAATTGCTCCGTTTTTAGCTTTGATTAGGACATTTTCAGTAGAAGTCGGAGTGAAAATCACTTCTGCAACACCGCTCTTGAAATTGCTTTTACTCAAAGAATCGAAAGCGAAATCACCATCACCGATGATAGTAGTCAAAGCAACATTGCCTGACAAATTATAAGAAGGTGTAAAATTACCGCTCGCATCAACAGCCTTAATTGTGACGGTTTCAGGGATCCCTATGACGAACTTCCCATCGTGTTCAATCTCGAACCCGCTTACAAAATTAAGCTGTGAAATAACGGAAATGTCTGTTTCAAGTTTATAATCCTCAAGTTCAAAAGAAAGGGTGGTTGTACCTTCTTTGCCGGGGGAAAATATAAGTGTGTAGTGTCCGTTTTCAAAATCATCTTTTTCAAGATGAGAAATGCTCAAATCCCCAACTGAAGGGTCGGAAAGTGCAATCTGAATGCTTCCATCAAACTCAGGACCTGCAATCCTGTTGCCTGATACATCATTCAAGTACATATAAATAGTCAAATTACTGCTCGCAAGAACATAAGAATCGTTTGTGAGAGAAATTTCATGGAAATCTCTGGAAACAATGGGTTCCGGTTCCGGTGTAACGATCTCTTCCTCGATATCTTCTGCAACTTCTGACTCAACTACGGCCACCACTTCTTCCGTAACAGTGTCGCTTGTATAAGTGTAGGTAACAGTATCGTCGTTGTCGACTGTAGACTGCAGACTGTCTATTCCATCAAGGTATTTTTGAACATAATCGAGAGGATGAATAGTGTAAGCAAGAAGGTTCTCGTATCCGACAGCTTTATTTATAGCATCAAAAAACGAATATCCGAGCGAAGAATAATCAGAATAACTGAATGGCCAATAAGGATGCCAGGGGGCCTCGTCATTATCTATTTGGAAATGCAGGTGATTCGTTGTAGCCAAACCGGAATCGCCGACTTTCCCGATCATCTCTCCTTTTTCTACAACATCTCCCTCGGAAACAATCACGCTGTTCAGGTGAGAATAAGAAGAGTAAAGATCGGTTTTATAATTTTCATTCGCAAGAGAAGGAACATCATGATGCGCAATTACAATATAATTGCCGAATCCGCTGGAACTGTAAATGGTTTCGATAACGACCCCGTTTGCAATAGCGTAAACGGGTGTACCTTTAGGGGCTTTGATGTCTATGGCAGGATGACTTCCGGCATACTCTTTTCCATCACCTTTATAATTCCCGGCATAAGGTACCGGATAAGTAATCTGTGTGTTCGCGACATCTTCATAAGCTTGTGTTCCCCAGGTTAAATCGGCAGTATCTTCAATCAAAACATCTGCGTCATATTCAGGAATCGGAATAAGCATTCCTGCAGAAGAAAAATAAGAATAACTGTTGGACTGCATTGCATAATCGGTATAAGTCCAGTTCGGTACCTCTTGGACAGGGTAAACAGTGCCGTCAAAAGGTGCGTGCTGTGGAGTGTTCAAAAGACTAATCCTGAGATTAATCGCACTGTATTGAACAGTAACAACAGCCGAAAGAAGCACCATGGTGATAATAAGCCAATGCCTGAAATGTTGATTTTTTCGCTTGTGGCTCACGTTTTTTGGGTTAATAAATCTATGTATTATAACAGAAAAGACCTTGAAAAGCAACAGGTTAAGAGGCAATATCCTTATACATATGGAAACTTTCATCTCAAAAAATCCGGAACAGACCAAGGAATTAGCGGCACAGCTCTGCAAAAACGCCAAATTAATCCTGTTATCGGGAGAATTGGGCAGCGGCAAAACAACTTTTACAAAAGGGCTTGGAGCGCAATTTGGCCTCTCGGAAAAAGAAATCAAGAGTCCGTCTTACACAATAATAAGAGAGTATGACGGGTTCATGCACGCCGATTTTTACAGGCTTGAACAGGTTGACGAGTTGATTTTGGAAAGAATTAAGAGCTGGGACGGAATAGTTGTGATAGAGTGGCCAGAAATAATGCTGGATCTTCTGCCGACGCCGCATTTGCATCTGACGATTGAGAGGATGGGAGAAGAGGAGAGGGAAATTCAATTAATTTCAAGATAATGGTTGAACAGTTATGGGAAGAGTTCCATGTGCCTGAGAATGTTAGACAGCACTGCCTGGAGGTTGCGAGAGTTTGCAGGTTTATCGGGGAGCGGATCCCGGGAGTGGATTTGGATCTTCTTTCTAAAGCTGCATTGCTGCACGACCTTGTGAGGGTGTGTGATTTCAAGGATTTTGAGACGGACGATGAGGATTTGAAATTTTTAAGAAAAAAATACCGGGGAAGGGGGCATGAAGAGGCGGCGGCGGAAATTCTTGCGGGAAGGGGGGAGAAAAAGTTGGCGGATTTGGTGAAAAGTCATAAGTTCTCGAATATCGCGGCGCTCAAGAGTTGGGAGGAGAAGATCTTGTATTATGCCGATAAAAGGGTTGAGGGCGATCGGGTTGTGAGTTTGGAGGAAAGGTTGGATCGCGGGCGGGAGAGGAATGCTGTTACGATTGAGGAGCGGCGGGTGTCGGACGAGGTGCGGCCGAAGGTTTTTGAGCTTGAAAAAGAGGTTTGCAGGGAGGCGGGGATAGAGTTGAAGAACATAAAGTGAAGCTGGATGGGCGGGAGCCGAAGCCTCAAGGGGAATCGAAAGCTGATTACTTGGCGGATGTGAAGTGGATGCGAGATTAGCTAGACGCACGCAATTCCGTACGCCAAAAGTGATCAGACCCTCACTCGGCAAAACGTCCAGTCAAAACACTTGATTTACTCCTGTTAGAGGAGTAGTTTTTGGGTAGAAATTAACCACTCAAAAATGACCGATAAAGAACTCTTTGATCTCTGCCAGAAATACGGGGGGAACGCTAAAATATGGCAGCGCAAATTCGCAGCCTTGCTGCCAGAAGTTGATAAAAGGAAACTTTGGAAAAGGAAAGGATTTTATTCAATCTATGATTTTGCCGCAAGGCTTGGAGGGGTGACCACCAGGATAGTTGATGAAGTTCTAACTCTGGATAAAAAGCTCGAAGACAAACCTTTATTAAAAGCTCAGGTAGAAAAACAAGGATGGAGCAAAGTAAGCATTGCAGCAAGAATACCTGTGAAGGAAGAGGAAGCGGTAAAGATGGTAGAAACCCTTTCAAGAAAAACTCTTGAAGTATATGCGCACGAAGTTGACATAAGCAAAGAAAGTCCTAAAGCAACAACCGGTTGTAAACCTGTAAAGTTGAACTTCAAAGTAAAACCCGAGACCGAGCTCCGCCTCAGGAAATTCAGACAAGAACTGGAAAAAGAAAGAAAGGAGTCAGTCTCTCTTGGAGAAGCACTTGAAGAGTTGCTCGATCAAGCAGAAAAACCCAAACAAATTCGCAAATCTGAGCCGTCAAAAGAAGGTAAGAGATACATTTCCGCAGGGGATAAACGCAAAATCAAAGAAAGGTACGGCCACAAATGCGCAATGTGCAAGCAACCTGCGACCGAAATCCACCATCCCGACAGGTTCGCAGCCACCAAAGCCCACAAACGCCTCGTCCCCCTCTGCAAACATCATCACCAGATCGCCCACGCCGGTCTAATCGAGAACGAACAGGATGACCCGAAAGATTGGCGACCCCGCAAACGCATGAAACCCAATGCGATTGACAAGAAGTACCAAAAACATCGGCAAAAGAATTACCGGATTGAAAATTTCAAAGTATGATGCCTCCGCACTCTTCAAGAAATTTACAACCTTGTACTTGAACTGGAAGAAGGAGGCCTAACAAAAACCGAAATCCTAAGTGAAATTGAAGATCAAAGGCCATATCTACTCCAAAATATATGGAGGTTTTATGGGATACTGCGAACCCAAACCTGGGGGTATCGACTAGGTCAAAAATTAGTTACTTTTTATTCCCGCGCCAAATAAACCCCTGTATCTTCATCCCGATTCAAAGCGATGTAGCTTTTCGTATCTATTCTTTCGCCGATAATCGAATTAATCATACCTCTAGTTTGAGGGCCGACAACACCCGCTCCGAGATCATCCCGGCCGGCAATCAGTCCCCATCTTTGCTGCAGTTTGAATACCGCATGTTCCGTGACTTCGCCGTAATAACCGGTAGGGTCCAAGAGCAAATATCCGAGAGCCTGCAATTCTTCCTGTAACGCATAAACATCATCTCCGCGATCCCCGAATACCAAGTAATCCGCGAAATAAGTAGGATTTTCAGCCAAATCAGCATACTCCTGCATCTTTTGGAACCCATCATTGAGCTCCTCGATCGACTCAAGTTCGGTTTCTATGTCTATGTCAACCATGACTTTATCCATAGCTTTTCTTGAATTTATACCAAAATGTCCGGCTCCGAGCTGCCCCCAATCGTCAACAATTCCTTGATCGACTTGGAAGTTGTAGACAGCCATAGCCGTTTCATCTCCGTAATATCCGGAAATATTACTGTTAAAATAACCTAGAATTCCGAGACAACTCTGTAGTTTGCGAACATCTTCTCCATCTGTCCCGTACCAGATGTCTTTAGGGAAAAGTTGTGGAGCCAAAACAGTTGCTTTTATGAATTTTTCAGCATCACTGTAACCTTCCAAGTAAACATTTTCCTCAACAGTAGGATCAACTCCGTAAATGGTTATTTCAACATCACGAACGCCCCAATTGAGAGCCCTCTGAAGTCCAAGATCCCCGTATCCCATCCAAATATCAAGCCGATCATAATTGTAATTGCGCTCACCTGCCTCAAGGATAGCACCTCCTCGATCGTGAACGGCCACAATCCCAACACCGGGAATATACATTTTGGTCCCAAAATCGTAAGAAGAAGGAGCCGCAACCATACCCGGGTAAACGGGAGTGCCGTCAGCGCTGTTAACACCGCTTCCGTTCAATCGGATATCACCATCATAACTACCGGTAACATAATACTCCTGACCCTCGAGAGGGGAGTAGTAAGCGCTGATCGTGAAGGTTTGCTCGTAAGGGGTATCGTCATCAGCGGAAGCAGACCAGTCAAGCGGCGCAAAAGTCAGTCCGAAATTGGCCGCCAAGGCCACCGCCAAGAAAAACCCGAGAAATTTCAATGCTTTATATTCACGAATAATCATTTTTGAGGTTTAAGAAATGCCAAGTTTCTTGCGAATATCGTCCGCTTCCGATTCATCGCCTTTGGTAACTTCGCCTTCTATAGCTTTTTCGTAATCGCCTTCTATTTGAGAGGCGGCTTGTTTGTAGTCTTCGGCGACTTGCTGCATTTCTTCGACATCTTCTTGAGCAGCTTCCTTGATGACATCGACATTTTCTTGTTCAATCTTCTCCATTTCAGATTCAACTTGTGAAAGCTCTTCTTTCGCATTTGCAATATCTTGGTCCAAAAGATCTGTAATTGCAGAAGCCAATTCTTCAGGTATGTTTTCATCATCTATAGAATCCAGTTTCTCTAAAACAGAATTCTTTTCAAGATCGGATATGTATTTCGCGCCAATAATTAATTCTTTCAATTGTTTTGGATCGGGTCCCATAAGTTTTAAGTTAAAAGTTTATTATCTAATTTCCCGGAGACAGTAAATCCTTTTATGAGTTTATCGTTTTCTGCATCGTATATGGCTTGCTGAGTAGTATCTTTCAACTCAACAGGGTTTCCATCTTGGTCGACGGCCTTGATGACGTGAGTTAATTGACCTGTATTAAGGTCCAAATCGACAATATGAGATTTAGGTGAATAGGTTATAGTTCCCAGCCTATCTTCTTCTGTTTTTGTAATGGTATGTTGGCTGACTTCATATCCGTTAACTGCAAATTTGACGTGACCATTTTCATTGCTCATTACGTATGCATCTTGTTGAACTTGCTTTCTTGAGTAATTTTTCCCGTCTTTAGCATCTTGTATAGAAGTTACCAGTTTATAACCAAGATTTACCGCTTGTCCTTTCTTTAATTTTTTCAGTACATCCACAGAGATTTCAGCTACCTCTTCCATGCTATCCTTAGCATCAAGAATTTTCCTCATCTTGCGGTTTTTAGGTTGGATAAGTTTAGTGTATTTCTCAAG
>JAHIUS010000064.1 GCA_018816885.1 Patescibacteria group bacterium | reverse complement strand
CTTCGTTTAGAAGAAAAAGTCTTGCCACAAGTGTTGCAATGGTAACGCTGAATTTTAGCCTGTTTTCCGTGCTTCTTCACATTTTTTGAACCGCATACACAAGCCCTTTTTTAGACATATAAACTTTTGTAAAAAGATAAACTCCATTTATCAGCTTACACAAGCCCTTAATAAACCAAAACAGCAACTATTTTTTCCCTATATCCCAACTTTTACAAGTTACCCCCCTTTTTTTTAATCTAAATTTAATGTCGACCTGATATAACAGGAGGTACTGTATTTCCTAACCCACAAAAAAAATGCAGTGTCTAAACAGAGTTTTTCTGATCGGGCATCTAACGGCCGACCCGGACAGCAAAACAACAGAAAACGGCCACACCCTTACAACCTTCTCTATGGCTACCAACAGGCCGGTTAAGCACGAGAACGGCGAGAAGGAGCAAGTTACTCAATTCCACCGCATTGTAGCGTGGAGGAAGCTTGGGGATCTTTGTGCGAAAAGCCTTACAAAAGGCAGTCTTGTACTCGTAGAAGGAGAAATCCTTTACAGAAGCTACAAAGACGACGATGACAAAACCCGCCACCTAACGGAAATCAAGGCGGATAGAGTAACTTTCTTGCGAATCAAGAAAGACAAACTTGAAGTAGAAGAAACAACGGGCGAAGTCATCGAAGATTAATCCGTCTTGGCAAATTCAAGATAGGTAGGGAAAAGAACGCTCCTCCCAGAGGGGCGTTCTTTAAAAAAACATGCTAAAATACCAAAGACATGAAAACACCCTTCCTTACAGTAATAATCCCCACTTATAACCGAGCCGATATCCTCGCTCGCTGTCTTGAAAATCTCAAAAATCAAACTACAAAAGACTTCGAAGTAATAATCGTAGATGATGGATCTACGGATAACACCCGTGAAATCGCCAAGAAATTCCCGAAATTCAAATACATTCATCAGAGCAATCAAGGACAAGGAAACGCCAGAAACAACGCTCTCAAATACGCGGCAGGGGAGGTGATCCTCTTCATCGGCGACGACATGCTCCCAGAGGAAAATGCGCTACAGGAGCATATTTTAACTCATAAAAAACATCCACAGTCCAACTTCGCAGTTCTCGGCCTCGTTCTTTGGCATCCTGAGATCAAAACAACACCTTTCATGAAATGGCTGGTTAACGGCAAAAAAGGAGGAACCCAGTTCGCATACGACCTTCTCGAAAACCGAAAAGAAGCCGACTACAACTTTTTCTACACAGCAAACATCTCAATCAAAAAAAAGCTGCTCAGCAAACACAGATTCGACTCGGACTTCACATCTTACGGTTGGGAAGACATCGAACTCGGCTATCGCCTCACAAAAGAAGAAAACCTGCGCCTCCTCTACAACCCGAAAGCAGTAGTCTACCACCACCACGAAATAGATGAAAAATCACTGGCAAACCGAATGCGCTCAATCGGCATATCCGCCAAAATTTTCCATCAAAAACACCCCGAACTCAAAAAAGTCCCATCCCCAGACAAAATGCTCACCCTACAAATCATATCCTGCAGTCCGATCCTTGCTCTCACAAAAATTTTCAACAAAAACCTCTACTGGTACCTGCTTTCAAAAAAATATTTCCTGGAAGGGCTGAAAGAGGTATAATCAGCTAGAAATAAAAAACAAAAAATGAAAAAATTAGCCTCACTCCTGATAATCACACTTGTTTTGAGCAGCTTCACAGGCTGCTTTCTCAAAAAATCTTCAAACCAAACCTCAAAAACACAAAAAATTGAACTCACAATGTACGGACTTTTCGACGATTCCGACATTTATAAACCGCTGATACAAGAATATCAGTCCAACCATAGCAATGTAACCATAACTTACAAGCAATTCACAGACCCGGAAACATACCTCGATCTCATTATCAACGAACTCGCAGAAGGGGAAGGGCCTGACATTTTTGCAATGCACAACAGCTGGATTTACGAACATTATAAGAAGGTTGCCCCGGCTCCCGCATCACTCGAAACCGCCCAGGAATTTGAAAGTACATTCGTAAGCGCGGTTTCCGATGATTTTCTCAGGGTGGATTCAAAAGGAAATTACGAAATTTACGGTATGCCGATGTATGTGGACACAATCGCACTTTATTACAACGAAGATCAGCTTGAAGACGCAATCCCTTCTCGAGGAAAACCCGCAAATACTTGGTCGGGAATAGTTGAAGATGTCTACAAACTTACAAAAGCCGACAACAGCTTCGAAAGATTCGAAGTCGCCGGAATAGCAATGGGAAGAGCCGACAATATTCAGAGAGCAACAGACATTCTTTACACTCTCTTTCTTCAATACGGAGTTGAATTTTATAATGACGATTACACCTCAAGCACAATTACAGCCTCACAATTAACAGATCTGGGCACAGGCTCACCGGGAGAACAAGCGCTTGATCTTTACACATCTTTCGCAGTACCAAGCAACAAGAATTACTCCTGGAATTCATATATTTCCGACTCCGAATCTGTAGAAAAAGAACTCCAAGCATTCGTAGAAGGTAAAGTATCAATGATTTTCGGATACTCATACCTGTATGAAACCTTATTAAACCTCATAGACACAACAGCCAAAACCGGAACAGACACAATAGACCCGTCAGCAATAAAGGTCGTAGAAATCCCTCAAGTCTTTGACCCGGAAACCAGTACGGAGAAAAGAGACGTATATGCAAGCTACTTCGCTTACTCAGCCTCTAGGACATCCGAGAACCCGGTAGCGGCATGGGAATTCATCGAATTCCTTTCATCAAAAGAGAATCAGAAGTACTACTTCGAAGAGACGCACAAACCGTCATCAAGACGCGATCTACTTGAAGACCAAATGAAAGACCCGACTTATGGCGTGTTCGCGACACAAGTAGGATACGCAGAGACAATCCCTGTAGCGGATGCAGCCAAATTCGAAGAGATCTTATCAGAAGCAATCGAATCGGTAATCGACACAATCAAGGTCAAATCAGCCCTTTCAATAGCAGAGCAAAAAATCAACGCAATAATGCCTGAAGATGGCCTTTTCCCTGAACTTTTCGGATCTTAAAAATCCTACAAAACTGGCGGAAATCCTGCTTTGTCTGGCAGTTTTCACGCTACCCCTGCAGATTTTCACGATAATAGATCAACCCAGCCTCCATCTCTCAGGACAGCTCAACCAATTCCGAAACGCAACCATTTATGTAACAGATATACTAATCTTATTGAGTGCACTTTTTTCCTTGCCAAGATTTTTCAAAACCAAAATCCAAATAGGGGACAAAAAGGTCGCAATCCCACTCATAATCCTGGCCGTATTACTCCTACTGCAAACATCATTCAGCATACCTTGGACAATCTTGAGACTGACAATATTCGCAATTTTTTACCTTTTAATAATAAATAAAATAATAGCGCCGGAAAAAGCAGTAAGAGTCTTTCTCGCATCGGCGGCAATCCAAGCAATAATCGCATCGGCACAATTCATAACTCAGCAAGAACTGGGGCTCGGACTGCTCGGAGAACCAAGCCTCCAATCGGAAGGAATAGCAAAAATCGACATAGGAGACAGTAAAGTCGCCAGAGGGTACGGAACAATGCCTCACCCCAACGTCCTCGGCGGACTCCTTGTAATCGCCATAATACTCGGCGCAAACCTGAAAAAAAGCCTCCCACTCATCGCAATATGTGCAATTGGACTAATTTTTACATTTTCAAGATCCGCAGGATTGACGCTCGCGTTAGTTGCGCTGACCTACTTGGTTTTTAACTCAAAAACATCCATAAAATTCATAAAAAAATACTCGGTCGTAACAGCAATCCTACTCATAATCGCAATAGCAGCAGGAAAATCAACGCTCTCACACCTGGTAAGCACACACGAAATCACAGAAAGACTTGCCCAATTCGGCCCGACAATAGATATGATAGAAGACAACCCACTCGGAGTAGGCTGGCAAAACTTCACCCTCGAAATCCAAAACTACACAGAGGCAAAACTCGCACCCTGGGAAATCCAGCCCGTGCACAATATATACCTGTTATCGGCGGCGGAACTGAGTAGGTTAGGACTCGTATTGATGGTATTCATCATGTTTTATCTGTTGTTTTACGGCCCAAGGAAAAACCTCAAATATGCCATCGCGGCAATCATGATAATCGGCCTTTTTGACCATTATTTCTACACCCTTTACCAGGGGCAGATGATGGTTTTGACTGTGCTAGCGATTAGTGCGCGGGAGTAATCCTCCCATACCCCCTTTCAAACTCCTCAAGACTCATCTCCTTCTTGCCTTCAGGCTGCAGTTTAGTGATTTCCCCATCCTGCATCTCGGTGATTTTCACCCTTTTCCCGTCAAGAAAAGTGTAAATCCCCGGCCAACCGTAATAAGCTCTATATTTTTGCATTAAACCAGGATCATCAAGAGAAACCTCTCCACTCTTCCTGGTAATCTTTTTGCAATAAGTTGCCTGCCCATTATCCTGCTTCATTGGTGAAAATTTTTCAAACCCCAAAACAACCTCAAGCAGCGCATCAGCCCCCATCTCAGAAAGCTCCTCAAAAAGTTCATGTGAATTTTTCTCATCAATAGGAATCTCCTTCTGTAAATACACAGGCCCGCTATCCATTTTCTTGCGAACACCCATAATAGAAACCCCCGTCACATCATCACCGGCAAGAATCGCAGATTGAATAGGGGAG
>JAHIUS010000063.1 GCA_018816885.1 Patescibacteria group bacterium | reverse complement strand
TCGCTCAGATAAACTGATACAGACCTGCTCAGATAAATTGATACACGCTATTTGAGATGTTCCTGCCTTTAAGAAAAAACTTTTCTTTACAAGAAGAAGTAACCCTCGTAATACCCTAAGGATCTAAACATAAATAAAGTCTCATTTTAAATGACAATTGCATCATTAGCTAAGATGCTCTTCTTATCAAGATATTCCTTAAAATATTGTGTTTAAAGACATAATTATATTTACCTTTTAGGATTTTTCTGATACAATTACCTTGTTATTAACCATAAAATAGGTAATTGTATCAAATGGAAAAGCAACCTGATCGACTTGAGAAAATTGAAATGCTATTCTATTCCAATAAGATAGCTACGCTTGAGGATATCAAAAAGGAAATAGACTCAAACTCAAGAATGACCGTTTACCGCTCGCTCTGTCAGATCAATTATCTCTCAAGTTACTCACATCGGGGACAATACTACACTTTACCACATATCCCTGATTTCGACCATTATGGTCTATGGTCTTTCAAAGCCATAAGGTTCAGCAAATATGGCAACCTTTTGAACACTGCCCTCAATTTGGTACAATTTTCAGAGGGCGGTCTTACTGCTCCAGAGCTGGAAAGTCTTCTCCAGGTAAAAACACAGCCAGCATTGCGGAAACTATGGGGTCGGAAAAAAATTTCCCGGGTCAAGCTTGGCAGCATCTTTGTCTATTTGTCTTTCGATTCTGGAGAACGTCGACGCCAAGAATTAATGCGGAAGGAAAACATCCCACCAGACGATCTCGCAGTCGGACTCGAGACTGCGCTACTTCCAGATGAACTCAGGGCTGGTATTATACTGTTTTTTAGTTTACTGGACGAGAAACAAAGGCGATTGTTCGCTGGTCTTGAGGCAGCCAAAATAGGTCATGGTGGTGATAAAAAGATCGCAGAACTCCTCGGACTCGATTCACATACGGTCTCAAAAGGTCGGCGTGAGCTCTTCAGTGGTTCTATTCTTCGCATTGGATCACGGAAAAAGGGTGGAGGAAGAACGTCTGTGGAAAAAAAACACCCAAAATAATAGAGGAAATCCGTACGCTACTCGATACCGATGCGGCAACTGCCGGAGATCCGATGTCGGAGAGAAAATGGACTCATCAAACCGCTGAAAAAATATCACAATGTCTCGAAGAGGGCCTTGAAATCAATGTGTCGGCGACAGTAGTGCGGCGATTGCTTCGAAAGCTGGGATACTCTTTGAAAAGCAACAAAAAATGCCTCTCATCAGGAAACTCCCCCGATCGCGATACACAGTTTGGAATCATAAAGAGGCACCGCGATGAGTTTAGCAGGCTTGGTGAGCCAATCATAAGTGTTGATACAAAAAAAAAGGAAATGATCGGCCTCTTCAAAAATTCCGGACGAACATGGCGCCGGACCTACAAGAAGGTCAAGGATCATGACTTCCGTTCAGAAGCCAAGGGATTGGCCTCCCCATACGGGATTTATGATATCCAACGTAATTTTGGGATGCTGGTTGTTGGAGAATCCGCGGATACGCCGGAGTTCGCAGTCAACTGTATTCTCATGTGGTGGGAGAAGCACGGTAGATTTGATTATCCAGAAGCGAGACGCTTGCTCATATTGGCGGACAGTGGAGGTAGCAATGGTGCTCGTCCCCGGATGTGGAAAAAATGTCTGCAGGAACGATTGGCTGATCAGTATGGAATCATTGTCACAGTAGCTCATTATCCGTCCGGTGCCAGCAAATGGAATCCTATCGAACATAGAATGTTCAATCAAATCAGCAAGAACTGGACTGGGGTACCATTGGAGACTTTCGATACGTTGGTCAACTTCGCAAAGAAAACAAAGACAAAAACCGGATTACGCATCGAAGCATATCGAGATCGGCGGCCCTATGAAAAAGGAAAGAAAGTGTCGGACAAAGAAATGGCAACAATGGCGCTCATTAAAAGTACTGAACTTGGAAAGTGGAACTATACGATTCAACCGAGAGAACCGGAAGTAGATAAAAACCTTCAATCCAGTCTACAAGTAAAGCCTGAATCGATAGAGCATCGCCACTCTTGAAACAAACACCGAGCATCGAATTTTTTTTATCTCATATCTCAGATATGGAATTTCTTTTCGGCTCCCCCGGAAAAATCGATAGCAATCTAACATACTCTTCCCGGTGAGAAAAATGTGATTTTATTTCTGCGCTGATCCTTAACCAGTGACAAGCCCGTCTCGCGACAATTCGAGGAAGCCTACCACGGGTATTATGGCTGGCCGAATTATTGG
>JAHIUS010000062.1 GCA_018816885.1 Patescibacteria group bacterium | reverse complement strand
TGCTTCTTCACATTTTTTGAACCGCATACACAAGCCCTTTTTTAGACATAACTAAGTCGTTAAGTAGATAAATCCCACTTAACAGCTTACACAAGCCCTTAATAAACCAAAACAGCAACTATTTTTTCCCTATATCCCTATATTTTAAACATCAAATGTAAAATTTCTAATTCCTGATCTACAAGAATGAACATCGAAAAAGAAATCCGGGACTTAAAAGACCGCAACAAACAGGTGGAATTAAACAAGGGTTGGGAAATAAGCTATACTCGTCGTATAATTCTCCTGATTCTGACCTATCTGGCAGTTGGCGCATACCTCGCTGCAATCCAAATCGAGAACCCCTGGCAAAGCGCCATAGTCCCTGCGGTCGCATTCATGCTTTCCACTTTGACTTTGCCCTTTTTTAAAGCAATTTGGTCCAGATTGCAAAATTAAGAAACCCCGCGAAAACAACCCACCCTGCATAAGGCACAAGAAGCCAAGCCGCAGGTTTGCTTACGCGCGCAAACGCCCAAATATTTAACAGGATAAAAACGAAAAGTACGCAAAGCTCAAAAAAAGCCAGCTGAGGATTTTGAAGTCCGAAGAAAATCATCGACCAAAGCCCATTCAGGACAAGCTGAATACCAAAAATCAACAAAGCAAGAGTAGCTTTTTTGCCGGAAATAATCTCAATAAGCACCAAATAAAAAGCAATTCCCATCATCAAGAAAAGCACAATCCAAACAGGAGCAAAAACAAAACTCGGCGGCGTAAAAGCCGGCTTATAAATCTCGCTGTACCATACCTGAACAGAGGTCATCGTAAAAAGAGACCCGATAAACCCAACAAGCTGCGGCACCAAAAGAGCAAAAATCAAAAGAAAAACCTTATTGGCGCGACTAAGATTCTTGGAAAAGAGCTTTTTAATCATATTTTACAGATTTAAGGATAATTGCTATCTTGAAACCAATAACAATATTACCCCAAACACTTATGAAAACGAAAATAATTGTCAGCATAGTGCTGGCAACACTCCTGGTCGGAGCGGTAACATACTTCACGCTAACTCAGCGACAACCGATGCCGGAAGACAAAACGGACCCGATTGAACAAGACTGCGACATAAACGGCGACGGAATCATAGAAGAAAAAGAGCTTCAACACTGCGAAGAAACATCAACGGGCAAACCGGATCAAAACTCCAATTCAGTAGACATACGTCTACCATCAGATTCAACGGGCTCGAAGGACGGAACACTCGCAATGAGAATTTACCTCCCGGATGGAGAGTCCAGATATGAAGAAGGGGCGCCTGTGATAATCTGGTCGCCCGGTGGATATGAGATGAAGGGTATAGATAGCGATTTGTCGGACTACAATAAAGACTTTATCGTTTTGACATTTATATATCCGGGAGCGACCGATCCGTGGTCGGGATTTTCTTCCGATGGAGAGTATGATGATAGAGGAGAAAACTGTATCGCAGCGACGAGGGATGCCGTTTTGTTCGCAGGTGGAAAGCTTAAAGACAGCGAAGGCAGAACCATAGATGAAGTTGCAGGGATACCGGTTTTCAACGATAACGTGGGAATGATAGGGGTTTCAAATGGGGGGAATATGATAGTTGCGGCAGCAGCCTTGTATGGCGAACTAATGACAGATACTCTCAAGTATCTTATTCAGTGGGAAACTCCGGTTTCCAGTCAAATTGCCAATCGCGATTTCGGCCGGATTGTTTACGATTTTGATACCGGACGACAGGGAGATTATTTCAACGAGCGTTTTATTGAGTATGGGCCGCAGAATATTGAAGCAGACTGGAGCGACTTGGCTTACGATCCGGAAGAAGATTATTATATCGTTTTTCATGACGGAGATGGTGACTCCAAATATACCACTATGAATACCAAAGCCGGCAGAGATCCTAATTTAAATTCCGACAGCAAGTTAGCCGCCAATGAAGATTGGCCGATTGATTCGTATCCGGAAGGTGACAAGAAAATGTATTCCCGAGCAGTAACTTATGCGCTGGAAGAGAACAATGTTTTCGGGGATAATTGGCCGAAAAACATCGGAACTCCTGAAGAAGCGGACGCTTATTGGGATATTCGTGAATCTGTCTGGATGTATGATGATGTTACGGAAAAAATGCCGGACCTCAAAGCAATGGTTCTCGCAAATGTTCTCGATCACGTCCAGTCCAGCCCGCAAAAACTGCATATCCATCAGGCATTCGAAGGATGGGACAGTAATGGGGCCTGGGTAAAACTGAACCCTTCCCCGACTTATATAGAGAAAGCGGGTCGAAGTTCCGAAATGGCAGGTTTGCCAAACAACATCCCGAACGAGGCCCCGGAAGATTGGTACGATATTGAGTCTTACTGCATACCGGAAGCTGTCGAGAAATATATTTACCAGCTCGCGGCGGTTTGGGAGATGATGGATGAGGTTTATAAAGGTATCTGATCAGCACGTAGTCCGAAAGGAGGACGAAACATATGGTAATACTCCCAGAAGCCTCCAGCTAAATGATCAGTCCTAAAGAGAAATGGAGTGCGTCTTGGCAATAATTGAATATCTTCTAGTAGTTGCTGCAACCTTCTCCTGTATTCGTCCCCAGCATCGAGTATAGCTGTTACAGTTTGGTTGAATTGATCATCGTCGATTGGGTCACCTGATTGAACTAAATCAAGTTGGCTTTGTAGATAGGGGATGTGTTGTGATTTTACAGGCAACAATAGGTCACAATCAGGATGACTCATTAATTCATCCATATCAATTACGTCATATAAAGCTGTAATGGTTTGCATGGCCTGGTTAGCCACATCCATATTTCCTGTAATGCCTTTGAATGGGTTTAAATGAAATCGCAGATTATTGTGCAAGTCAAAAACAATAAAATTCCCAAAGCCGGGGCAATAAAACCTGCATCTCTCTTTGAATTCTTGCTCTAGATCTTCAAGTTTCCTTTCAGGCATATGCGTGGATTAAGGAAAAAAACTTTATCATAAAAGATGATGTGTGACTACGGATAAAAAGTTACAACCGGTTGGAACTTTGGTATCTTAAAATTCGTGTGGCTTCGCCTAAGTTCTCAAAACAAGGCATCGTTTTTCAGGCGTGCAATCGGGAATTCTTCCCGTTGCACGTGTGGCGGAGAGACAGGGATTCGAACCCTGGAGACCCTTGCGGGTCTAACGGTTTTCAAGACCGCCGCATTCGACCGCTCTGCCATCTCTCCGCATTTTTTATTAACAAGAGGATTATAGAGAACCCACCCAATATTTCAACCCAAACACAAAAAATCCAAAAACTGTTATCTACTCACTGTTACTTGTTATCTAAATACGAAGTAGCCTCTAAGAGCTGCTCATCCTCCTCGGTTTCACGATCATCTTCAATCAAAATATCGGGAGCAACTCCGGTATCGTCAATGCTGCGATTATCAGGGGTATACCACTTCGCAATCGTATATCTCAGGCTTGAGCCGTCACTCAAAGAATCAACTTTCTGCACGCTCCCTTTCCCAAAAGTCTGTTCCCCGACCACAATACCGATCTCATAATCCTGGATAGCGCCGGCAACAATTTCGGAAGCGGAAGCAGAGCCGTCATTTACAAGAACAACCAATGGAATATTCTTAAGCCTTGATACGCCCGAAGTGTAATGGATCTGATTATCTTCATCATTTCGCATTTTGACCAAAACAGCTTTATCCTTTCCATCAATAAATTCGGACAGAAGATCAACGGCAGTTTCAAGATAACCGCCGCCATTATTTCTAATATCCAAAATCACTCCGCCAACATCCCGGAGTAGAATCTCAGAAACGATTTTCCGGAACTCATCTGTAGTATCATCAATAAATTGATAAACTTGGATATACGCAATATCTGAGTTTTCGCCGACAAACGAAAGTTCAACACTTTCAATATCAATGCTGTCGCGGACAATTTCAAAGACAATAAGATCATCCTCACCTTCCCTTTGGATAGAAAGAACGGCGGCAGACCCTTTCTCTCCACGGATAGCCATAATAGCCTCCCAAACGGTCATGTCACCGGCTTTCTTGCCATCAATAAGATAAATAATGTCGCCCGGAAGCAGCCCGGCTTTTTCGGCGGGAGAGTCTTTTATGGGAGAAATTACAACAAGCTCGCCATCCTCAATAGTGAGCTCGGCACCGATTCCCTCGAACTTTCCATTAAGACTTTCCTGGAACTGGTCGGTCTTGGAAGGATTCATGAAAGAAGTGTAGTCATCTGTAATAGCCTCGACCATCCCCTCAACAGCTCCATAAGCCATATCCTCGTCATTAAGCAGAGTTACATCAATATAATCTTCCTGCAGAATTCCCAGAACCTCCCACAAAACCTCCAAATTCAGCTCCTCGCCCTCATCCTCTTGAACTTTGGCAGGCGCCGCTCCTCCCGCATCATAGTGAAAATACGCAGCCCCCCATCCGATCATGAAAAGTACAATCATCCAAATGAACACCTTGAAGGGGTTTCGTTTCTTGTAGTAGTATTTCATGTGTTTAGAGATTAGACATTAGAGATTAGCCACTTACAACTTTTTATCACAATTCCATGTCAAGTAAAATCTGCTTGGCCTCTTTCTCCTTGCCGGTTTCAAAATAAACAGCATTAAAAACGGTCTCGCCTTCTTCGGTAATAGTGTGTTTGACCGGCATTTGAGATAAGAAATTTTTCAAAATCGGATCCTTGTCAACTCCGATAACCCCATTTTTCAGCCCAACCATCCCAACATCGCTAAGATAAAGAGTCCCTCCCGGCAGAACCCGAAGATCGGCTGTAGGGATATGAGTATGGGTTCCAAAAACTGCCGTCACCCGACCATCAAGATAGTGCCCGAGAGCAACCTTTTCAGAAGTGGCTTCAGCATGAAAATCCACCAAAATCCCATCAAGCCGCTCGTGCGAGTTTTCCTCAAGAATTCTATCCGCAGTACGAAAAGGACAGTCGTAATGATCCTTTATAAAAACCCTGCCGTGCAGATTAATAACAAGCAGCCGCTTCATCATTGCGGTCTCGATAATACGCCAACCTTTACCCGGATTATCAGAAGGGAAGTTGGCCGGTCTGATAAGAAGAGGGTCTTTCTCATCCATTCTTGGACGAACATCTCTCTGTTGCCAAATATGATGCCCCGAAGTAAAAAAATCGATCCCCGCCTTGTGCAGTTTATCCAAGTGCGAAGAGTTGATCCCCTTCCCGCGAGAAGCGTTCTCGCCATTCGCGATGATTAGATCAGGCTTAAACTCCTTCTTAACTTGAGGAAGAAGCTCATAAACGGTCTCACGACCCGGACTTCCTGCAATATCTCCAATAAAAATAATTTTCATAGCAGGAAAAATTGTACAAGAACTAGGCATCATAGGCCATAGCAACTTGATCGCGGGTGGCGCCGGTTAGGTGTTTGATGAAAGCTTGATGAGCTATGCATAAAGCACCATTAGGATGAGAAGTAATTAACTTGTGTAGATGGACATCCCATACAATTTGGCCTTTATGGAGCGGCAATTCATGTGTATCGGTATATTTCCGAAAAGTTAACTCTCTATGTGGAGAGGGAACACCATTAAATTGAGATAGAGGTTCATGAACCTTAACTAAGAACAGATCAAGCTCTTCATGAGAATCATCAAATTTAGACATGCACCAATACTGACCGGGAGGAAGTGCTTGAAGTTTTTCAAATGATTCAGGAACTAGCTTGGAATACTCTTCGTGTTCTCGAGTAGTTTCAGGCGTCATAAATTTTTGAGTTAAAAATAGGAGATATTTATACCATTTTGGCTTAGGAATTGCCAATCAAATTAATGCTTATTAAGCATTGGCAATTCAACATTTTTACAAATCACCCCCCGTTTTTTTAACATAGATTTAATGTCGATGTGCTATTTTCAGGTTTAGATTTTTTATTTTTTAAAACAAAAAAACATGAAAATTGCAGTGTTCAGGGGGAAGAAAATCAGAAAGACGATACATGAAGGGGAGTGGTGGTTTGTAGTGAATGATGTCGTGGAGGCATTAACAGATTCGGCACAACCGGCTGGGTATATAAAGGACATGCGTAGAAGAGATGAAGCGCTTTCAAAAGGGTGGGGGCAAATTGCCACCCCCCTTTCAATAGAAACTTCTGGAGGTATTCAGAAAATAAATTGCGCCAACACAGAAGGCATTTTCCGTATAATCCAATCAATCCCATCCCCAAAAGCCGAACCATTCAAACGCTGGCTTGCCCGCGTTGGTTACGAAAGAATCCAAGAAATCGAAGATCCGGAACTTGGCATGAAAAGAACAAAAGCTCTTTATAAAGCAAAAGGTTATCCGGATAGTTGGATAGAAAAAAGGATGAGAGGAATCGCCATCAGATGCGAGCTAACAGATGAATGGCAAAAAAGAGGCATCGCAAATCCGCGAGAATATGCAATCCTAACCGCAGAAATCTCAAAAGCAACTTTTGGTATGACTCCATCTGAATACAGAGAGTTCAAAAACTTAAGCAGAGAAAACCTCAGAGATCACATGACCGACCTCGAACACATCTTCTCAATGCTCGGAGAAGCCTCGACAACGGAAATAACAAGAAGCAAGGACTCACAAGGATTCGAAGAAAACAAGGAATTCGCCCAGGAAGGCGGAAAAATATCGGGAGATGCCCGGCAAGCGCTCGAAGAAAAGACCGGCAATAAGACTTCCACACAAGAAAACTATCTCGATGGGCCGCAAGATGAAGACTTGTTAGGATGAACCGTCCGAAAAAATCGTACGGTTGAACAACGGAGGGAGAAATTGTCATCCCCCCTTAATCATAAATCCTTTCAAGCGGCCCTCATTACAAAAAGCAGTTTTCGCAAGGCGAAAACACCAATACAAAATCATTGGCTGCATAAAAACTAGTCGAAAATACGTTCCAACGGAGCTATTGAAGCCGCCAACTTCTTCACCCCGACACTTCTGTCATCAAACGCAACGGTAATCACGCCGCCAACAATTTCGGTAACAACTCCCTGCCCGAAAAATTTATGAAAAACCCGATCACCAATGCCCATCTCAATCTCAACTCCTTCTTCAACCTCAACAGGTATAGACCTGTGTCCGAAAGCCCGTATGGTGGGAACTTTAACAGCACCCGAATTTCTCTCAACAAGCTCATCCGGTAAATCAAGAAGAAACTGCGATGCCGCATTATTTTTCACATCCCCATAAAGCATCCTCCTCTCAGCATGGAGTAGAAATAACTCATCAACAGCACGGGTCATTCCGACATACATAAGCCTCCTTTCCTCCTCCATCTCCTGCGGATCAAGAAGCGACCGAGAATGTGGGAAAATCCCTTCCTCCAAACCGCAGACAAAAACACAGGGGAACTCCAACCCTTTCGCGCTATGCAGAGTCATGAAAGTCACGGCATTATCCTTTTCATCTAAACTATCCAAATCGGAAATCAGCGAAACCTCTTCCAAAAAAGTCGACAAAGAAATCCCGGGTTCAAGCCTATCGTACTTACTTGAAACAGATATAAGCTCGAGGACATTCTCGAAACGAATTTCACCCTCATCCGATCCATCAAGCAAGAAATCCTTGTACTTGCTGGCAACCAAAATCTCGTTAATCACGCCGCTTGCCGTATGTGAAGAGTTGAACTTCCGACCATCCTTAATAATAGCCACAAACCTCCTAAGAGCCGCAATCTTCGACTCAGGAAGCTCGCCTTGCAGCTCATCCGCAGCCTCCAGAACATCCCAAAAACTCATTTGATGCCTCGCAGAATATTCCTGCACCACCTCAATAGTCTTGGCTCCGATATTCCGAGCCGGGACATTGATAATTCGCAGCAGCGAAACGGTATCGTGCGGATTGTGAATCACTCTCAAGTAAGCAAGAAGATCCTTGATCTCTTTTCTTTGATAAAATTTAACACCACCGATAATTCGATAAGGGATTCCGTACCTCATAAAAACCTCCTCCAAAACACGCGACTGGGCATTCGTGCGATAAAGAGCAACAAAATCACGATAATCGGGACACTCGTGCCCGCGAATCCGGTCCTCAATCTCACGCGCAATCATCTCGCCCTCATCCAGCTCATCCCGCGCAGTCCAAATCCGAATCAGTTCGCCCCCCTCCCGCTCGGTCCACATTTTTTTGTCTTTGCGGTTGCGGTTTTTAACAATTACATCATGAGCCGCATCAAGAATAACAGGTGTTGAACGGTAATTTTGCTCCAAAAAAACCGCTTTCGCATCAGGATAGTCCTTCTCGAAGTCGAGGATGTTTTGCATATTCGCACCACGCCATGAATAGATAGATTGATCCGAGTCGCCAACCACACAAATATTGCGATATTTTTGCGCCAAAAGTTCCACAAGAGTGTACTGCGCATGGTTCGTGTCCTGGTACTCATCCACAAGAATGAATTTGAATTTCTCCTGATACTTGTCGAGTACGTCCGGATATTGGCGTAAAATCGAAACCGTTTGCATAATAAGATCATCAAAATCCATCGCTTGATTCCGGCGAAGACGTTTTTGGTAATTTTTGTAAATTTTTGCGACCTTTTCTGTAAAATAATTGTGCGCTCGAACTTCATAATCTTCCCAATCCATCAGCTCGTTTTTGGCGCCGGAAATATGAGAAAGAACTGCACGCGGATTCACCGCTTTCGGATCGTACTGAAGATCTTTCATCACCTGTTTAACAAGAGCCTCGCTATCGATAGCATCATAAATAGTGAAAGAGTTCTCGTAGCCGAGAAGGTGAGCCTCTTTTCTCAAAATCCTCACGCAAATCGAATGAAAAGTTCCAAGCATCGGCAGATCATAATTCCGAAGATTCTCAGGAGCGGGAAAACCGTTTTCACACGGATAAAGAAGCTTGAAAACCCTCTTCTGCATTTCCGCAGCCGCTTTATTCGTAAAAGTAACCCCGAGAATATTCCAGGGATTCACCTTGTGATGCTTGATTAAGTAAGCGATTCGGTGGGTGAGCGCCCGAGTTTTTCCCGAACCGGCTCCTGCAATTATAAGTACGGGCCCGGCAGTTGTGGTCACCGCCTCCATCTGTTTTTCGTTCAGGTTTTTAAGGATTTCATCATTCATTGGGATCAGATTATATAGAAAAAACAGTGAACAGTGAATAGATAACAGTCAACAGTGCCCACTATCAACAAGCTATTTATTTTGGCTTTGCCAAAAAAACTCCACATGCTCCCAATGCTCAAACAGACTACGGTCTACTTATAAATCACAACCTTCATATCGACCTCCCCGAAATCATAAAGCAGCTCGGAATCGTCAGGCAAAGTTCGGATACACCCATGGCTCACAGGTGTCCCAATATGGTCTAACGCTTCATACCAGAATGCACCGCCGTCATTCGCAAGATAAGGCAGCGAGTGAATTCCGTGTCCCCAAACGGTGAAGCCCATCCAATTCGGCATTCTGTAATGAGGCCAAGCTCCTCCGATTCGGAGTTCCTGTTTATTCAAAACATAGAAAGTCCCGGTCGGAGTAGGGGTGTCCCAAGCACCGGTACTAACATAAAAAGTTTTAATCTTAGTATCTCCTACAAAAAGGTTCATCTCCTGCTCGGAAAGATCGATTTCAACTCTTTTTTCTCCATCAAGATGAGTGCTTGAAGTGGAAAAATCAACAACCTGCATAATCCCGGCATCAACCTGCTCAGCAGCTTTATCCACCAAAATATCAACCCCAATCAAAGTATCTTCAAGCCATCCATGATCCTCAATAACAGGCATGAAATACTCCTTATACCAGGTATCTCCCCAGGGGGTTTTACTGGAAAACTTAAAAGTCCCAATCTCCTCAGGATGAACAACCTCTGTTGCCATTTCAACTCTATTAGATCCCAGCCAACCGGAAATCGCATAATCCAGGTCTCCAAATAAACTTTCGCGATCCTGCTCAGCTGCAGTCCCAAGATTCATAGGGTTTTCAGGGCAACCGCTTGACGCGGAAAACCACGGCATGTTGCCTGTATTAAGAAGGGTGATTTCAACCTCAAACTCCTCGCCCGGACCGATAGATTCAGGCATAACGACATCAATAAGCTCAGCGCTATACACAAGATCTTCAGCAGGCTCCTCAAAAATACAAGTGGTCTTAATTCCGGTCTTAGCCTCTACAAAAAGAACATCTTCAGCAGAAGAATTATGTAATCCGCTATCCTCCGGCTTAGAAAGAACAACACGCCTAATAACCCTTTTGGCGCCATAATTCACCACAATATCATCATCATTACTAGCTATAATGCTTGTTTGAAAAGAGTTGGTATAATGCTTCGATACAGTTACCGAATTATCCTCTTTTGTGTCCAAATAAAGACCGTGCAAGCTGATCGACATCAGGAAAAATGATAGTGCAAGCATTACCGCAATAACGGATTTTTTAGGAAGTTTTGATTGCATCTAGGGTATAATCGTTAAAAATTATCCCTAAATGATAACACAAAAGCCTCTGTGGGTCAAACGCAAAAACTCAGGCTAACCCAGTAACCTGGAAAGCTCCTTCTTGAAACTTTCCACATCCTTAAACTGCCTATAAACTGAAGCAAACCTGATATAAGCAACCTCATCAAGATCTCTAAGAGCGTCCATGATATCCTCTCCAATCTGTTTAACAGGGACTTCCTTGCCCATCGCGCTCCATTTTTCCTCAAGTTTCGCAACTATGCCGCTGATTTGCTCCTGAGTAACAGGCCTTTTTTCGCAAGCCTTCCAGATCCCGCGAATGGCTTTCTCTCGGTCATAACCTTCCCGAACTCCCTCTTTTTTGATAACAACAAAATTAGCAGTCTCAACCCGTTCAAAAGTCGTAAACCTGTGCTCGCATTTCTCGCATTCCCGACGACGTCGAGTCTCTTTATTGTCGTTCGTATCGCGCGAATCGATTACCTTGGTGTCGCTATGTTGGCATTTGGGGCACTTCATGAGGAGGGTTGTAGGATTATAGGGTTGTAGGATTGAAGTGGTGGAGTTTTGCTAGCGCAAAAACAACGTAATTTAGTTTAGCAGAAAAATTCTTAATCACCTTATTGATATCTGCCTTGGTGTATTAAAGCTACCATATTTTCAGAATCAATCTGATCCAGTTCAGCTCTTTCCAGTCGCATTTTCCTGAAATTATCAGGCATTCCGCGCAGCACCAAATAAGGTACGCTTAAGACAGCAATAGCACTTCGAACAGAGTCAACAGTCCCATCAAAAGCTTGCAAAGCGGATTCGACCAAAGTACCAATAGCGAAAGAATTTCCTTCGAAATCGTCAGGGGTAGTAATCATGATCTTAAGTTAATAATTAAATATTAGTTATCATCTCCATCATTCTGGCCTTCACTCAATCTCATTAAAGTCCCGCCTGCAATATCGCAAACTCTTGACGCAATGTCTTCGATCGTGCCACCCGTGACGCTAACCGTAACATCTTCAAATGGCCCCATGGGAGTTTGGTTTATAGTTACTTTTCCATCCCATCGGTTATCATTTAATAAGGTCTTAGGATGGATCGTAATGGTTCCCAGTAAACTATGGTCAGGATGGTCGTAGTCGGCAATTGTGATACTTGCGTCTCCTTTTTCCGAGAATTCGGCAGGTGCGTATTCTCCGTCAACAACAGCTCTGCTGGTCCGGAGTCCGCATTCTTCTACTAGGAGTGCGCTTATTTCATCGGCTTCATCAGGGGTTAAATTTGTTTTTTTCAAGGCCACAAAAACACAACCGGCTGTTGCAGCTATGGCAACTAATACTACAGGAGCTAGGGTCATAACAGTTTTTCCTGTTTCCGAACTCCTTCTAATACTTTCGTCACTCATTTTTGTAGTAACTTTCAGGGCAGGTGAAGATGCCATTGTTTTTTTATTATAAAAATAAGGCCAAATTGTAGCATGCAAGCGACAATTGTCAAAAAAAACTACCACTACCCAAACCTCTCCCTCGCAAAAAAATCACTCATCCCCGACAAATAATCTTTTACAGCCTCAATATCATCCCCCAGATCACGCAAATACTCGGGAATTTCAGAAAGATTATTTAAGTAATACTCAAAAAGAGTTTCGATAATCTCCTCTCCCTTCTTGGAAAGCTTTAAAACCTCAGAATTCAAATAAAACTTCTCCTGCAAAAACTCCTTCAAATCGCCCATTTCCCGAGAAAAACCGCCTCCAAATCCAACAAGCGGCTTCTTTTGCGCATAAACATCGTAGAGAGTCTCGATTCCGCGCAAATTTTCACAAGTTTGCTTAAGAAGTTCATCAATCATGAGCCCGATAAGCCCGCTCACGGTCCTGGCCCAAAGAATCCTTTCGGGAAAATCACGCCCGTATTGATCATGAATCTTAGAAACAACCTTGGAAACAACAGGTAGTTCAATAAGCTCATCCCAAGAAAGAACTCCCGCCCGCAAACCATCATCAATATCATGATTGCTGTAAGCGATCTCATCCGCAATATTGACAATCTGTGCCTCAAGACTCGGCGCAGCGGAGAAAGAAGTCTCGGGATTATCCCAAGGTGTTTGATGCTTCGACAGTCCGTCAAGAACCTCAAAACTCAAATTTAACCCGGGGAAGTCCGGATAACTGTACTCAAGAGTAGTTACAACACGCTTGCTTTGTTCATTATGCTCAAAACTCCTCCCGTATTTCTGCATGCACCTATCCATCGCCATCTCTCCCGCATGTCCGAAAGGCGTATGGCCGAGATCATGTGCAAGTGCAATTGTTTCGGCAAGATCCTCGTTCAGCCCAAGAGAACGAGCCAAATCTCGACTGATCTGCGCCACTTCAAGAGTGTGAGTAAGTCTGGTTCTGTAATGATCCCCATGTCCGGCTACGAAAACCTGCGTCTTTCCATTCATTCTGCGGAAAGCTCTGCTGTGAATAACCCGATCCCGATCCAGCTGAAAAGCTGTTCTTTCGGGATGAGGAGCCTCTGAGTGCTCCCGCCCTTTACTTGAGTTGTCCGCAACCGCATAAGGTTTTAAGTTGGCCATAAACTATTTGCTATCTGCTATTCACCATCTACTATTCCATAAATCCTCAAAAAATGCTAAATCTAAACAGTGAAAACATTAAAAAAAATACCAATCCTGTTGTATTTTGCTGGCGCAAAACGGTTTATTGGTAGTGGGGCTGTTCCAGCCCTGGGGGCGATCCTGCTCGCAGGAGTAGCAGTTGCTTATGCGGGAAGCGAGGATTTGATAACTTATTCCGATCTCACGAACAATATAAGCCTGATCCTCCCTCAGGAAACCGCAATAGATCCACTTGAGCATCATACTTATTGGAGGGAAACGGGAAGAAACAAAACCTTGTATGGTATCGAAGCGAAATACGAGGCGATTTACAACGAAATGCCTGCCATGATATCAGAGTTGCCGACCATGTATCTTTATGTAATCCCGTATGGTTCGGAGGAGGCACTTCAGAGTGATTTCTCTTCTTGGATCGAAGACGAAAAATTTACCTCCGGAGACTGGGAGCTTCTGGATGTCGGGGTAAACAGCTTCAGTTATAAAACGGGAGTAACGAATGCCAGCGATCTATTTATGACCTACTCTACGGAAGCCGACACACTTCATTATATAACACAAATAGACAATCTTCTGACGGTAGTGAATCTTTATCGAGGAGGGGGGCAGTACAACAAAGGCAATGTTTTCGCTTATGAAGAGTATGTTTCCGATTACGAACCTACCCTTGAAGTTATGGAAGGAGCCGCCAACTATATCAGGGAAGCGATAGATTTTTTTCTTGACGATATTACCCCGATTGGCCCGCCCGCAGAGTATGATTATTACCTTACATCTTCAGATTACAATCTTGACTTGGAAAGCTTTCATCAGCTGCCTCAAAACGGCTCAATTTCATTCGATATATACTTGGACGACACTTCGGAAATAGGCACAATTCTCGATACATCCGGAATAAAAGAAGCTCCGTCCGGCTCAATATCCCTTGGAATAAACGAGAACGCAATTTTGGATTACAACTTTTATGCCCCGGAGTCAAATTCGGATTGTAGAGACTCTTCGGGATGGCATCACATATATACTGACGAATCTGTAGATCTTTATGAATGGACGAATGTTCGGATTGAATTCGGAGAAGAATTAGGGATGAAAATTTATATAAATGAAGAATTATCGGGAGAATGCGGCGTGTACGAAGGTAGAAGCGAAGAAACAATATACCTGGGCGACTATCCGGAAGATATTATTGAAGAAAGCTTTGTCGGCTACATCAAAAATTTACAAACAGAATTTTCCGTAAACGAATCGGGGCAAGCCATTGATGAAATAAATGCGCTGAAAATATTTGAAGATGTCAGTGTCGGAGATGAGTATGCCGAGGCAATCGCATACCTCAAGGACAATGGAGTCATCGGAGGCTATAGCGACTCTACTTTCAGGCCCGATCAAGGGGTGAATCGAGTCGAGACATTGAAGATCCTTTTGACAGGCTTTAATTATGAAATAACGGGAGAAAAAGGCAGCTCCGACTTCACGGATGTTGATTATGAAAGCTGGTACGCGCCGTATGTGGAAGCCGCATTTGATTGGGGTTATATCAGCGGATACGGTGATGGGACTTTTAAACCCGGACAGCCGGTTAACAGGGTGGAATTTTTGAAAATTTTAACAAAATCTTACGGACTGGATTTGACAGACTATCCGGTAACATCTTTATATGCGGATACGGAATTGACAGCTTGGTACGCCCCGTATGTACAGTATGCCAAAGATTATGCGCTGTTCGATATTGGTGAAAACTTCTACCCCGCGAACCCGATGACAAGAGGAGAAGTTGCGGAAGTGATGTATAGGCTGCTTAATACCAATTCGCAATAGGAAGGGGATTGGTGTATCTTAAAAACGGAGAAACTAAAGTGCGAAGCACGCAAAACAGGACGAAGTCCTAGTTTTGCGCTTACCAAAATTAGAACAAGAGATAAATTTAGGCGAAGCCAGTCGAAAACACAGAAAAACAGCAGACGTTTTTTCCCTATATCCCAAAAGATACAAATTAAGGCGAAGCCATTACGCAAACGCAGCTTTGTGCTAAAATAACCCCGCCTATAAAACTAACCAAAACAACCATGGCAAAGAAAACACTGGCCTTGCTGGCCATAATGATTGGTATTTTGAGCGGGCAGCTCATCGCCTCCGCATCGGAAACGGAAGGAACTTACGCAGACGATTTCGACACCAATGCAGACTGTATCGAAAACAGCGACAGTTATGTCTGCCCGGACGATTGTTGGTATTACGATAAGGTTTCAGCGGGATACTATTATTGTGAAGGAACTAATAAATACTACGATTACGAATTTGATTACGACCCGGGATCTTTCGAGTTCGATTTCACGGATAACGAAATGTGCGAAGACTATTTTGACTCATATTACGGGATGTACTACTCATGCGTAGACGGGTGCCTTTATTACGACTCGTATAAGTACGGATTTTATACTTGCGAAGACGATTGGACGGAAATTTTCTACTCATATTTCGACTACCCGGAAGGATATTTCGAGTTTTCTTACGGGGACGAACCGACTTGCACATACGAATATAACGAAGACGATGACCTCTATTATTCCTACTGCGAAGACGGATGTTGGTACTATCGGGACACCAACTTCTATTACTGTGAAGAGAGCGATGATATTTACTATTACGACGGAGCTTTTGAGAGCGATTTTGCGGAAAACCCGGCCTGCATTCCTTATTCCGCTACAGATGGAATCAACACAGACTATCTTTGCCCGGACGACTGCTGGTATTTAGAGCCAAATATATCCGATTATTTTTATTGCAAACAAAGCTACAAATATTATGAGTATGGAGATACAGATGCGGATGTCACAATTTATGAAGATGTAGAAAGTGACCACAAGAATGCAGATGCGATCAATTATCTCAGCTTTAATCAAGTTCTGGAAGGTTATGATGATGGGACTTTTAAGCCTGAAAATCCTGTAAACAGAGTAGAGTCGTTAAAAATTATTTTCGCTGCTCTGGACAATGTTTTAAATCTTTCATTTGTTAATGAAGACGACACATCGTTAGGATCCATAGATTTCACAGATGTTGAAGATGGAGCTTGGTATATGCCTTACTTGAAAGCCGCATACGAAAACGGAATTATTGAGGGATACGATGACAATACTTACAAGCCCGCTCAGACCGTCAACAAGGTGGAAATTTTAAAGATAATAATCCAAGCTTTTGACCTTGAAGATGAACTTGCGGACGATCTTTCCGAGACCCTTTTCCCGGATGTCGATAACTCGGCATGGTATGCCAAATACGTTCACCTCGCTTACGCAAAAGGAGCATTTGTCGGCATGGATCTTTCGGAAAATTTTGAACCCGGAGCAAGCATGACAAGAGCGGAGGTTGCAGAATTTGTTTATAAATTCATACAGGCAGTTGAATAACGCCAAAATCAAAAAACTCACAGTTAAGTTTCTCGAGCACGCCGAGATTGCCAAAAACCAATCTCGAAAAACAATCGAGAACTATAGGCATTACCTGAAAAGATTTGAGGAGTTCACAGGTGATATTAAGTGTAGCCAAATAACTCTTGATCTGGTCCAAAAGTATCAACTTCACCTTAATCGTCTCGATCCCGAGCTTTCAAAAAAAACCCAAAACTATCATATGATAGCCCTCCGAGCTTTCCTGAAATTTTTAATAAAAAACGATTACGAAACTCTTCCTCCCGAAAAAATAGATCTCCCGAAAATCCCGGAAAGAACGGTCGAATTCATAACTCGCGAAGAAGTCCAAAGACTCTTCGATGCGATCGACTTGACGAGCAAAACGGGCATCCGCAACCGCGCGATTGTGGAAACTCTCTACTCAACCGGACTCCGCGTGAGCGAGTTGCGATCTTTAAACCGCAAACAAGTCGACCTCAAGCGCCGTGAATTTATGGTTCGAGGAAAAGGCCGCAAACCACGGATAGTTTTTCTCTCAAATCAATGCGTAAGATGGCTCGACGACTACTTGAAAACTCGAGAAGACAACTTCGAGCCACTTTTCATAAACTCCAGAGGCACAAAGGATATAATGCAGGGAGAAAAACGCCGTCTTACAGCCTATTCAATCCAAGAAATAGTCCGCAAAACCGCCCTAAAAGCCGGAATTGCAAAAAAAGTAACCCCCCACATCCTCAGGCACTCTTTCGCTACGGAACTCCTGCTGAACGGAGCAGATATAAGAGCTGTACAGGAAATGCTCGGTCATGCCTCAATTACAACAACACAGATTTACACCCACTTAACCAACCAGCGTCTACGCGAAATCCACCAAAAATGTTTACGATAGAGCAGCAACGCTATAAACTGCGATCAGCCATAAGCCATAAGCAATCATGATTCTCTTCAAATCTCTCACAAAACGCTACGATGGTCATACGGTTCTTCAGGACATCGATCTTCAGATATCAGGAGGCGAATTCATAACACTTGTAGGTCCATCCGGAGCGGGGAAGTCGACTTTAATCCAAATCCTGACAGGAGCACTTAAGCCAACAAGAGGATCGGTATCGGTAGACGGCTACAACATAACCAAGCTTGACCGCGCCAGTCTTCAGAAATATCGTCGCAAACTCGGGATAGTTTTTCAGGACTTCAAACTTCTTCCGCACAAAACCGTATTCGAAAATATAGCATTCGCAATGGAAGTATGCGGTGCCGATGAAAAAGAAATTCGAAAAAAAGTGAATGAAGTACTCGAAGTGGTCGGTTTAACCAAGCAAAAAAATCATTTTCCTCGGCAGCTTTCGGGAGGAGAAAAACAAAGAACAGCAATAGCAAGGGCGCTTGTTCATAACCCCAAACTTCTTATCGCAGATGAACCTACGGGCAACCTCGACCCCGCAAGTGGCAAGGAAATCCTCCAAATACTCCAAAAAATAAATGTAAACGGAACAACCGTAATCCTCGCCACTCACAATAAATCTCTCGTTGACAGGTTGATGAGGAGAGTCGTGAATTTGAAAGAAGGGAAAATCGTGAGTGACAAACAGGAGGCGGGATACGACTATGTTTAAAGTTGCCCCCCCTTTTTTTAATCTAAATTTAAGGTCGAAGTGTTAGCATCAGGTTATGATGCAGTATTTTCATATTTGGCAAAAAACATTATTCGGCAGCCCCAAACTGCTGAAAACCATACTTAAGCAATTCAATTTTGACGCGAAAAAGGCTTGGGAAAATTTTAATACAAAAAATCTCCCAATCGGGATTCGCAAAGAAACCCGCGAAATAATCCGCCGCCGCAAATCGCTCGATCCGGAAACGGAATTCAAGAAGTTAACCTTCCCGGTCCTGCCAATAACAGATCCGGCTTACCCGGAAACTCTCAAAAACATCACAGATCCGCCGGTAACTTTTTATCATAAAGGCACGCTCGACTGCACAAGCAAGCCCATAATCGCAATAGTCGGAAGCCGCAAAATCTCTCCGTACGGCCGCAAAGCCGTGAACCGAATCATCGAAGGCCTATCCCGCTACGACATAACGATTGTAAGTGGCCTCGCATACGGTATCGACGCACATGCTCATCGCACATCACTTGAGGCAGGGCTCCCAAACATTGCAGTAATCGCAAGCGGTCTTGATGAGATTTATCCCTCGCCACACAGGCAGCTTGCCCGAGAAATAGTTGAAAAAGGCGGCGCAATCATAACCGAGAACCCACCCCAAACCCCTTCTCAGAAATTCATGTTCCCTATCCGTAACAGAATAATTGCCGGACTCGCTCAAGCGGTGATAGTGGTAGAAGCTCCGAAGAAATCAGGCGCATTAATAACCGCCAACTATGCCTTTACCGAGAACAGGCTTCTTTACGCCGTCCCCGGGGACATAACAGGATATCGCAATGAAGGCTGTCACGACCTGATCAAGAACCAAAAAGCCGTTCTCCTTTCCGATCCTCTCCAAATAATCGAAGACTTGAAACTCTCCACTCCGAACCTGAAACTCAAGACGGAAGGTATGTCGGAATCCCAGAAGCAAATTCTCGCATCAATATCCTCCCGCCCTCTCCATCTGAGCAGAATTGCTGATCGCACGAAACTTCCGCACAGAAACTTGTTGGAAGGATTAATGGAGCTTGAAATCGCGGGGCACATTAGAAATGTTGGGGCAATGCATTACATGAGGGTATAAGAACCAAGAAACCAAGAACTCAAGAACCAAACAAATTACAATGACCAAAACACAAATATATGACCTTGAAGATAGAACTTTGAAGTTTTGTAAAAGAGTAATTTGTTTGATTAAAAAACTGGATATGACAATAGAAAATGCAGAGATAGGTAAACAGTTAATAAGATCCGCAGGATCGGTAGGCGCTAATTATATTGAAGCTAACGAAAGTTTAGGTAAAAAAGATTTCAGAATGCATATAAAAATTAGTCGAAAAGAAGCCAAGAAAAGTGTTGATGGAGGAGTCCACGGAATTTATCAAAATATTTTCTGCAATACTAAAAAAACATTAAATAAACTTTAAGTATTAGATTTTATAATTTGGAAATTGTTTGGTTCTTGTATCTTGCTTCTTGTAATTTACTGGGTTTCTTCACTCACCCTCTGTACTTCCTCAAGCGTCGTAACCCCCTCCGCAACCTTTTTCATCCCATCATTCTTCAGGCTAACCATGCCTGTCTTTTTAGTCGCTTCAAGGATTTCCATGGAACTTTTTTCCGCCAAAACAAGCTCACGAATCTCGTCATTAAAAGCAAAAACCTCAGCAATAACGGTTCGTCCGGAATAACCAGTATGGCTGCATTTTGTACAGCCCACGGCGTGCGAAAGCTCCGCAGGAGCATCCGTAAACCTGGAAATCTCATCACGCTCAGCCTCGGTGATAGGTTTTCTCGCCATGCACTCCTTACATAAAACTCGAACAAGCCTCTGCGCCACAATAGTGTGAATAGCGGGTGCAATCATATAAGGCTTGAGCCCGATATTGGTAAGTCGCGGAATAGTCTCAACGGCGGAATTTGTATGAAGAGTGCTCAGTAGAACATGACCCGTAAGCGCAGCTTGTGCAGCTGTTTCGGCGGTTTGCGAGTCACGGATCTCGCCGATCATCACAACATCCGGATCCTGTCTAAGAACTGACCGCAGTCCGGCCCCAAAAGTATACCCTCTTTTCTCATTAACCTGACTTTGAGCCACATTTTCGATATGGTACTCGATCGGATCTTCAAGAGTTATGATTTTCACTTCCGGCTTGTTAAAAACTCGCAGCATCGCATAAAGAGTCGTCGTTTTACCCGAACCTGTGGGGCCTGTAACCAAAACCATTCCGTTTGAGGCCTTGGTCGCTTTTTCCAAAAGTTCCAGATTCCTACCTGCAAATCCCATGCCTGATAGAGTCATCGCCTTCTCTCCGCTATCGAGCAATCTTAGAACGAAAGTCTCTCCGTACTCGGTTGGCAGAGCCGAAACCCTAACATCAACCTTTCTTTTATTAAAATTAAAATAAAACCGTCCATCCTGTGGCTTGGTTGCAACATTCAGCTTCATTTTGGCCTGATATTTGAGCTGATTCGCGATGTATTGATAGGTGTTTTTATCCAGATCAAAAATATCCTGCAAAATACCGTCAATTCTGAACCTGACAGTCACATGATTCTCCTCCGGCTGATAATGAATATCTGAAGCCTGCGTCTTCATCGCGCCAACATTAATTACATTAAGCGCCTCCTCGGCGGTAACGCTTGCAAGTTTGTTTTTTAAGGCCTGCAATCCCTCGATTTCTTGCGCAAAAGCTTCGATTTGAGACTCATCAATTATATTTTCAAACCCCTCATCCTTTGGTGAAAACTCTTCCGATTCGTAAAACCTCATAGCAGTTTGGATGCTTTCCTCGCTAGCAAGATTAATATTGATTTGATAATCTTCATTTTTCAGGTGGTTGATTATCGCAAGAGCGTCTTGATTTGTAGGATGGGCGATAGCCAGTCTGATTTTTTTCCCAATTCGAAAAAAAGGAATCAAAAAAGCTTTCGCTGCCTCCTCTTTCGGAACGAGATGAAGATAATCGGGATTGATCGGCATACTCGAGAGATCAACATAGTTCATATTCATGGACTTCGCCCTCTCGGCGATAGCTTTCTCCTTCATGCCCCGGTTAACCTTGTCGATATAACCGGGTTCAGGGTGTTTTACCCCAAGATCAGTCGAGTCATCTCCGGGTTGAGTTGTACTTGCTTGTGAGTCTTCAGGCATAATTTAGTCAAATATATCGATATATTCTACCATAAAAACAGAGAAGGAGCAATCTCCGCAGACCCGAATGCCAGAATAAACATCTGCAACGCTCTTTATTTTCTCGCACTAATATGTGCGGGCTTGAAAGATATAAGGGATGGTTACTTCACTTTCTTCAGCAGCGCAACAACCTCCTTAGCATCCTCTTCAGTGATGCCTTCAACATCCTGCAAGTCTTTGGCTGTGAGACCTTTGATCTGTTCAACAAGAGTTAGATTGGCTTCCTCAAGTTTCGCGACAACATCTTCGGAAACACCTAGATCGCTGATGGAAGTAACTTCCTCCTTGCGATCTTTTGCTTTTGCTTTTTCCTCGGGCATTTCGGAAACATCCAGAATATCGATCTCCCAACCTGTTAAGATGGAGGCAAGACGAACATTTTGACCCTGTTTGCCGATAGCAAGAGCACGCTGCTCGGAAGTAACATAAACAGAAGCACGCCTACCCTTTTCATTAAGAGAAATATTGGTGACCTCAGCCGGAGCAAGAGCGCGGCGGATATATTTTTCCTCATTATCAATCCACTCGATAATATCAATCCTCTCGCCATGAAGCTCATTTGTGACATTCTGAATACGAACACCCTTTTGCCCGACACAAGCACCGATAGGGTCGACTTTGTCATCATTACTCTTAACGGCAATTTTACATCTGACACCTGCATCTCTCGCAACACCCATAATTTCAACAATCTCATCTTTAATTTCCGGGATTTCAACCTCCATCAATTTGCGAATAAGGTTAGGATGAGTACGGGAAATCAGTAGTTGAGGCCCCTTGGTGGTTTTGATTACCTTATCAAGAAAAATCTTAATCCTCTGCCCGCCGTAATAACGCTCGCCCGGGATCTGGTGTTCATAAGGAAGCATCGTTGTTGTATTCCCTAAATCCACAAAAACATTATTCCCCTCAACTCGATGTACAAGCGCATTTATAAGCTCATTTTCGCGATCCTTGAAATTATCGTACATAAGTTCGCGTTCGGCCTCCTGAATTCTTTGTAAAATAACCTGTTTTGCAGATTGAGCCGCAATTCGGCCGTAACCTTCCGGAGTCACATCTGTTCGAAATTCGTCTCCGATTTTCGCGGTTTTCTTGATTTTCTTGCCCTGCGCAAGAGTTAGCTCCGCTTCGGGATTTTCGACTTCTTTCACAACCTCTTTCACGAGAAAAATTGTTGCCGACTCGGTTTTCTCGTCAAGCTCGACATCGATATTTTGATCTTTATTACCGTAATCTTTTCTGTAAGCTGTGCGCAAAGCCGCCTCAACTATGTCCATAACAACCTCTTTCGGAAGATTCTTCTCATCAGCGAGCTGATTAACCGCGGCGATAAATTGTGATTGCATGATATTTTTGATTAAAAAATTTTAAATAAAAAAACCAGGATTCATAAAATCCTGATCTTGCAAAGTAAAAAATACTATAAAAACGGCAAAAACGCAAGCTAAATTGACCGAATCTTACTGTAAATAGCATCCCCCCTAAATCCTCTTCCTGCCAAATACCTCACTAATCTCTCCTTCTGCTTCTGTGAATTTACCTCGCCCTTTTTACGCACAAAAGCACTGTAGGCAGTCTCCAAAAGCTCATCTTCATCAGGGGAAACATCTTCCCATATAGAATCAAAAAGATCTTTGTCGATTCCCTTAAGCCTCAGTTTTCGGAAGATTGCAATCTTCCCGCTCGGATTGAGGGCGGAGTGGGTCTTAATAAAGTTTCTGACATAAATTTCGTCATCAATGAGCGCAAGCTCCTTAAGCCGCTTAATGACATTGGGGATATAATCTTCACCGCAATCCAGCTTTTCAGCCTTCTTTTTAAGCTTATCAAAAATCTCATGTTCGGTTAGAGCCCTTGCTCCGAGCGCGTGCAGCGAATAGTTTAATAATTTGACGTAAAAATCGGTCATTTTACAACAGCTTTAGCTCGAACCTTCTTGTCGATTTCAGCAAGCAACTTATTGTTTCCTTCCAGAAAATCTTTCGTATTTTCGCGGCCCTGTCCGAGTTTCATGTCGCCATAACTGTAAAAGGCTCCGGATTTCCGAACAAATTCGTACTTAACTCCCAAATCCAGAACATCGCCGCTGATAGAAATCCCTTTATTGTACATGATATCGAACTCGGCCATCTTAAAAGGCGGTGCGACTTTATTCTTAACAACCTTAACCTTAACCCTGTTTCCAACAAGCTCCTTGCCGTCCTCGTTAGCTCCTTCGATTTTCCCGATGCTTCTTATGTCCATTCGGATAGAAGAGTAGAATTTAAGAGCATTGCCTCCGGGGGTAGTCTCGGGATTCCCGAACATAATGCCAATTTTCATTCTGATTTGATTAATAAAAATCACAGTAGTCTTCGACTTGGAAATAGCGGCGGTGAGCTTCCGAAGAGCCTGGCTCATCAAGCGAGCCTGCAGACCCATGTGAGCGTCTCCCATATCACCTTCGATTTCAGCCCGAGGAGTCAAAGCCGCCACGGAATCCACGACGATAATGTCGACAGCGTTGGATCGAACCAGAGTCTCGGTAATTTCGAGCGCCTGTTCACCCGTGTCGGGTTGAGAAATTAGCATGTTTTCGACATCGACACCGATCCTCTGAGCATATTCGGGGTCGAGAGCATGTTCGGCATCGATAAATGCAGCTTGTCCGCCTGATTTTTGCGCCTCCGCGATGATGTGGAGAGCAAGAGTGGTTTTACCGGAACTCTCGGGACCGAAAATCTCGACAACACGCCCTTTCGGGACGCCTCCGCCGAGAGCAATATCGAGAGACAGTGAACCCGTGGGAATAGTTTCCACGTTGATCTTCTTGGCCTCTCCCATGCGCATAATCGCACCCTTACCGTAATTCTTCTCGATCTGTTCGAGAGCAAGGTCGAGCGCTTTAGCGCGCCCATCTGCCTTTGTATCTTCACTCATTTTATTTTGGGTTAAAATTTGTTTGTATCAACAGCATAGGTGAGCAAAACCTCACCGTCAATATTTATTTGAAAATTTAGTTGTGCAGTAGACAAAAAAGTTGTTTGATACCATTTATTTTTTGATAAAAATGGAATTAAAGTTGAAAGAAGCAACAGGTAAAATACCACTTCGACATTAAATTTAGATTAAAAAAAGGGGGGGCAACTTTAAAATGCCTAATTTTCAATATTCAATAACCAATGAATATTTAATTTTCAAAGGCGCCTCCAAGCAACTGAAAACGAAGCCGTTTTTGCAAAGCATTTATCCCCGCCTTGGCGGGGGGAAAACACCACCATTGAAAATTGGTAATTGGATATTAAACATTACCATAGATCTCCTCAAGCTCCTTATCCTTCACATGGAAATAGCTACAAACGCTCTTTCTTGTCCCGAAAGCAACATTTTCGCTACTGCAAACGGGGCATTTGTAAATATATTTGCTGCCAATTTTCTTGGGTTCCTTCACAATCTTCTGACACTCTCGACAGAAGAAAAGTATATCCGGTGCATCTACTAATTGTTTTTCTTCTGTAGTCATAGTTTGAATATTGATAATTGAAAATTGTAATTTGTTTGGTTCTTGTCTCTTGCCTCTTGGTTCTTACAAATCCATTCGAATTTTCATATTCTCAATCTTGCCTTTCTCTCGAGTATCAGCTTCATGTTCAGCATCTTCAACAGTTTTAAGCCCTTCGTTTTCCGGTTTTTGATTTTTGATTTCCGAGTTCTCGGAAACCACCTCCCGGATATCGTGTCCCGGCCTGGTTTGCTGGTATCCAAAACCCTTGAGCGACTCGGCAGCAGGCTTAACCGGTTCGTTAGTTGTCGGCTGCATTCTGATTAAAGGCTCTTTTCTCCCAACACTTTCATCAAAACCTTTGAACTCGCTTTCCTCTTTCCACCAGAAGTAACTTCCAATAATCATTCCGATAATAGCGATCAAAGCAACCGTCATTCCGAATCCGGGCTCCTTATGTGATATAGAAACGCCGAATTTAGAATGATAAAAAACGGAATTTGCAATCAAAATAAGAAAAAGCGATTCAACTCCAACAAGCATGCTGACAAGTGACTGCTTGATAGGCAATTTCGGAAATCTTTTACCCGTCACAGGAAGCCCAATCATAAGGGCAAGCATGAGTGAAAGCCCCAAAATCGTAAATCCCGCAAGAAAAAGCGGACCTGTAACACCAAGGTAAGTATCTCCGATCCCGTAAACGGAAAGATCCTGATACCAGGGGAGAAGACAACTCACAATAGTCACAATACTCGCTGCAAATATGATTTTCTTATGCTTTGGAAGCCGCATAAAGCCTTGTTTGAACTTATTCATAATTAGGTTTGTTTAAAATGCGGTTACATTAAAGCATGCAGAGGAGAAAAAATGCAAGATTTAGGAGGATTCGCCGCAATATTCATCGCAAGTCTCTTTTTCTCTCGCAAGTTGCCTTCTCATATCCCGAGTCGCTTCTCCACACTTTCGTTGATTTATTTCACAGTAATCCATCATGTCATTTGCAGGGTCGCAAGTCGATCGAACCAGCCCACTGCAATTACGAATATAACTTTCAAGAATACCAGTATGCCATTCAATGTCATCAGTAAACCCTTCGCAGTCAACATAAAACCCAAGACCATCAGAAGTTTCAGGCAGTTTCTTCAAGCCATCCCGTACGATTAATGACGAATTTGCTTTGTCATCCAAACCGGCGGCAAACGATTCTAAACGTGCCGATTGAGATCGGTCATAAACCTCGGCTCCGGCAACACAGACGACAGCTAATGCAAACGCGCCAAGCGATAGCTTTTCTATTCTGCTCAAAGGAGTTTTCTCTTGATCCATTGTTTTTTAGGTTAAATTAATACTGGTGCGGAATTGTAGCAGAAAGCATAATATATGTCGATAATTCTCAAGTTGACTGTTCAAGCTAAGGATTGTCAAACAGCCATTTTAGCGTAAAATAAAACTACCAAAAAGCCGTTCCCCGCAGGGGGACACAACTCACTTCGTACTTGGTACTCCTTACTTCTTACTTCTTACTTCTTACTAACTATTCATGGCCATAAAACAACCCAAAAAACTCGAAAAGATCGGCCTGATC
>JAHIUS010000061.1 GCA_018816885.1 Patescibacteria group bacterium | reverse complement strand
CTTTTTTACACAACAAAAAACATCTGGGAAATCGCTCAAATCGAAGACACAACCAAATCACACATCTCAAGAGCAACCTATAACTACAACATCGCAACACCTCTAACAGGTCCAGCAAACATCTGGAACTGGTCAGACCTTGAACAATACGAAAACCTAAACAACCCTGAAGAAAACATCTACTACCTGGACCAAACCCTTAACGTAAACGGACCACTAACAGTCCCTGAGGGCGCCCATACAGTAATAGTAGAAAACGGCGACCTCAACATAGGAGCTTACGCCAACATAAGATATGAAGACGCTCAATTCGGATTCAATCACTACACCTACAAAGACGATGCCGACTACGGCAACCTAGCCTCAGTCGCATTCGTCGTCCTTAACGGAAATATCAACATCAACCACTCGGTTTCAGATATGGTTGGAGTTTATTATGTCGACAACGGCGGACTTTATAATTCAGGTGCAGAAAGAGACCCTATCGGCGAACAACTTAGAATTTACGGATCAGTTTATGGAGATATTGAAAACCTTATGCTTGAAAGCGGATTCGTCGGACCTCCCGAACTGGACCACGGCGCAATCGTTATCAGATATGACGAACGCGTGATTTTGAACACCCCTCCCGGACTCTCCGAATACGTTGATTTTTATTCAGAAAAAGTAGCCAGATAATGAAGAAAAAACTGCTATACATATTGACGGTTTTAAACCTCATACTACTCGGAGTAAACTTCGGGAACTTCACAAACACACAAGAAATCCAAACCTCAATAATTAAAGCCCAGCCTCAAACAGAAGACGAGCTTTTATCAAAAGAAAACCAAACCTGGGCACTTCAAACCGCCAAAGAAACAATCCTGCAATACCTGGAAGACGGAACAACTTATGAACCCACCGAAATACCGGAAGTATTCCTCTCGGAGCCAAAAGCGATATTCGTAAGCCTTTACAACAAAGAAACGAACGAACTGCGCTCCTGCATAGGAAAAACGGGAGAAAACACACTCCTTGAGTCGCTCATAAAAGCCAGCCAACACTCAACGCAGGACACAAGATTCGACACACTGACAGAAGAAGAACTCAACTCAACAGAGATAGTAATCAGCATCTTAGAAAAAAGCACACAAATAAATGACCCTTTCGACGAAAACAGTATAGAACTCGGACTGGACGGCATCCGTCTATTCGAAGGCCAAGTCCCAAAAGCGCTATTGCTCCCTTCAATCCCGATTTCACACAACCTTGACTTCAATACCTACTTCGAGCAGCTTTGCAAAAAAGCCGGACTGGAAAAAACATGCCGAGAAGACCCGAATAACAACTTTTACAAATTCCAAACCTTCACATTTACTCAAGAAGGAGAGCTTTACAGATACAACAACCACCTCGAAGAAATCTCAAGAGAAGAGGTCGAACCAATGCTCCTCTCATCCGGAGAATGGCTCCTGGACAAAACAACAGACAACGGCAGATTCAAATACATTTACTACCCATCAACAGACAAATACTCCGCAGACTACAACATAGTCAGACACCTCGGCACATCTTACGCAATGCTCCTAATGTACGAATACACAAGCGACAGCAGATACCTGGAAGAAACCGAAAAAGCTATCGAATACTTCCTGAAATACACAATCGAGGAAGATGACATCGCCTACATCGAATATGAAGGAGAAGAAGACGAACCACTCGGAGGACCCGCGCTGGCGGTTGTAACCCTGCAGAAATATGAAGATTTAACAAATTCAGGTCAATATACAACTCTTTTGGAAAAGTTCGGCAACTTCATCCTTTCAAAACAAAAAGAAAACGGCAACTTCGCCAACTACTACCCTGAAGAGAAGTTAGACCGCAAAATCTCATACGAAATCTACGGAGCAGAAGCCAATCTGGCCCTAAGCCGACTATACGCGGCAACCGGCGACATCGATTACTTGGAAGCTCTGCAGAAATCTTACGAGTACACACAAGAATATTTCGATGCTTCCCCTTCCACCGTAATGGTTGCTTGGGATGCGGCAGCCTTTTCCGAGCTTTATTATGAAACAGAAAACCAAAGATACGCAGATCTCACCTACCAAATGGTCGACTGGATCGTAGCCCAACAATACACGGAAAGCAACTCACCTTACCCTGATTATATCGGCGCATTCGTTTACGGCGGAACCCCAAGCTCATGCAATACCGGAACATTATCGGAAGGTGTTTCGGTAGCCCTTGAACTTGCAAGATACCAAGGAGATGATGACAAAAAAGATATTTACAAAGAAACCCTCAAAAACTCACTCAGATTCCTCGCAAACATGCAGTACAGAGAAGACAACTCGTTCTTCCTGCCAAGCCCGCAAGAAGCGATCGGAGGATTCCGAGACAATCTTTACTCGAACGAACAAAGAATCGATATTTCCCAACACGCCATCTCCGCAATCAAGAAATCACTTGAGAATTGGGTGTATTAATGGCGTGTAGTACTCTTTCATGATAACCTGCTAACACTTATTAATTAACTTTTTTGTTATGAAAAAAATCATCGCAGGACTAATTGTTCTTACTCTTTCGGGAGTTTTATCAATGCAAGTTAGCGCTTCAGGAACCTATGACCTGGAAGTTACAAATGTTGAACTTGTACCTTGTTACTACGAGGTTGATGAAAACGATCCATTATATGCCGCACAAGTACATCAAGCAGGAGATAACAATTACATAAGCGGACAATATCGCTCTTATGTTGATGGAGATTGGGGTGAAGGAGAAATATATGAAAACTGGGAAATGATGGAGGTCGCACCAGACGAATCCTGGTTCCATTATTACGAGTATGACAACAACTATTTCGGAACAATATCCCATCACATTTACTGTCTTGCCGTTGATTTTACGGCAGAAGGAGATTTCGCAGCTCTCGGAGCAGGAAGTGACAGCGTCCCAACAGATTGGAATGATTACTTTGATTACCTTGGAACCAGATTTAAAATTACCGCAGCATTGATACCTTCAACAGGACTAGCGGAACACACTTTAAGCGGGTTTTACTACCAAAATGATCAAGTCGGCTTTGCTTCAGAAGCCTTAGAAGAAGAAAATCGCATTTTTATGCCTCTTGAAGTGCGTGATAACTCTTTGCACCCGGGAGACAGCTTCGATCTTATGATGGCAATTGACAACGATTTGAACTCAAAAGGATTCTTCACCCGAACATGGTTCGACAACGGAACAACTCACTACAACGACGGCCCTAGAATTCCAGAGTCAGACGAGCAAAACAACTACCTATACCTAGAAGATTTTATCGAGATAGATCTTACACATACTGCTCAACCTGACATCGAAATGGTATCTGTTGATGAAGACTCATTCAGAGTAGAGTGGAATGACGTACCGGGAATAGATCATTACGTTGTCAGACACTTACGCGACGACATTACAAACATAAGCTTAACCACCGAAATCGTTAATCAGGAACAAACCGAAACATATTTCGAGGCTGAATTCGCCAACTCCGGAAATTACCTGGATTGTGTGGATGTTACACCCGTTGACGCAAACGATCTTTTCGGAAAAATGTCCGAAAGGGTTTGTTACGGAACACTTTTTTCAGATGTAGATGCAGATGTTTGGTACACAGACTACACTCACAACGCACTTCAGAACGGAATTATCTCGGGGTATACAACAGCTCAGGGAGAACCACTCGGAACATTCGGCCCCGGAGACTCAATCACAACTTCCCAAGCACTAAAAATGGCCGCAACTTTGAATGATCGTTACGTTAATGAATCTTCTTTTGCCTTCCAGCTGCCTTATTCTATCCCTGCAAATCTGGAAAGCCACTGGTCAAGCAACTACCTTCTAAGCTCACATATCCTTGAATACGACCTTGTCGAAGATATTAATTCATTCGACCCGGACAGAGATATTACTCGCGCAGAAATGATCAATCTGATCATGGAGTCTATGGAAGTGATAATTCCGGAATACCAAACTTATTCTCTTACAGATATCGCAGGCCACGAATATGCAGATGAAATCGAACTGGCTTATCAGCTTGGCATCATCTCGGGTTACGGTGATACAAACACCTTTGGACCTGACAATTCGCTGCTCAGAGCGGAAGCCGTTAAGGTTTTTGTCGAAAGCGGTCACGCTTTTCAGCTGACTTGGCCCGGACAGGATGTCGCTTAAGATATGGTATGTGGATCTATTGATAACACAAAGTTCTCATCTCTTCAGCAACTTCCAGGACCTTTTGCATAGTCAATTGCCCTGACTCATGCAATGCATTAACTTCTACCGCAATTTCATCAAATCTCTGCACAACCCCATCAGGTTGTCCATCAATAATTCCGGGATATTCATCTGCAGGGTATTTTTCTGTAAAAGTTCTCATTCTCTGAAAACCAACCCCGACTAGCTTCGCACGAAACTCCTCATCTGTTGAACAATCAAACATATAATTCTTCAACTCCTGTATTTCATTCCAATGATCCTGCCTCCGCCCTTCAGGACTCTCTCGGAAATCTCTAAACCCCTTAGAATCAAGCATGATGTTTTAATTTAAAGACACCATTGAAACAAATAGTATCACAATTTGCAATCCCAACCCTTTAAAGTTAAAATATTCTCCACTATCCCCTACATCCTAAACCCTAAATCCTATTTCCCCCCTCCCAAACCTAATCCTGATGCACGGCGAAGAGACTTTTCTCATCAATGAGAAGATTCATATTTGGAAAAAAGAGTTTGAGAAAAAATATGGTGGTGATCTGAATATCGAGGAACTTGCTGCGGAAGAGATTACTCCTCAGGATGTACTCAACTCGATGAATGCGGTCCCTTTTTTAAGTGAAAAAAGACTAGTTCTCGTTAAGAATTTTCTTTCGGAAAAAAAGGCTGACATCCAGAAAGAACTTGCGGAAAAGCTCAAAGATGTACCGGAAACAACGGTTTTGATCTTTTATGAAATAGGAAAACCGGACAAAAGACTCTCGCTTTATAAGCACCTCCAGAAAATCGCAACAATCCGCGAATTTCAAGCTTTAAAAGGCACAATGCTGCACCAATGGATCATCAACGAAGCGGCCAAAAGAGGTTCGAAAATGAGCATAATGACCGCCTCATACCTCTCAGAACATGTTGGAACAAACCTGTGGCAGCTGACGCACGAAGTCGAAAAACTCACCCTCTACTGCGGCTCCAACGAAATCAAATCTCAAGAAATCGACCTTTTAACCAGATCCTCCGCAGAAGTGAGTATTTTCAAACTCACCGACCAAGTAGGCCGGAAACAAACCAAAGAAGCCTTAAAAACTCTGCATGAACTCCTGGAAAGCGGCGAAGAACTCCCATACATCTTCGCAATGATCGCCCGCCAATTCAGACTCCTGATACAGGTCAAGGATATGCTCCGCAAAGGCTCCCAAAAACCGGAAATAATCAACCGCCTAAAACTCCACCCTTTCGTCGCCACAAACCTGTTAAACCAAGCCAGAAACTACGACGCAGACGGACTAAAAAGAGCTCACGGGAAGCTCCTCGAACTCGACACCAAGTTAAAAACCGGGAAAGTAAGCTACCTCGCTACCGCGAAGAATCATTATCTATTGCACGTGGAAAAGTTGATTGTGGAGAGTGCTAATT
>JAHIUS010000060.1 GCA_018816885.1 Patescibacteria group bacterium | reverse complement strand
TCATAAAAACTTGTTTTTGACTTTCGTATGCTTTGGCCGATTCCGCATCAGCAAACTTATCTCCGGTTTTATTATTAGGCATATTTAGCTGCATAGATCCAACCAAACTAGCAAGAGCTCGAGACACCAAATATGGATTTTTCTGTACAGTCTTCCTTCTTTCAAGGAATGCTAGTTGCCTCAAATCACCTATATCATCCTCTTCCAAACCAGCCATCTTCAGAGAAGTAGAAAAAGCAGAATCAAAAGATTCCACAGGTGGTGCATCACCCTGAATTTCCGTGCTATCATTTTCTACATTTTCAATTGGATTAATAATTCAAGTTTTTAAAAAATAATTTAAGTTTTTTTAATAACCAAAACAGTCATATCATCCCCTTGCACCGCCTTCCCCATAAACTCCTTCACATCCGCAAGAAGAGCATTCTTGATACCATGAGCCGTAACAAGATCGCAATATTCAGAAACCGCCCTTTTAAACAGTGGCATGCCGTATTGCTGATCATTTTCATCTCGAGCCTCAGGGATCCCATCACTATATAGAACCAAAACATCCCCGCTATTCATCTCTACTTCATTTATTTGGATAGTCTTCTTAAAATCGGCAACCATACCGAGAGCCATACCTCCGGAAGAAAGCTCATCCACCTTCTTCTCCGACGCATCGTACTTAAGAATCTGATTATGCCCCGCACTAACATACCAAACCTTGCCTGTAACCGGATCAATCTTCACAAGAACCATCGTCATGAACATACTTGCAGTAGTTTTCTTCTGAAGGATACCGTTAACATTTATAAGAATTTCTTTCAAATCCCCCGTAAAACTGCTGGCGCTGTAAAGAAGTGCATTCGCAACGGAAGAAACAAGACCGGCCGGAACACCATGCCCCGTTACATCCCCAATATAGAGATAAAAGTCTCCATTAGAACCGTGAATAAAATCATAACAGTCCCCTCCAACCTCATCGGCGGCAATAAGCCCGCCCATAATGTCAAACCCTTCGATTTCAGGCTGCTCTTTCGGCAAAATCTCCTTTTGAATTTTACTCGCGAGCTCAAGCTCCTTAGCCATTCGCTCTTTATAAACAAGCGCCTTTGTGCTAATTTCCAGATCTTTACCCATCTTGTTAAACGCCTTTGATAAAATCCCAAGCTCATCCTTACCCTTCTCCGGAACCCTATACTGAAAGTCCCCTGTCGCAATCTTAAGCGCCCCCATTTCGAGAGCCTTAACAGGTTTAATAATTGATGAAGAAAGCACATAACTCAAAACAAAAGCCATAACAACCCCAATCGCCATTAAGATAAAAATCCGTTCGCGAGTCGTATTAATTCGACTCTGCAAATTTTCATAAGTAACCCCGTAAACAATCGCATACTCACCATTAACCGGCGCCACAATATTAACAACCCTGTCAGACTCAAAAATCCCCTCAACAGGTCTCTCATTAACATCGACGAAAACCTCTCCCCCATCGGCATCCTCATTGATATAAACCGTGCTGTCGCTATCAAGAAGATAGGAAGGATTCCTGGCTTGAATCCGCTCAACAACAGATTGATCCGTAACAACCCTTTCTGTCCCGGAATACTGCGCATTCCACTCGGAAACAGAATCATATAGAACCTTCCCGGAATAAGTCATCACATATATCGAATCAATATCATCATTTTTATTGAAAATTTGCTTAACCTCTCTGTTAAAAATCAAAAAGCTATCCTGAATCAAATAATCTTCAGTCAAATCGGTAATATCCGAAGCGGTAAGCTCGGAAAAACTCTTCGCATCCTTATAGATATCATAAGATAATTCCAATGACTTTTCTTTCAAAAGCAGAAAACCTCCAAGTACAAACAGAAGAATTATCAGTATAGAGATGACCGAGATGAACTTTAATTTTATCGAATGAAAAAACATGGTTTTGGTCACAATTATATCTGCGTATTATACCATGTTTTACCGCCTAGGACAAGTCAGCAGCCCAAATATATCCATCAACTCGCGGTGAAAATCCAACTCCATCAGCAACTCCATAAATAATTTCAGACTCAAAAAGAGGAACCCCCGCAATATCCTCTTCAGCCAAAATCCCCATAATTTCCTTCAAAATCAAAATCCGCTTGCCACCCTCCGACTCGGAAGCAGCACGCGAAACAAGCTCATCAACTTCCTCATTTTTATATCCGCCATTATAAGCTCCGTTACTCACAAAAACAGTTTCATAAAGATCGGCGGCGTCCCCAACATCGCATTTCCACCCCATGGAATAAACATCAAAAGAATAATTATAAATCTCCTCCTGATACCGAGAAACATCCCAATAATTCACTGTAGCCTTAACCCCGACACGCTCAAGCTCGGAAACAATATATTCCCCCAAAAACGTAGCACCCTCAGCCATATCAATAGAAAATTTTTCAATATCATACTCTTCAAAAATCAAAGCCGCGGAAGCCGGATCATAAGCAACTCCATCAATAGAGGAGTCATAACCCGATACACCGGAAGGAACAAACTGATCCGCAACCCTGACATACCCATTTAAAAGATCGGAAAGCCCTCTCTTGTCGATAGACATCGCAAAAGCCTCCCTGAGCTCCTTTTCCTCAAACAAACCGGAAGTATTAAAAAGCATAAAATTAACCTCAAGACTCGGTTGAGTAACAACCGAAAGCCCCTCCACAGAATCGGCGGACAAAGCAACAATAACCTCAGCCTCTCCATTCAAAAAAGCTTCTTTTCTAGAATTTTTATCAGGAATTACAACCAAGGAAACCTCATCATAATCGGGATAATAACCCCAATAATACGAAAAAGCATTCAAGGACAACTTTTCAGAAATACTACCGACATTATAAGTATCATAAGAAGTCGCATAATAAGGCCCGGTTCCAATCAAATCATCATCAAAATCAGAAACATCAGAAGAAAAAATCAACACCTGCGCCAATCTGTTGGGCAAAATCGGATCCTCGTTTTTCGTAGAAATCCTAACAGTCAAATCGGAAGTCGCCTCAACCTCATCAATCGTAGATAACAAAGATTTAAGCTGAGACCCTTCCCCTGAAATAGCATTCTCGATACTCGCAACAACATCTTCCGAATCAAAATAAGACCCATCATGAAAAATAACGAGGTCCCTAAGCTTAAACTCCCAGGTCAAATCATCAATTCTCCCCCAAGAAACCGCCAAAGCCGGCTCCAAATTCAGATTTTTATCAAAACGCACAAGAGGATCATATATATTACCCAGAAAATTCCTGTTTCTAGCCTCATAATTCGCAGGATCAAAAGAAGTAATCCCCTCCGCATAAGCTATCGTAATCTCTTGGTGTTCATTATCAACAAACCCCAAAACATCTTCAAAATACGGAATAATCGCCCCTCTAAAAAAATACGCAACAGAAAAAACAATCAGAATAACCAAGAAAATAACAATCATCTTAACAAGACTACGCGGACTCTCCTCCGCCTGAACCTGGTTTTCGTTTAATAGCTCCTCCATACGGGGAAGATATTACTTGATAGGGCAAAGTTTTTCAATAAATTAGTATTGGGTATAGTGTATTGAGTATGCAGTATGGAATACAACAAGAAGAAGCGATATTTTGTTCTGATAGCCGCAACGGCAGCCGCATCAGCGGCAAAAAATATAGAAAGCCGTTTCGCGTTAGCGGAACACAATAATGTAATAAGAATTCACGATTGCGGCCTCACACTATAAAAACCGTTTTGCCAACAGGCAAAACACCACTCACTTGGTACTTGGTACTCATTACTTAGTACTACCTCTTCAACACCGCCATAAAAGCCTCCTGCGGCACATTAACCCTTCCAACCATCTTCATTCTCTTCTTCCCGGCCTTCTGCTTCTTAAGCACTTTATCTTTACGAGTCCTATCTCCGCCATACAGCTTAGCCGTCACATCCTTCCGATAAGCCGGAATAGTCTCTCTCGCAACGATTTTGCCTCCTATCGCCGCTTGGATAGGAATTTCGAAGTTAGACCTTGGAATCAACTCTTTTAAAGCTTTGGCAACCTTCGAGCCGGCAGAATGAGCCTCCTTGCGATGAACAATCATAGCCAAAGGAGAAAGCGGCTCGCCCGCCACCAACATATCGATTTTTACCAAATCATCCACTCTGTAATCCAAAAACTCATAATTCATAGACGCATACCCGGAAGAAATAGATTTTAATTTATCATAAAAATCCACAACAATAGACGAAAGCGGGATCTCGTAATCAACAAGCACCCTCGATTCACTCAAATACTGAATCCCTTTACTGATACCCCTTCCATCCTGCAAAAGCTTAATAACAACTCCCGTATAATCTTTCGGTGTCAAAATTTCCACCTTAACCCACGGCTCCTTCACAGCCTCAACATGAGCTCTATCAGGCAAAGCTGCCGGGCTTTCAACAGCAATCTCACCACCATCCTTCATAACAGCCTTATAAGATACGGACGGTGCCGTCACAACAAGATCAAGATCGTATTCACGCTCAAGCCTTTCCTGCACAATATCAAGATGTAAAAGCCCCAAAAAACCACACCTGAAACCATGTCCGAGCGCGCCCGACTGCTCGGGCTCATAAGATAAAGACGCATCATTCAAAGAAAGCTTCTCAAGAGCATCCCTAAGCATCGGATATTCATCTCCTTCAACACAAAAAATACTGGCAAAAACAAAAGGAGTCACCTTCTTGTAACCGGGTAGCGGATCAGCAGTTTTAATAGATTTATCGGAATTTCTCCAAATAGTATCACCCACTCGCGCCTCGGAAACATCCTTAAGCCCCGTCACAACATAACCAACCTCGCCGCAAGCAAGCCCGCTAGAAGGTTTATATTTAGGTTTAAAGTACCCGACTTCAAGAACATCGATTTCAGTCTTGGTATGCAAAAGTTTAACCTTATCACCCTTTTTAAGCGACCCCTCCATCACACGAACATACGCAACAACACCTTTATACGAATCATAAACAGAATCAAAAATCAGCGCCTTGGTTTGCTTATCATCCGTAATTTTGGGCGAAGGAACCTGCTCTATAACCCTCCTAAGTACATCTTCAACATTAGTCCCCTCTTTAGCAGATACCGCGATAACATCAGTAGCCGGAATCCCGAGAGCATCCTCAATCTCCTTGGCTCTCCGAGGAACATCTGCAGCCGGAAGATCGATTTTATTTAAAACCGGAATAATTTCCAAATCATGCTCCAGCGCCATATAGCAATTGGCCAAAGTCTGCGCCTCAATCCCCTGAGAAGCGTCAACAATCAAAATAGCCCCCTCGCAAGCCGCCAAACTCCTGGAAACTTCATAAGAAAAATCCACATGCCCCGGAGTATCGATAAGGTTCAAAATATATCCTTTCCACTCCATCCGAACAGGTTGCAACTTGATCGTAATTCCCCTCTCCTGCTCAAGATCCATCGTATCCAAAAGCTGACCATGTTTCATATCCCTTTTGGCCACAGTCCCGGTAAGTTCCAGAAATCTATCGGCCAGGGTCGACTTCCCATGATCAATATGGGCGATTATGCAGAAATTTCTGATGTTTTTAGTCATATTTAATCTGTTAGCGAGCGCTATTCTATCAGATAGCGAGAGGAAGCGAAAGCAATCCCAACACAACCTAATTATAATACACAAAAAGGATTTGACAAGTCCGGCATTTTAATGTAAAGTTCCATTCTGTTTTAATAACCCTTAAAAACATGCACAAAATGACAAAGATTCTAACAGGAGCGGTAACGGCAATTTTCATGGCTGTAACATTAGCTCCAACAGCGTTCGCACTACCTGTTGATAAAGGTAATTTCCCGAAAGTAAAAGCAAATGCTCTCATCGACTTCAACAATGTCGAGCCGCTGATCGATGACAGCCTCATAGACGCACTTAACGCCGTCGATATTTCGGTTACAGAAGTTGGAATGATAGACATATCGGGAGGAAAAGCTAAGTTTTATGCTGAAGTATGTATCGAAGGGAAAGACATCGACACCCTAACCGTTCATTACGACGCAAACGGAGTAGGAAGCACATCGGTATACTCAAGCGACCTTCCAAACGAAAACTGCCAAACCTACTACTCATGGAATTACAAATACTACAACCTTGAGCCGGGAGAAACCGTAGACCTTGCAGTAACCGTAGATTATTACGATTACGAATCGGAAACCAATGAATCAAACAACACTCTTTCAACAACAGTAAAAATCCCTGAAGATCCTTCTACAGGAGACCCCTTTGAAACAGATCTTTTCTTCGATGAAAACGACTCACTTGGAATTACGGCAGACTATAAAAAACTCTATGCAAATGTCTGCGGAATAGACACATCAAGCCTTCTTGGAACAACTGTTGATATCGAGTTCAATGTTAATGGACAAATTGCAGTAGAAACCATCAGCATCCCCGATTCATACACATGCGACAAAGCTTATGTAAATATCGCGGATAACTTCAATTTGAATCACGACACTCTTTACACAGTCACGGCAACTATCGACCCTACAGATCAAATTAACGAAGTACAAGAAGTTCTAAATAATGTAGCAACCACAGTATTTTCAGTCCCCTCTCCTGTATTCGACCTCGTTCTGACAGATATGGGGATACTTGGAGACTACAATTACTTTTACGCAACAGTATACGGAGTCGGAACTGACGGAACAGAATCAGTAGAACTGAAGTTCGAAACCAACGGACAAAGCTACTCTACAACAGTAAAAGCTCCGGCAAACGGAGAGTTCCAAACATACTATTCGGTCAACACAGCCTATTACAATCTTCAGGAAGCAACAACTTACACGGTTACCGCATCAATAGATTCAACCAATCTTCTGCCGGAAACCGACGAAGACAACAACACCGGAATCTACACATTCACAACATTGGATCCGGAGCCAATTCCGGTAAACGACGACTTCCTATTCAGACCAAGCCTTGTTTTACTGCAGATCGGCGACATTGACGGACCTGACGCACTTGAAGATGTCATATCAACCTATACCGGAAGCTTTGGGACTAAAGATGCCGGGCTCGTGCAAGTTGAGCTTGTCGGCCCAATCCTTTTCGAAGAAGTAACAGATAACGATGCTTACACGGAAACAACAGACGGAATCTCATTCGAAGTTTCGACTTACAGACATTGGGACGGATTCGTATTCTACATTTATCCGACATCTATCAATACAACTTCAGTAAGAAGTCTTGAGTTAAAAATAGACGGTTACTTAGACGAAGCAATTACTCAAGTGAGCGACCTAAAGCCTTACAATATCGCTGATGGTTCAGGTCACAAAGTTGAGCTTCAATTGCTTACTTATCTTGATACTTTCGGAGAAGAAAAAGCGGCAGCAATGGTTTCAAACGCAGAAGAACTTATAAAATCAACCCAAGATACAGACCTGCTAACGGAAGTTCTTTCAAACGCGGCAACACTTGCTTCCGAGAACACAACAGAAACCGTAAAATCCTTGACGGTAGAAACTTTTGAAGCGGAAAAAGCTGCCCTTGCGGAAATGCTTTATGAAGAAGGAATTAACCCTTTCAAAGATGTCAGCTTCGACAAAACCTGCTGGTACTGCGAATATGTCAGCGACATGAAAAATAACGGCATAATCTCCGGATACAAAGATGCAAACGGCAACGCAACGGGAGAGTTCAAACCGGGAAACCAAATCACGGCAGCCGAACTCATCAAAATCGCCGTAAAAATCTCAGGAGGAGCAGAATCACAGATAGCTCCCCTACTCGACCAGGCTAAAGACCATTGGTCAAAAGGATTCGTTGCAACTGCGGAAGAACTCGGGTTCAACCTTGTATCGGAAAGCAGCCTAAACCTTAACAGACCGGCAACAAGAGCGGAAGTTGTAGAAGCAATGCTTCAGGCACTTGGATCGAATATCCCGCAATACGACTCATCTTCAAGCTACTTCCTTGATGTCAATTCATCTCACGAAAGCTTCAACTACATCCAATACGCATACGATCTCGGACTAATAAGCGGTGATGACAACAGCGCAACATTCAGACCTGATGAAGCAATCAACAGAGCGGAAGTTTCCAAAATTGCAGCCAGAGCAATGGAACTTTAAAACTCTCAAAAAACTTTCCAAAAGGGCGTCTCACTTATAAGGCGTCCTTTTTAGATTTGCTCCCAAACCCATAAAATGGTATAATTCACTGATATATTTGGACCAAAATGCAATTCAAAATCCCACAAGACGTACAACAAGCCGACAAGATCGTAGGCCCTTTAACACTCAAGCAGCTCATCATAACTGCAATAGGAGGCGGCATCTCGTATTTCATATATATGAGCACCTCAAAACTATATGTTGTCCAAGTATGGGCGATAGCAACCGCAATTCCGGCATTACTGACAATCGCAATTGCATTTGTAAAAATAAACGACATCCCTTTCTTGAAATTTTTATTGCTACAAATAGAAAGATTCATAAAACCCAGATACAGACATTTTGAAAAAAGCACGGGAGACCCTTATAAATCATGTTTGATAACACCTGAGGCCAACAAGAAACCATCGGTCAACAAAAAACAAGATATAGAATCAAAAATGCAAGATCTGGACAAGCTTACAAAAATACTAGACCAATCTAAGTAACAACAAAATGACAGACACAAAAACAAAACAGCACAAAAAAACCGTCAAAAACGGTCACAAAATGCCCGGAGCCAGCACTCAGACACATATAAAGATATCTGAGATCCACGATAACACTGTAATCCTAAAAAACGGCGGTTTAAGAGCTGTTTTGAAAACATCCAGCATAAACCTCCACTTGAAGTCGGAAGAGGAGCAGAACTCAATTACTTTCTCATATCAGAACTTCCTAAACTCACTCGAGTTCCCAATTCAAATAGTCGTAAGATCAAAAAAACTCGATCTGGACAACTACATCGCCAAACTCAAGAAAATCGAGGCAAAACAACAGAACAAACTACTGCAAATGCAAACAGTCGATTATATCGAATACATACAAAAACTAATCGAATACGCCGACATAATGGAAAAGAATTTTTATGTCATAATCCCTCAGGACCCTTTCAAAATTCAAAAACCCGGATTCATAAAAAGCTTCATGGAGAGCTTAAACCCAAAAGATTCAATGTCAAAAATAAAGCAACACCGAAGCGAATTCGAAAATCTCCGCAAACAACTCAATCAACGAGTAAACGTAGTCAAATCGGGCCTCGAAAATTGTGGCCTCCACATCGAAGAACTCAAAACACCAAGACTAATCGAACTGTTCTACGAAGTCTACAACCCGCTAACTTCCCGAAACCAAAAAATCACACAGCTCGAGAAAATAAACGTAAAAATGGACCCGGAACTGCACAAAAACCCAAATGCTTTTTAGTGAGTAGAAGTAGTTGTAGTGGTAGTAAGTATTGGGGACGTTTTTTTTGCAAAACCATCAGCCATACGCTATTCGCCATACACAAAAAAGGCACAATCTTGGCGACGACCTACTCTCCCAGTCCGAAGGACTAGTACCATGGGCGAAGGTTGGCTTAACTTCTGTGTTCGAGATGGGAACAGGTGTACCCCAACCTCAATAGTCACCAAGATTGTACCTTTTTTTTCAAAAAACGATTTTGCAATTTCTGCAAATTATCAGGTAAAAGCAGTTTTCAGACCAATGACAAAGGGTCATATGCACCCCTAGTCACTGGCCTTCCAACAAAAAACAAATAATCAAATAAATCAATGACCTGTTAGTACCTCTCGGCTGAACACATCTCTGTGCTTACACTTGAGGCCTATCAAACTTGTAGTCTACAAGCAGGTTCATAGGGAACTTTTTCTCAGGAGCGGCTTCCCACTTAGATGCTTTCAGCGGTTATCCGTTCCGAACATAGCTACCCTGCAATGCATCTGACGATACAACAGGTACACTAGAGGTTCGTCCATCCCGGTCCTCTCGTACTAGGGACAGCTTCCTTCAAAATTCCTACAACCACAGCAGATAGAGGCCGAACTGTCTCACGACGTTCTGAACCCAGCTCGCGTACCGCTTTAAATGGCGAACAGCCATACCCTTGGGACCTTCTCCAGCCCCAGGATGCGACGAGCCGACATCGAGGTGCCGAACCGCTTCGTCGATGTGAACTCTTGGAAGCGACTAGCCTGTTATCCCCGGCGTAACTTTTATCCGTTGAGCGATAGCCCAC
>JAHIUS010000059.1 GCA_018816885.1 Patescibacteria group bacterium | reverse complement strand
TAAGAGATTTGAAAGTCGGTTATCGGGCCTTCCAGGTTGATTGCAATAGCTTCCGGGTCGTTCGTATAAGCTGCGATTATTTCCGGGAGGTGTGTGAGGGGAAAGGTCGGATCTTCCTCTGTTGAGTGCGCGCGGAGAGTTGCGATATATCTTCCGAGCATGACATCGCCGAACAGAAATATTTCTATCGGATCTTCCGGGGCTTTGTATTCGAGCATTACTCCTTGAATCGCCTGAATCGGGGTCATAATTAACAATATGATTGTTGTGAGGACTTTTAGGAGCATTTAGTAGTGGTATTTCTTGTTAGTTAGAATTGTGTGCGTCCGATAAAGTTGTTCAAGCAGGAGGATATATGCAAGTTGGTGTGTGTAGGTCAGCTTCCCGAATGATATTTTTGCATGGGCTTTTTTTAGAAGGTTTTCAGGAAAGCCATGAGGGCCGCCTATCAAAATTGTAATCGCGCCTTTGCCAAAATCACGCTCCGTTCTTATTATTTCGGCAAAGTCTTCCGACGAGTACTGCTTCCCCACACGATCAAGCGCAATTATGTGAGTATCCGGGTTTAAGGACTTTTCGATTGCGGTATCATCTTTTTTATCTATAATCTCTATGCTCGCAAAAGATTTCAGACGCTTCAAGAACTCTTTTTCAGCTTCAAGATACTCTTTTTTTAATTTCCCGATTTTTAGAATTTTTATTTTTAACATCAAAAAGAATAATACTATGCAGCTCAAGAAAGGACAAATTGTAGAGGTGACGATTGAAAAGCTGGCTTTCGGGGGGAAAGGGATTGGCGAGCTTGAGGACGGGAGGAAAGTTTTTGTTGAAGGGGCTGTTCCGGGAGATAAAATCGAGGCAAGTCTTACGAAAATCAAGAAAAATTATGCCGAGGCTCAGCTCGAGCGGATTATTGCCGGTTCTGATCTTCGGGTTGAGGCGAGGTGCAAGCATTTCGATACTTGCGGAGGCTGCAAATGGCAGATGCTTAAGTATGAGGATCAGCTGCGGTTCAAGGAAGAGCAGGTTCGGGAAACCCTCTCCCATATTGGAGGGATTACAGAAGGTTTGGTTCAGCCTATAATCGGCTGCTCGGATCCTTGGTTTTACAGGAATAAAATGGAGTTTTCCTTCGGGGATTTGTCTAAGGAGGATACTTCGATTCGACTCGGGCTACATCCTGCGGGGAAGTGGCGAGATGTCTTTGATATTGAGGAGTGTTTTTTGGGTAGTGAAAGGGTTGCGGAGATTCTTGCGCGAGTTCGGGAGTTTGCTGCAGGTATGGATAAGGAGTTATTGGTTTCTTTATTCGTTCGGGAGGGAAAAAAGACCGGGGATATTATGGTGAATTTGGTTACCACCGATGATTTCGAGGGTGTTTCCAAGTTTGCGGAAATTTGCCTGGATTTGACTTCGGTTTATTGGACGGTTATCAAGAGGAAGCGCGGAATGCCAACGCAGTTCAAGGAACATCTTCTGTCCGGTAAGCCTTGTATCCGGGATAGGATTGGAGGGCTGGAGTTCAAGATTTCGCCGCAATCTTTTTTCCAACCAAATACTGCTCAGGCTGAGGTTTTGTATGAAAAGGTTAAAGAGTTCGCATGTTTGACAGGTGAGGAAGTCCTGTTTGACCTTTATTGCGGAACAGGGACGATCGGACTTTATTGTGCAGATGGGGCGAGGCAGGTTTATGGGCTTGAGGTTAATTCGAGCGCAATTGCTGATGCGAAGCAGAATGCTCTTATGAATGGCATCGATAATGCGGAGTTTTTGTGCGGGGATGTTTATGAAAAAATCCTCGAGATTCCGGCTTGTCCCGATGTGGTGATTGTTGATCCGCCGAGGTCCGGGCTTGGAGAAAAGGTTGCATTGAAAATTACTTCATTGGAGCCGAGTCGGATCGTTTATGTTTCTTGTGATCCGGCGAGTTTGGCTAGGGATTTGCGCGGATTTGAGGAAAGCGGATATAAGGTTGAACAAGTGCAGCCGGTGGATATGTTCCCGCACACTTATCATATTGAAAATGTTTGCTTGCTTAGGAAGTTGTGTTAGGATTTGGGCATGGAAATTGATGAAAATGAACTGGATATACGACTAGCAGAACTAAAGGCTAGGACAGACAAGTACAAAGCTTTGGAGGATCGTCGTCACGAAGAAGATATCAGGCGAAGGCTAGGCCCCAATCGGCGAAGAGTGAGGGATCTTATACCAATTGTTGAAAATTATTGATCACAGCAACGCAGCCTGCCTGTACTTGCGGTAGAGCAGATCGGACTGCTTTGTGGGTGCGTTTGGAAGTTTGCGACGCCATTTTCTTGGATCTTCTTGTTCGTTTTCGATTAGTCCGTTGTGCGCGTACTCGTGGTGGT
>JAHIUS010000058.1 GCA_018816885.1 Patescibacteria group bacterium | reverse complement strand
GAATATGGAAGAAGCTTACAAGTTTGTCCATCATCATCTTGTTTATAAAAGGGCTAAGGATAAGATTTTCGGATACGATGTTGATTGGGCTTTTTTGCTTAATTTGGCCAAGGAGTGCGGGGTTGACTGGCTTGAGTACCTTGAGCTTTATAACAGATCTGTGGATGTTGGGGCTTGTGACACGGCTTGGGAGTCTTTGCGGCTTTATTTGGAGAAATGCGGTGAGAATTGTATGAATGATGAAGATATGCAGATCACTTATAGGAGGCTTTATGATAGGGCGCTTTCAACTTTCCCCACTCCTCCGGACTTTAGGGTTGCATTTGAGGTGGCGGAGAGGATTTTCGGAGAGGGTTTGCGGCTTCAGAAGGATGTTTTGGATTCCATAAGCGGTGATGATGTGAGTTTTGCTAATACCAGATTGTTTTTTAGACTGCTTTTTAGGTATCGTGGTAATGGAGGCAGTGTTTTGAAATATTTTTTGGAATAAATTATGTTTGGAAATAATGTTGAAATTCTGTTTGTCGAGGAGGAGCAGAGGCTTTGTGTTTTGAATAAATTTATTGATTTGAGAGATGTAGAGAAGGCTTATGGCTTGGCTTTGCAGGATTGCGGCATTCCGGAGCTTGCTTATCGGTTTATTCAAGATTTGTTTGTTCGGTATCATCAGAATTTGTTAAGGGAGGATATTGAGTTCTTGTTTGATATTATTCGGAGGGCGGAGCTGCAGGGTTATACCTGTTGTTTTGAACTTGCGAGGATTGCTGTTCAGTTCGGGCAGATTGATCTTGCTCTCGATTTGTTTGAAGTTTATAGAGGTGAGGATGGGGCTCGGATCAGGATCAGGAATATTAGGATTTTTTTTAGAGATATTATTGATAAAGCTTTTACGACCAAAGATAACGATGTGCTTATAAGGGTTAAAGATATTTTGGATCGTGAGTCTGACGAGGCGCTTTCCGAACTTTTTGATATGGCTTTGGGGCTTCTGGAGATTAGGGAAGGGAGGAGATTTCGGGATGTGTTTTGATAACTGTTCTCAAACCGTGTAAAATCGAGTCATGAGCATCGCATCTTATCTTTATATCGGATTTATGGCGCTTGTCGGGACGGCTGTTTTGACGTGGATAGCTTTATGGATTTTCCCGAGAATTGGGCTTATGGATAAACCTCATAAGTATGGGCTCAAAAGGAAGCCTATCCCTTATGCGGGAGGGTTGATTTTTTATATAGTGTTTTTGGTTCTTGCTTCTTGTTTCTTGGAGTTTAGTACGGCTCTTATGGGCGTTATCGTGGGGGCTCTTATCTTGCTCAGTGTGAATTTTATTGATGATGTGCGGGGTTTGTCGCCTTGGCCGAGGCTTATGGCTCAGGGGGCGGCTGCTTTGTGCGTTGTGCTTTCTGGTGTTAGGGCTGAAAGCCTCACGAATCCGCTTGGCGGGACTATCGATTTAACAGGTTTGGAGGTGAGTTTTGGAGTTGGTGAGCATCTTTTTGTTATTTCCTTGATTTCTCTTATCGTGACGGTTTTTTGGATTCTTGCGATGGTAAATACTATGAACTGGCTTGATGGGCTCAACGGGCTGCCTTCAGGAGTGACTTTTATTGCTTCCGTCATTCTGTTTGCTCTCGCTGTTAGGCCTGATTTTCATTATATCGATCAAACTCAAACCGCTGTTTTGGCGATTATTGTTGCCGGGATTGCGCTCGGATTTTGGTTCTTCGATTTTTCTCCTGCGAAAATTTTGATGGGGGATACGGGAAGTATGTTTTTCGGGTATATGCTTGCTGTTTTGGCGATTTTGTCAGGAGGAAAGATTGCTACGGCATTTCTGGTGATGGGGCTGCCGATTTTGGATTTCGGGTGGGTGATTTTGAGGAGGACTATTTCCGGAAAGTCTCCTTTTAAAGGTGATTTGCGGCATTTTCATCATAGATTAATTAAGGCCGGTTTCTCGGAGAGAAAGTCGCTTTTTGCTATTTATTTTTTCTGCATGGCTTTTGGTGGGACGGCGCTTTTTCTTGGGACGGGGCAGAAGTTGATTGCTTTGGTCATCTTGATTGGTTTGACTGGACTTGTTGGGGGGTGGCTTGTGTATAATGAGAAAGCTTAAATTTTCAATAACCAATTTACAAATGGGAAATTCTGAAAATCAAAGAGGGGGAGTGCCGGATAAACAATTATTTGTTTATCCTGAGGCGCTGTTGGATGTTAAGGATCTTGAGGGTTTTAGAAAGGCTATCTATGAGGTGATGAAGAGACCGAATGTAGGTATGGATGAGATGTTTCCGGTACTTGAAGAAGAAAAGTAGATATTTCTATCGATTTTTGCTAGATTGTGTGTCCTATGCAAGACCCAATTGAAGAAATTCGGACCAGGTTAACAATCGAAGAGGTTGTGCAGCCTTATGTTTCTCTTAAGAAAGCGGGGCGAAATTTCAAGGCTTGTTGTCCTTTTCATAAGGAGAAAACACCGAGTTTTGTCGTGAGTCCCGAGAAGCAGCTGGCTTACTGTTTCGGCTGTCACAAGGGAGGGGATATGTTCAAGTTTATTCAGGAGGCTGAAGGGGTGGATTTTCGGGGTGCACTTGAGATTTTGGCGGATAAAGCTAATGTTGAGCTGAAAGCCGGTCCCGGTCCCCGAGTAAGCAAGGACGAGAAGGATACTTATGTTGATTTGCAGAAGGAGCTTAGTGATTTTTATTCAAAAAATTTATATTCCAAAGATGGCAAGAAGGTTCTCGAATATATCAAGGATAGGGGAGTTACGGATGAGTCGATCAAGGAGTGGGGAATCGGTTTTGCGAAAGACAGTTTCGAGGCCGGGTATAAGCATCTTCTCTCGAAGAATTTCCATAAATCGGATGCTGTTAAAACGGGTGTTCTTATTTCGAAAGATACGAGTGGTGACAAGGTTTATGATCGATTCAGATTGAGGCTGATTTTCCCGATTTTTGATGATATGGGTCGGGTTGTCGGCTTTGGCGGAAGAGCTCTCAAAAAAGGTGATGAACCTAAATACCTGAACTCTCCGGATTCGCCGGTTTATAACAAAAGCAAGGTTCTTTACGGGTTAAATTTGGCGAAAGAGCACATTAAGAGTGAAGATCTTGCGGTTGTTGTTGAGGGGTATATGGATGTTATTTCTTCTTATCAATCCGGAATTAAAAATGTTGTTGCCTCTTCGGGTACGGCTCTTACAGATGGGCAGCTTAAACTTCTTAAGCGTTTTACCAAGAATATTGCTTTTTGCTTCGATACGGATGCGGCCGGGCGGGATGCACTCAATCGTGCTATCGAGTCGGCTCAGCCTTTGGATTTAAATTTAAAGATAGTTTTGATCCCGGGTTATAAAGATCCCGATGAATGTTGCAAAGATGATCCCAGTAAGTGGCGTGATGCTATTGAAAATGCTAAGTATTATCTGGATTTTTATCTTGAGAATTCCGAGTACGATGTTTCCGATCTTGAGCAGAGTAAAGCTTTTTGCGATATGTATTTGGGGCTTTTGTCCGGGGTTAAGCATCCTTTGGAGCAAGAAACTTATCTAAACAAATTGGCTTCCAAGGTGTCTGTTCCGGCTG
>JAHIUS010000005.1 GCA_018816885.1 Patescibacteria group bacterium | reverse complement strand
TGGTTATATTTAACATAAAGTTGGGGGATGTAATAAGATAGAGGTGCAAAACCTTATAATCTAACTACATTCCCCCATGCCAAAGTACCAAAAAATCATGCGTAAGTTAATAAGTCATCCAGGAAGTGGTATAAAAATGCTAAGAAAGCTCACAGACAGACATAGGAAATGCTGCGTGGAGTGTGGTGTAATAGGGCATCTTCATGTCCATCACACAGATAAAAGAGGGATCCGCACGTATCAATGCCAGATGTGTAACAAGACATTTGCAGAGACATATGGAACTATCTTTTACAAATCAAAAATCCCTATATCAAGTTGGATGTTAGCCATTATTTTTTGGGTAACAGCTACTGGTAGTATCTCAGCGGCTGATCTTGGTAGGAAGCTAGGTGTCAGCCATGTTACAGCCTGGAAAATGTTGATGAAGATACGTGAAAAATTGAGTGATGGGCTGGGAGAAGAGATGCTGGAAGGACTTGTAGAAGCCGATGAGGCCTGGTTTGGCAGAAAAAACAATCAAGATATTATTATGGGGATAGTAGAACGCAAGAATCGAAAAATTAGATTGGTAACTATACCCAATGTAAAAGAAGAAACGTTATATCCTCACATACAGAAGAATGTAAAAGAAGGATCTCGATTCTTTACAGACTCGAGAATTACATACTCAATAACAGGTATCAGATACCATCACCAGACTACGAATCATTCAAAAGGAGAATTTGCCAAAAAAGGAGGTGTCCACTCGAATACAATCGAACAAATCTGGGGCGACATAAAAGGAATAATACGAACTATCCATCACGGCATTAGCCAAAAATATAGAAAACTTTATCTAGCACAATATGCCTTCTCTTATCAGTTCAAACATTCAACTAATTTATTCTATAAAACTCTTTGTCAATTATTTTCCCCAACCTATTGTTTAATTTAACCGTTCGAATCGCTTCGGAAATCGCTGAGAAATCTCTGGGGTCTCAAGATGTTAAAGTGATAAAAATCAAATCAACTATTACGGCAAGAAATTTTTATGAGAAACATGGGTATAAAGTAGTCAGAAAAACATTGCATTCAGTTGAACACAAGAAACTTAAAATTTTTATAATGGAAAAGTCTCTAAAGAGTACTAGACCTAAGTAACCAACCATAACCATGCCAATCCAACAAACCCTCTTTAGCGGCCTCATCCTTTCCGCAATATGGTTCATCGCGGGAGGAGCCCTCTACATGAATCCGATAGTTGCCAAAATCTACAAAAAGTACGAGTCACACCCTGGAGTGAAGAGGTGGAAGACGGAGAAGCAGTATCTCGCAACGATGTATCTCTTAGCGGTTCTCATCCCGGCTATGATCACAACTTTTGTTTTTTATTACCTCGCGCCTCTCGGGATTTTGCAGTTCGGTTTTCTGCTCGCGGGGATCAGGATGCTGCCTAGGTTTGCAGATATGTTTATGCAAACCTCATACCCGAATAAACTACTGGCTGTAGAGCTCATCAATGGAACTTTGCTTAGTTTTCTGGCAGCAGGAGTTTTGAATTATTTATAAAAAATCCACCCCTTGCCCCCATCCCAAAAATCCACTAACTTATTGTGGCAAATTTTTCACTAACAAAAAAACAAAAATGATTGAAGATCAGATCACACTCGCCATTGAAGAGCTAAACAAGCTTAAGTTTGAGCTCAAGGAATTAAAGAAGGCGATCAAAGAAGAAGAGAAGATAGACACAAACGAATACCTCGACCTTAAAGACGCTTATAAAGACCTTCGCGATCAGATCAAAGAGACCGAGGAGGAGTGGAAGCGCGAACTTCGGGAGGAGGAGTCTTTTGTCAAGCTGCTCAAGGATAAAGAGGCCAAAGACGAAGAATTTGCCAAAGCCAATGCCAGACTCTTCGAGCTTATAGGGAAGCTTCCGCAGAAGCCTTTTGAAATGGATATGAAATCCTCGGACGGCAACATCATGATTCAGATTCATCCCGAAATGCGGATATTTCTGAATGGGAGAGAGGAGAAGAGGCGGGCGTAAAGAGCGCTTCGCGATTCACGAGATTATGATATACTGAACGCCGAATATGAATACAAGAAAAATATTATTTTACACGGTAGCGGTAATCGCATTAGGTGTTTTGATCTATGCTGGAATTTCCTTGAGAACGCCTCCTGCGCAAAAATATGATCCTTGTGATGATAATCAGGACGGAATTGTTGATGCAAGGGAAACCGAGTTATTGTGTCCTCCGGAGGTTGTAATAAATGCTGCGAAACCGGGGGAGCACATCGTAACCCTCATAAATTGTGAAGAAAACGGCGAAATAGCGGTTAGAATCGATGTCCCTGAGAATCCAAGATATGAGGATAGTGCTCCGATTGTTGTAATTGCTTCTACTTGGTTTGTCGAGAAGTACAATGAAGAAAAAACAGAATTTCATTTGGTTTATAACCCTGTTGATGTTGGTGCTGTAGCTGTCAGTAATTTATGGCCCGGCAAGACGGATAAAGAAACCGGAATTAGCAGTGAGGGCACTTATGATTTTGGTGGGCCGGATAGTTTGGCGGCTTTGAGGGATACGATTAGGTTTGCTACCGGAGAAATCCCCAATACGGAAGGACGGTATCTCGACGAATTGATTGCGATTGAAGCTCCTTATGACAATGTTGGGCTGTTCGCATCGTCGCATGCGGGCGTCGTTGCAACAAATGTCATGGCTTATTACGGGGAGGATTTAGGTGCTTTGAAATATTTTATAGGGAGAGAAAATCCAACAATGTCTGAGATGTATGCGTTGGAAATCGGACATTTTGACGATCACGCGAACCCCATTTATAACCCTTATTATGATTATGAAGGATATAAAGAAACGAGCATAGAAGTCGATTATTCTACGGTTGGATGGATTCAAAATACTGAATATCCTGAGGGGCGACCTTATTTTGGCGTTTCCGATGGTGAAGATTATATTTTGGATGATAAAGGCCCAAATATAGACGGGAAAAGATATTTTTCGTATGCGTTGACTCAAGCTTTGTTGGATAATGGAGCTTTTACGCTTGGAAATTGGCCTGATGACCTTGGTAAGCCCGATGAAGTGAAAGGATTCTGGGAATACAGAACTCCTATAGAAAATTTTGAATTAATCGGAGAAAAACTACCTGATTTAAAAGTTTTAATACCATTTTGTTCAAAGGATCATGTGCAAACGGCTCCGGATAAACCTCATATTAGACAGGCATATGATGGATTTAAAGATAGAGCGGGACTTTCTTGGGTAAGATTAAATATGGATTTGTCTTATATTCAATCGGAAATTGATGAAAGTGCGAGTTTAAAAGGAGGATTCCCTGATAATGAAATAAACAGTGAGCCGAATGATTGGTATGAAGAAGCGGCTTCATGGGGATTTGCGGAAAAGTTAGGAGAAGAACTTACGGCAAAAACAGTGCCTTTGGCGGGAATTGCAGAAATGGTTGATAGAGTTGAGTTCGATAAATGGGGGGATTTGGATGAAGTTTTATGGGATTATCTATAATTTCCAAACTTAAGCGGCAGCTCAATCGATTTATCACCCTTCAGCATCACCTGAATAGCCTGCAACTCATCCCTTGACTTAGAGGAAACGCGAACAGTTTGTCCCTGAATGCTCGACTTGGCCTTTTTAAAGTTATCTCGAATCATCTGCGCCACCTTTTTGGCCGTGTCTGAATCCAGAACCTTCGTAAGTTTGATCGTATACCGAACGTCCGATCCGCCCAACTTTTCCATTTCGCACTTCTCGAGAATTTTTGGTGAAAGATTTCTGTTGATGAATTTTTGCAGAAGCACATCCCAGCTCGAATTTAAAGCCAGCTCGGAAGGAGCGGTAATGGTGATCTCATCATCATTCTGGTTGATTTCGATCCCAAGACTCTTCAGGTCATACCGGACAATAATCTCACGCCGTGTCTGATCGACAGCATTCGTAAGCTCGTGGAAGTTGAAGTCACACATAATATCCATTGATGCATCAGCCATAGGGTAGGGGGTAATGATTAATTTTTAATTTACAATTTACAATACAGAAAAATTATAACTCATAAATCTCGTAATTCCCAAATCTAAGATCTAGAGCTTATGATCTAATATCTAAACAAAAAGCCTTAACAGCAGAAATCCCGCCGTCTTTATGAATACTGATGATTTTACTGCCGATAACCACAATATCTGCAAATTCAGTAGCAATTCCCACCTGTTTTTTGTTCGAAATCCCGAAACCTAGAGCCAGAGGCAGATCAATGAATTTTCTAATTCTCCCAATATATTTTTTCAGATTAAAATTTAAATTCTCGCGCTCTCCGGTAGTCCCGGAATTCGAAACACAATAAACAAACCCGCGAGCAACCTTGGCTATTTCTCGAAGCCTTCGATCAGGAGTGATAGGGGAGACAATTTGAATAGGATTTAATCCGTATTTCTCGCATAGTTCCAGATAATGTTCATATTTCTCTTCATCCAAAGGGATATCCGGGATTATCAGCCCATACAAACCAACCTCATGAGCTTTTTTGCAAAACCTTTCAAGACCATAACGGAATGCAATATTGTAATAAGTCATCGCCAACAGAGGAACATCTCCCTTCAAACGCTCAACAAGATCAAAACATTTCGCAGTTGTGGTGCCATTAAGAATCGCAGCATCATTAGCAGCCTTAATCGTCTCGCCATCAGCGATAGGATCGGAAAAAGGGAACTGTATCTCAATATAAGAAACATCGGTCTCAGCCATAGTCAGAGCAATTTTCTCGCACTCCTTCATGCTCGGATAGCCGGCCACGATATGTGTCATGATTTTCATGATATTTTGAAGTTAAATTTTTCTGTTACGATAAAAAGATCCTTGTCGCCTCTACCGGAACAGTTGAATACAATTATCTTGTTTTTCGGTAATTTCGGAGCGAGTTTGATGACTTCAGCAACAGCATGACACGACTCCAAGGCGGCAAAAACACCTTCAGTTCGAGCCAATAGCTCATAAGCTGAAAGAACCTCATCATCCAGTGCATAAGAAGTCTCAATTCGCCCAATATCTTTCAAATAAACCAATTGAGGGCCAACTCCGGAATAATCCAACCCGGCCGAAATACTATGAGTGTCTTTAATTTGACCATCTTTATTTTGAAGAAAATAAGATTTAAAACCTTCCACCACACCCGTTTCTCCAGTTTCAAACCGCGCTGCATGATCACATTTGCTAGAAGTTTCCTTAATACCTTTGCCACCAGCCTCAACCCCAATCATTTTTACTCCCTCATCATCCAAAAAATCATGGAACAGCCCAATAGCATTACTGCCACCTCCAACACAGGCGACCAAATAGTCCGGAGACCCATCAAGCTGCTTGCGCACCTCTCTCCCAACAATACTTTGAAAATGCGCGTTCATAACAGGATACGGATGCGGACCGCAAACAGTCCCGAGAAGATAATGGGTGTCTTCAGGGTTAGAAATTAGATCCTTCAACGCTTCATTAATAGCGTCGCGAAGTATTTGCCCGCCCGATTTAACAGGGACAACCTTAGCGCCAAGCCGTTCCATGAAGAAAACGTTAGGCCGTTGCCTCCTGAAGTCTTTTGCACCCATATAAACAACGCACTCCAGCCCCAACTTGGCGCAGACCGTTGCTGTTGCAAGACCGTGCTGACCCGCTCCGGTTTCGGCTATAACTCGTTTCTTGCCGAGTCTTTTCGCCAATAGAGCTTGTCCAAGACAATGGTTGATTTTGTGTGCTCCGGTATGATTCAAACCCTCATTTTTAAGGTAAATTCTTGCCCCGCCCAACTTTTTCGACAAATTTTCACAGAAATAAAGAGGTGTCGGCCTCCCGGAATAAGTTTTATACAAACCATTCAACTCATCTTGAAAAGAACGATCCTTAATCGACTCATAAAAAACCTTTTCCAGCTCCTCCATTATCGGCATCAGAAGTTCAGGAACATAACGCCCTCCATATTCCCCGAAGTGACCGGTTTTATTCAGAATGTACTTTTTTAAAGATTTCATAATTGATTCATTAAAGATTTGAAAGAGTCAAAATTCAAAGATTGCGCCCCATCACACAAAGCTTCTTTCGGATTATTATGAACCTCGACAATCAACCCGTCAGCCCCGCATGCAATACTTGCTTTTGCCAAAGGTATAACAAGATCATATCTCCCCGCAGAATGACTCGGATCGGCAATTATAGGTAGATGCGACTCGATTTTGATCAAAGCCAAGGTATTTAAATCCAAAATATTCCTTGTAGAAGTCTCAAAAGTCCTAATCCCTCTTTCGCACAGAACAACATTAGGATTTCCCTGCTTCAAAATATACTCCGCAGCCAACAAAAACTCCTCCATCGTCGACGACATCCCCCTTTTCAACAAAATCGGCTTACCAAGGGCGGCAACCTTCTGTATAAGATCGAAATTCTGCATATTCCTGGATCCGATCTGGATCATATCGACATATTCCGAAAAAAGTTCAAGATCATCAGTAGAAGTAATCTCACTTATGACCGGAATTGAGGCCTCTTCAGACACTTTTTTCATAATCTTGAGACCTTCTTCCTCCAAACCTTGAAAAGAATAAGGGGAAGTACGAGGTTTATAAGCTCCTCCTCTCAGCATGTCAGCCCCAAGTTCCTTGATGTTCTTGGCGATTTCGAGAAGCTGCTCATAAGATTCGATAGCACACGGGCCGGCAATGACGACAGGTTGGCCGCCCCCGAAAACAACACCTTCAGCAATCTCCACCAAAGTGTCCTCTTGCTGATATTCGCGACTTACAAGTTTGTATTTCTTCGTGACATGGATGATTTCTTTGACGCCGGAGTAGTTCATGATCCTGCCTTGATCGACGAACTCTTTATTCCCCGTTACACCTATGGCTGTTCTTTGTGCGCCGGGGAGTTTTTCAGCTGTGAGTGAAAGTTTTTCGATGGCATCAACAACATTTTGAATTTGCGCCTCTGTAGCGTCATTTTTCATTACAATTAACATGATTTTAATTTGTTAAGGATTAAATGGATTTTTCTTGGATCAATTCGGGAGTCAGTGGAAACCCCGCTTGCAATATCTACTGCTAACGGGTTGAGTTTCAATGCCGAACCCAAATTTATTAAATTAATTCCGCCTGCGATAAAGAACGGATATTTGATGTTTTTCAATAATTTTAAGTCAAAAGAAATGCCGCTTCCGGGCTTCGGACCATCAAGCAGAATAAAAGCAACATGAGGCAGATATTTATCAGCTTTTTTAAGGTCTGAAAGCATGCCGATGCGGATGGTTTTTATGACCGGTTTTTTGCATTTTTTGATAAATTCGACCCCTTCATTCCCGCACAGTTGGATGAAGTCGAGATGTTTACTCATTTTATTGATTTCTGAAAGTTTTTGGTCCTGAAAAACCCCCACTTTTTTGATATATCGAACTTTTTCACATATTTTTTCAGCCTTTTCGAAAGATATTTTTCGTGAGCTGGATGGAACAAAGTTCAACCCGATGAAATCAACCCCGTTGTCTTCGCAAAACTTAGCCGCTTGAATGGTTTTTACCCCGCAAATCTTCAATTTTGGAGTAGTTAAACTGGTGAGGGGAGTACCTTGCATAAGAGCTGTGCCTATTAGAGCCGCATCAACATTTTTTGGGATATCTTTTTTAGAAAACATTCCGCTTTCAGAGACAATAATCTTATTCTTAGGGATGTGAGGAACGATTTTCTGTGTTGTATTAAGATCAACTTTGAAAGTGCGTAGATCTCGATTGTTTATACCGATGATTTTCACAGGTGTTTCGAGAACTTTTTTTAGTTCTTTTAAAGTGTGAACTTCGCAAAGAACATCCATATTTAACCTCTTGGCAGTTTTGTAGAGCTTTTTTATCTTATTCCCGCTCAAATCAGATGCGATAAGAAGTACGGCGTCAGCTCCACGCCTTCTCGCTTTCAGAATTTGGTGTTCAGTGGTGATAAAATCTTTGCATAAAATGGGTGTGAAATCGGTACTCTCTCGAGCTTGCAGCATATGTTTGAGATCACCCGAGAAACGCTTTTTGTCGCATAAGACAGATATTGCGTCAGCTCCTTGTTTTTCGTAGTTTTTGGCAATTTTTGCAGGGGAAAACCCGTTTTTGCAGATCATTCCTTTGCTTGGGGATCTCTTTTTAATTTCAGCTATTATTGAAGTTCGACCGTTTTTTAATGCTTTATAAAAATCTCGATCAGAAGGTCTTAAACCCTTATAACCTTCTTCCAAACTCTCCACCTTCCCGCAAAGCTTAAGTGCAAGCGCACAGTTTATTAAGACGAGATCAAGATGCCTGCTACTGCATCTGCCACACAGAATATCCAAAGCGATTTTCACATTAAAATCACTGTCGCCACCCTTAATTTCACTGAATTTTGCAGGTTTAACTCCGAAATCTTCAGGAGAAATCGTATAATTCTT
>JAHIUS010000057.1 GCA_018816885.1 Patescibacteria group bacterium | reverse complement strand
CTTGATGAGTTTATAGTGGTTAGGCAATCTGAGGTTAGGTCTTGTATATCATTGTAGAATTAATCTTAAAAATTAATATTAGAATATTTGCTGTAGAAAAAGAATTAATCATAAAAATTTTCATTTGCCATTTTTTGAAATTGGTTTTACTTATTTAAAACTTGAGGAATTTTTATTGAACGTTAAAATAACAAAAAAGGATCTTGAAGAGTTAGATGTCCCATTGATATCTTTGGGGCAACAGATGAAAACTATTGAGTTAATTCAGAAAGTTGAAGTTATATGTGAAGGCCTTAAAGACCAACTAGATTCTAGGAAAAAGTATATAGAAAACTTGAAGAGAGCTATTCTTTATTCAGCATTTAACGGTGAATTATGATTGAATTTCTTATTCACAAAACTCCAATGTTTTTCTTTAAATGGTTTCATAGATCTATTTTTGGGAAGAGGAATATGGTTGTATTCGAAAAGTTTCTTAAGTATTCAAAATGGAAGTATATGTTTGTGAGAGGTGAAGATGTTTGGGTTTGTCAGGATGACCTTATTTACAATGTTATCGTTGAAGATGCTACTCAAGAATTTAAGGAGCTTTGGGTTGAAAAATTTCCAGATAAAAATGCTCATAAAGTTTCTATTGTGTTAACTGTAAATGGGAACCCCGTTGAACAGGTCTATTTTATTTATGTAGATGGATTTAGATTTTGTGTACCGATGCCAGAGCAACAAGTTATAAATGATAAGGTACATTTGTTTTGGGACAAGAACTCAATTCGATTCAAAGTACTAGAAATGTTTATCAAAAATGATACAAGCAAAACGGATCGTTTCTCTAGATATATGGAAGTTGCCAAGCGGTGTGATATTTCAATAACTTATATCTAACTATGTCTGACTACTACAAACCACAGCGTACTCGAAACATGTTTGACCCCCAGTCGGCTGAGCCATTCAAACTTAGTAGGTCAAAGATAGATCTTTTTCTTGAGTGTCCAAGATGTTTCTATATTGATAGGTGTTTGGGTACTGGTAGACCGCCTGGATATCCATTTTCACTCAATTCTGCTGTGGATACACTTCTCAAGAAGGAATTTGATTTTCATAGATCTAAAAAGACAGCACATCCTTTGATGAAGGCTTATGGGGTGGATGCAATTCCTTTCCAGCATGAAATGATGAATGAGTGGAGAGAGAACTTTAAGGGGGTGCAACATTTACATGAGCCTACAAATTTGATTATTACTGGGGCAGTGGATGATCTTTGGGTCAATCCTGAGGGGCAAGTTATTGTCGTGGATTACAAAGCTACTTCAAAAGTTGGGGAGGTGACTATGGAGGATGAATGGAAGATTGGATACAAGCGTCAAATGGAGATTTACCAATGGCTATTGCGTCAGAATGGGCTTGATGTGAGTGACTTGGGATATTTTGTTTATGCGAATGGTTCGACTGATAGAAAAGCCTTTGACGGTAAACTAGAATTTGATGTTACGCTGCTTCCGTACGAAGGAAGCGACTCTTGGGTAGGGGAGACTATCCAAAAGGCTCGAGAATGCCTTGTAAATGATGACATTCCCGAACCTGGTGATAATTGTGACTACTGTGCATACCATTTGCAGGTGAATAAACATTTAGGATAGCGTATGGGGGGGTCTTTGGAGTTTTGTAATCGTTGGGGTTGAGATGCGTGAGTCGTCTATTTTCTCAATTTTCCTGCTGTTGGTATTTTAGAAAGTTGCAATGTTTTTGTATTGCAACACGTGCTTTAGTTTCCTTTGGTGTCTTGTTGTTCTTTATAGTTCTTGAGTTCTTTTAGTTGTTGTCTGTAATTTGTCATTGAAGTGTCGTGAGTATGTCGTTCTTGTGTCTCACTTGTTGTTTGATTGTTTTGGTAATCTTCATATTTTACGATTGTTATACGCGTGGTTTTTGTTAGGTTTTCTTTTATCAGGCTACCTTCTTTCTCTAGATCTCTAAACCATCGGCGGACTTTTGACTTATGCCATCCCCATCTTTTGGCATACCAGTCTTGTGCGTATACGATTTCCCCTCTTTCACACATTACTCCGTTCCACCATTTGTCTTCGTGGTTAGCAATCATTATGAGGTCGATCCATGCTTCATACCTAGTGGCTTCACGATTACTGTTTAAAAAGTGATACTTGGAGTCCATTATTTTGCGATGAATTTTTATCCAGCCTCTATGCATTATTTTTGGGATTAAAATGGTAAATCTTCCATGAGTACTTCTTCTGGTGTAATTCTTTTTTTATAACCTGTTCGTTTTTCAAATTTTCTCTGAATTCTTTCTTCTTTCTCATATTTGATTGCCTGTTTTTTTATGAATTGATGAAAGTCATATTCGAAGCCAGTGTATAAAGCTGTTTTTAGTATTTCTGCGATTCTATCTTTTTTAATTCTTGGTCTTTGGTTCTTGAGGTGTATCTCCAAAGCTTTGTATTTATTTCCCACTTCGTAGAGTGCTATGATTGGTGTTTGATTATTTTTAGATGAGTTCATGGTTTGTGTTGTTAAATTGATATAAAGAATTTATTTGATGTGTCACTCTTTGGAAGGCGGTGATTTGTTCCTTTTCTTCCCCTCGTTTTCTATGCGTTTTTGTATCCCTTCAAGTATTTTGAAGAACTCTATGTAGGTCTGAGTTTTGCCTATGTTTCTTTTTTGCATTTCCGTCTGTTATTTGACACAGAAGAGGATAGTTCGTTATAATGACTTTGTGTAGCCAGAAATTGACTGCACGCGTGCAGTTCTGTTATAATTTAACCTGTAAAATATGATAAAGCAGTCTTCTGAAATGTTTAAAAACGCTTATAAGAAAAAAGGTTTTTCATTGAGATCTTTGGCAGAAGAGGTAGATAAAAGCTTCAGGACTATAGGTTTGTATGCTGATGGGACTCATCCTATACCCGAAGGGTTAGATGAGGAATTCGCAAATTTATTGTTTGATAACAGTGAGGATAAGATGCGATTTTTGAATCAAATTGCAAAAGATCGCAAAAAGTTTTTGAACATAGCTGATGATGTTAAAAATGTTAAAAAAACTTTTACTAAAATGAAAAATAGGTACAAGGTTGTTATTAAGCCAGTAATAGCGCCTAGTAAGAAGAAAGCAGGACAAATCATGCCTGTATTTGGTGATTTAAGTGCGCAGGTGGATGTTTTTAAATTGAGCAAAAATGATGATGAGTTGATTTTAACGATTGATTCTAAATGCGGTTGTATGCTTTTTATTGAAGGTGTTTTGGAAAGAGTTTCTCAGAAGGATTTGGAGGATTTTATTTCTAAGCAAGATTCATATTTTAGTTTGGGCTTGATAGAGCTTGTTAGAAAAGAACTTGAGAAGGATCCTCTTGGATATTTGGTTTCTAAAAATGAAGGCAATATGTTTTTGGATAATGCTGTTGTTCAAATGATTATTGTGCATTTGGATTGGGCTCGGAAGTTTGTTGATGGTGATTATGATTTTTTGTATAAAACTTTTTCTATTGATGAGAAATCTATTGATGAGGAATTTATTGATAAGGAGTCTGGTGTAAGGCGTAAGTTTGGTAGTAAAAAAGCAGAACTAGAATTCCGTTTGTCTACCAGTTTGGATTTTTCAAAAGGTTTTATAGTAGATGGGATGTTCTCAAGAGAAGAGGTTGAATCTATATATAAAACTTTGATGAAGAAAGTTCGAAAAAATTTCAAATAAGTAATTCTCTATGTACATAGTTTACACTCGTAAATCGACTGACGATTCTGATAATCAAAAGAATTCCATACCTTTTCAAAAAAAGGTTTGTAAAGAGTATGCAAAGAATAAAGGGCTTCAAATTGCGGATGATTCTGTAGATGAGATTATGGAGGATGGTATGATATCTGAAAGGCACTCTGCTTATAAATCCTCTGCTATCTCAGTAAGTGGGGCTGGTCTTGTTGAGTATCAAATTGAAAGGCCAAAATTCATGCAAATGATCTCCTGGCTTCTTGAGGGAAAATATGAGGGGGTTATTGTACTTTGTTGGGATAGGATTTCCAGGAATGAACAATCTGATTTAATTGTGAAAGAGTTGATAGATAAGCATGGTATCAAAATAGAATTTGTTCAAGCGGATTATGATCAGGGAACAAGTGCTGGTGCTTTGCATAGGGACGTGGATGGTATGTTTGCTCGTCATCATAGTCGAGTGACCTCTGAAAAAGTAAAGTCTGCTTTCGAGAAACTTAGAAGTGAACACAGGTGTGTTTATAGTTCTCCTATTGGATATATTGATGAGGGGTCAAATTTGAAGAAGTTTGATCCGGAACGTTCTCCACTCATTAAACGTATTTTTGAGCTTTATGCTACAGGTGAATGGGCTATGAGTGATTTGGTTAAATGGGCTAACGAACAAGGGCTGACGTCTAAGCCTAAGAGGAGAAGGCGTACTAAATCTGAGATGCTTAAAGGTGTTGAAATTGAGGAGAAGGGCAGTAAGCCAATCAATAAATCAACCATTGGTTATCTTTTGAGCAATCCTTTTTATATCGGGAAGTTAAAACATGATGAGGAGTATTTTGATGGGATTCATCCTCCTTTGATTAGCAATGAGCTATTCAGCAAGGTACAGGCGATGCTTAAGAAGAAATGTGTGACTGTGAAATATCACGATCAGGCTTTTTTTACCTATCGGAATTTCTTTAGGTGTGCTGATTGTGGGCGAGTATATACTCCTTATAGGGCAAAAAAGAACGGAGAAGTTTACTATAGCTCTAGATGTAAGGATGGTTGTACGAATGCCAAGCGAAACATACATGAGAGGCATTTTGATGAAATTATGAAAGGAGTGATGGATAGGGTTCATTTTTCTGATGAAGAGCTTGAGGAGATCGAAAAAGGGGCTAAGAGTGGACTTAAAAAGGTTGCAAGCCAGAGAGATTCAGAATTGGAAGATGTTAATCGAAGGAGGAGAAAGGTACTGAAGGATCTCGACTATCTGAAAAACAACAAAATGTCACTCCTCAGGGAAGGGGCTTATTCCCCCTTAGAATTGAGGGAGGAATCTGAAAGGCTAATAGGGCAGCTCAAGGAGGTAGATGCTGTTATGGAAGCATATACGGAATCCGAAGAAGAAATGCTTGATTTTGTTTTGAGCTTTTCCGAACTTGTCAAAAGGGCTTCTCTCCTTTATGAAGTTGCTTATGATATCGAAAAAAGGAAACTGGTTAACATGATGCTTTCCGAACTCACTCTTAAGGATGGAAAAATGGCTTCCCTTAAGGCACAAGAGGATTTTGAACCTATCTTGAATAGGGCTAACGTACAGTCTGGCTCGGGAGGTGGGATTCGAACCCACGACATTTCGGTTAACAGCCGAACGCTCTACCACTGAGCTACTCCCGAATACTGGTTGTTTTTACTTCTTTCGGAGGCTGATTATCATTCTTCCTATGACTTGTTTCTTGCGAGCATAAGTTAAGGGAGCTTCTTCAGCGGGGACACTATATCCAAGTTCTTTTGCCTTTTCAATGAAATTTTCTAAGAATATCGGGTTATTTTGCAAATTGAAGAACGGGAGGGCGAGGACTACCTTGGTTCCTGAAGGGATTGGGGTTTTCAAAAAATCTAAATATAGAGGTTCGAGCTTCGCGAGTGCGGCTTTGGCTTCTTCGGGAGTGGGGAACCCTTTTTGAGGGGGTCCGAGGTAGGATTCGGCGACTATTGTGCAGTTTTTCGGGTAAGAATCGATTTCTGTGGCGTCTTTGATTTCCAGAGGACACTCTTTGCCTATCCATTTGAGATTTTTTTGTGAGTCCGAGATGGCTTTTTCGCTTAGGTCTGAGCCTTTTGCCTGGAAACCCATGAGCAAGGCTTCCTGAAGTATCGTTCCCGAGCCGCAGAAGGGGTCGTAGACCAATTCTTCAGGCTGAGCCAGGTTTATCATGATTTGGGCCAGTTTTGGCGGTAGCATACCGGACATGTCGTCTCTGGCCGGCCTTTCATAGTCGCGTTTGCTGTAGGCGGCGATGTTTTGAGTTGCGACTGTATGTGAGAGGTAGGTTTTTTCGTTTGTGAATATCAGGTTGAGTTCGGTGCAGTTTGCGGACTGTATGCTTGAAAGGTTTTTGCCGTCTTGGTTTAGGTAGCGTGAGCTGATTTTTTCTTGCTTGAGCTTTGGTTTGAGTTCTTTTAGGATTTTTTTTAAAAGTCCTGTTCGAGAAGGATGGATCGAGAGTCCGTACTGAAATTTTCCGCTATTTGGGATGTTTTTTTTGAGTTCATTGAAAATTAATTCAGTGAAATTAACAGGCAGTGAGGCCGGTAATTCTTGTTTAACTTCACTTATCTTTATTGTGCCTCCCAATCTTTTTAAAATCTTCGGATCTGCGTTTTTGACAAGAGCGAATCCTCCCAGATCTTTTGCTTCAGGATAAAAAGTCAAAATTTCTGTAAGACAGAGTTTGGTTTCTCGACCTAGATGAAAAATATGTTGCATAGTGAGGTTACAGTAACAGATTTCACTTGATGCGCAAGCGATAAAGCATTGGTTTTCTCCTCCGAGTTTGGTACTTTTAAGTTCCAAATATTTTAACCAAAAATCAAATGGCTTATGCACTGAATAAAGTTCAGATTATCGGGAATTTAACCAGAGATCCCGAATTGAGACAGACTCCTAACGGAAATTCCGTTTGCGGGCTTGGAATTGCCACTAATTCTGTTTGGAAAGATCAGAATGGGGAAAAGCAGGAGCGTGCGGAGTTTCATAATGTTGTTTGCTGGGGGAAGCTTGCCGAAATTGCAGGACAGTATCTCAAAAAAGGTTCGAAAGTTTATATTGAAGGACGACTTCAGACTCGGGATTGGACAGGTGACGATGGAGTTAAGAGATACAGAACCGAAATCGTTGCCGAGAATTTGATTATGTTGGATTCTCGAGGCGGAGAGGCTTCTTCTATGGATAGAGAGGCTGGTGGAATTAAAGGAGATACGGAGGACAGTGTTGAGGATTTTGAGGATAAAAGTGATAGCAAAGCGGCTGTTGTGAAGAAAGAGGAAGAAGTTACGGTTGATGATTTGCCGTTTTAGTGTGTAGTAAGGAGTACCAAGTACCAAGTGAGTTATGAGTGGTTTCTTATTGTTTTTATTATTGCATAAAGTATTCGTATTATTTCCGAGAGTTCTTGTTTTATTTCTGATGCTTTTTCTTTACTGATGTATCCGAGGTCTTCAGATAGCATTATTTGTGTCATGAGTTTTCCTGCAGAGCCTCTTGCTATTGATGAAAAGTGTGAAAATTCTTTCTTTGAACTTCTAAGCAATCCTTCTGCTATGTTGGAGGGGATTGATACGGAAGATCGTCTGATTTGGCTTTTTAAGCCGTATTCTTCGTTTGAAGGGAATGTATTTATAGTTCTATAAATATTTAAAGTTAAGGTGTAACTTTTCTTCCAAACTATTGATTTTTCGAGTGATTCTAAAGTCATGTAATCTGTTATAGCACATTGACATTAAATCTAGATTAAATTTTATAAAAAAATGTTTTGCGAAGCAAAACTCCATTCACTCATTACTTGGTACTCCTTACTTATTACTGAAAGGGGAGGCAGTTGCCTCCCCTGATTGCTCTCTATGGGGATAAAGAGCGGTGGACTTTGCCGGCTTTTTTGGGGTCGTTGGCCCTATGATCTCTACCGTTCTTTGGTGAGGGATTATTATGGACCAGATCACCGCTGGTCTGATTTTGTTTTTTCTTTTTTGTGCTTTGCTCTCGGGATAATTATTGTCCTTTAAAGCGTGGCGTTTTTGGTAAGTTTGTTTTTCTTTTTTTCCGCTCCGATCCTGTTTGGGGAGGGAGGGACTTTGGATGGGCAAGCCGGGGCCCAAGAAAAGTAGTGATCGTATAATTATACCCTATTTTTACAGGTTAGGCAATTAGGATTGTGTGGAGGTTTCTTTGGTTTGTGTGTAAAATTTCTCCAGTATGAAAGGAAAACTTTTTTTAATTTTAGGCTCATCAGGTTCAGGGAAGGGGACTGTCCTTAATGGTCTCCTAACAAGGCACAGTGATTGGGTTTTTCCGCTATCCTGCACAACTCGGGATAAAAGGCCGAATGAGAAGGATGGGGAGATTTATAATTTCATATCAAAGGAAGAGTTCCGAGAGAGGATTGAAAGAGGAGAGTTTCTTGAGCATGCGGTTGTTCATCAGGATAATTATTACGGGACGCTTAAAGGGCCGATTCTGGATGCGCTTGAGGAGGGGAAGGTTGTGATTCGGGAGGTTGATGTGCAGGGGCTTAGGTCGATTCGGGAGATTATTCCTGAGGATCAATTGGTTTCCGTTTTTTTGACGGTTGAGAGTTGGGATGAGCTTAAAGGGCGGATTCTGAGGCGAGCTGAAATGAGTGATGAGGAGCTTGAGAAGAGGTATCAGAGCTTTCTTGCTGAGAAGGAATGGGAGAAAGAGTGTGATCATGTGCTGATGACTGAGACCGGGAAGACGGAGGAGATGATCGGGGTTGTGGATGAGATTATCTTGAATGAAATAAAAAAATAAAAATGGAAATTATTTTGTTGGTTATCGGGAGTCTTGTTTTTGTGAATTTGGGAGCGTTTGTGCTGCGAAAAATGAGATTGCCGATTGTGCTGGGTTTTATACTATCAGGGATGCTTTTGAGTTTGCCTGTTTTAAAGGATTTGTTCCCTGAGAGTTCCATGGGATTGTTCGGGGTGTTGGGGGCTATCGGTTTAGGGATGCTTATGTTTATTGCGGGACTGGAGATTTCCTGGTACATGCTTTTAAAGGAGAAGAAGGAGTCTTTGATTGTGGCGCTTTTTGGGCTTGCGGTTCCCTTTTTATTGGGATTGATCGTTATGCTGCTTATAGGGTTTTCACTAAATATTGCATTGATCGTGGCGGTTTGTATGAGTATTACGGCTGAGGCGACTACCGCCGAGGTTCTTTTGGATATGGGTAAAATTAAAACCAGGATCGGCACTATGATTATGGGAGCCGGTATAATTGATGATGTTGTTGGGATGATGGGTTTTGCTGTTTTTGGATATTTTATTATGCATAGAGTTGATTTTGCGGAGTTTGTTCCGTTGCTTATTGTTCTCGGGTCTTTTTTGGCCGGGATGTTGGCTCATAGGTATATCGGAAGAAAAACTCGTGCGGTTAAGTTTTTCGAGAAATGGGCGGGGTTATTGATTGTGCCGTTCTTTTTTGTTGAAATGGGTATGCACTTCAGTTTTTCCGCTGTTTTTGCTAATCCTCTTTTGCTTCTTGTGATTGTGGTTGTTGCGATGTTTGGAAAAATCTTAGGGGTTGTTCTGAGCAGGACTTTTGTTCGCATGAATAAGCTGCAGTCGTATGTGGTTGGTTTGGCGATGAACAGTAGAGGGGCTGTTGAATTGGCTTTGGCTTATACGGCGTATAAGGCAGGGCTTCTTTCTATTGATCTTTATTCCGCGATTATCGTGATGGCTTTTGTGACCACCTTTATTTTCCCGATAGTTTTCGGCAGGATTATTAGAAAAAATAAAGATGTTATGGTATAAGGATTTTTGTAAAAATCGTTGGGGTGTCGCCAATCCCGCCAAAGCGGGACTCGCTGCTTCGCAGCTTGGTGGCAAGGTGTCATTGAAATAACGTTGGGGCGTCGCCAAGTGGTAAGGCACATGGTTCTGGTCCATGCATTCGTAGGTTCGATCCCTACCGCCCCAGCCAGTTAGTGAGCTAAAGACACTTCATACCCGAGTAAGTCGGGTGTTTGAAGTGTGTTTTTCCGTGTGAGATTGTCGAAAATCACTCCTTATGGGTGGCTTATACCTGAAAAAGGGTTCTATTCCTATGAACCTATAGGGAAGAGGATGTAAGGGCGGTTTATAAAAGTCTATACCGTGTTGCACGTCCCTCGCCAATTCTTTCAACCTTTTTCATGTCGAGCAACTTGTTAAGTGCTTGCAGTACTGTCGCGGTTGGCATTTCAAGCTCGATGCGCAATTCTTTTGGGGTGACTATTTTTTTCTCTTGAATACGATTCCAGATTGCAAGCTGTTTTTCCGATAGGAAGTGTTCGATTGTTTCACTCGACAACAAATCGATTGCTCTCTCGGTTTGTCCCAGAAGGATTTCTAAAAAGTAGAGTAGCCAAGGGCTAATATCTTCTGATTTAGTTTTCCAATTCTTTCGAGATTTATTAAGGGCAATGTAATAATTTTCTTTATTATCCTCGATAAGTTTCTCATGTGATATGCAAGGCATGTACTCGTAGCCGTTTTTTAATAGTAATAGATTGGTCAAAACACGTGATGTGCGACCATTGCCGTCTTGAAATGGGTGGATTGATAAAAACTCAAAGATAAAAGCTCCAATTAAAATAAGAGGATGAATTTCGTTTTTCTCGAGTTGATCAATAGTCCATTGTATAAGTTCCTGCATTTCTTTTTGAACAAGATGAGGAGGAGTAGGGTCAAATAGTACGCCAACGATCTCTCCCTTTGAATTGCGTGCCTCAACTCTATTACTTCCAAATTTATAATGACCTCTGTGGCGAGTATCTTTTTCGGAATATTTTAATAATTCAGCATGAAAATGTTTAATTGTTGCTTCACTAAGATTGATACTTTGATAACTATTAAAAATATTGGTTAATAGCTCAGCATAGCTAGCTACTTCTTGTTGATCTCTTGTTCTTAGTTTTTGGATCTTTAAACCTTTAAGAAGTTTTTCAACTTCGCTATCCGAAAGTCGAGCTCCTTCAATGCGGGTAGAAGCCCCAGCAGATGTGATAATAACAGATTTTTTTAGTCGATTAAGTACTTGCGGAGACAGACTGGTTCCAGCCTTCCATTGACCTTTGAGTTCTTCAATTTTAGTAATTAGGCCATAGACCTTGTGAGCGATATGTGGTTGGAATTCCAGTCTTTTTAGAAGTCTTTCCATAAAATCAATTTTAATTAGTATGTCTATGAGTAATTGTAGGTGATTATGTGTGATTTCGCAAGTGATAGTTTTGTGAAATTTTTTACAAGAGAGCTGAAAGATGTGTTTTATGGCTTGAAATAAGGGGTTCGAATCCCTCCGCCCCGGCCATGAGCCTCTCGCTAAATATTTGTCATTTTTTGAATTTTTCTTCAAAATAAGTTCGAACATCGCTGTAAAAGGCCAGCCAAAACAAGCCCGCACTCCCTTCAGGGGGTAAGGGGTTGTTAAGGATTGGTTGGGAGGATCGAACCGGGTTCGAGCTCCGAGGATAGCGAGGGTAATAAACCCCGCCTTGGCGGGGGAGATTACAGAGCGACGCAGGAGCATAGCTGAGCATAGCGAAGCGTCATCCCTCCGCCCCAGCCAGTTAGTGAGCTAAAGGCACTTCATACCCGAGTAAGTCGGGTGTTGGCTACAGGGAAACTTATTGGCGAAGGATTTGATTGGCCTGAGTTAACTCACCTGTTTCTGGCTTGGCCGACTTATTCAGTATTTGGGACATGTTCAAAGACAGCATGACGATAAAAAAATGGCTTTTGTTTATGATTATGTTGATGATAAAGTAACCATGTTGAAGGCGATGTATTATAAAAGGTTGCGGGCTTATCGTCAGATGGGTTTGGTGTCGAAGAAAGGTCGAAAACAAGTTTTACATGACGAAAATCAGTTAGCTTTATTTTAAAATTTATAATTATGGCTAAATTAAAAAGAAATGATCCATGTTTTATTCTTAAGAATGCGAGCAAGTATCAGCTGGAAGGATGTCTTATTGGAGAGGGATGGGAGAGTAATGGACTTGCTAATATATTGATTGTTAGAAAAAACAATGAAACAAATAAATATCTTTTGGGAGTGTTATTAGTAGATACATATTGTTTAGGAGTTAAAAATGTAATGTTTGATGTGGATGTTGATAAATATTTGGTTGATAGACTAATCGAAGACTTGCCATATAAGATGGTGGAAGCTGATTATGAGTATTGTAGGGGATTGATTTTGGGCGCTATTGATTTCGCAAGAAGTGTGGGATTTGAACCGCACGATGAATGGGAAGATGTAAAAGAATTCGTAGAGCCTGACAGAGAATATAAAACTAAACATAAATTTGGTAAAAAGGGTAAACCTTTTTATATTGCTGGTCCGGATGATGATGTGGATAAAATTATCGAAATTCTAGGTGGCGAAGTCGAGATCGTATTACCCTGATAGCTTGTTTCAGCTCTCATATCTTCTATTACTTCATCAATCTTAATCCATTGGGGTTAATATGGTAAGGGCAGCATAGTCATTTTGGAAATCGATTTTTTCAACTTCCGAGTTTAGTTTTTTACATACGATATCGTATTCTTGTTTGATTATTTTTTTCTGTGTATCTGAAAAAGGTTTTCTAGTTTTTGATATTAGTATGATAAAGCACCTTAGTTTGTTGCCTTTACCACCTAGTCCTGTCGAAATCATCCCGATGTTTTCGACTTTCATTTTATTCTCCAAAAGCATCCTGCATTCTTATATTGCGAATGTCGTCCAATCTATCAGTGTCTTATCGTCTTTTAAGTATTTCTCGAGTACTCTGTATGCTTCTATTGATCCCGTGTTAGCCAGTTGAATTAGTATCTTTTTCTTTTGTTCTTTTGTACTATTTTTGGCGAAAAGTTTTTTGCCTTCTTCCAAGGCGATTTCTTCGGAATATTCGATAGGATCAATTGCTTCAGATAATTTTAAATATTCTTGTTGTAGAGACATATTCGTCCCTTCAGATAAGATTTTGAATTCTTCAGAGGTGTTTTCTAGGAATTCTAGGATGTCTTTATCAGATTGATTGTTCATTGTCCAATCGGCTTGTGCCTCATAATTTCCGAAGCATGAGACGCAAATGTATTTTATGTATCATACGTGAGACACAGCTTTATTTGATGATATTGAATAACTTTGGAAATACATACTCAGAAGGTTTATTCCCGGTACCTTTGTTTATTATTTTGATGACTCGACCTTTCTGCAAGCTGTCTAATATTCTATTTGCACTTGCTTTTGGAATTTTTGATTCTTTTGTAAAACTTGAGCTACTGAAAATTGGATTTGAGAACAGGAAGTCTAAAGCTTTGATTGCAAATCGAGATCGAGTCAAGTCTGTGATTTTATTCTTTTTCTCTTCGTATAAGGCATGTATGGCTTTTGCCCTTTTAATATTGTCTTTAGATTGTTCGATAGTTGCTTTTAGGAAAAAAGTTATCCAGCTTTCCCAGTCGTTGTTTTTGGATATATTTAACAGATTTCCGTAATATTCTTCTCTGTTCCTTTCGAAATAAGCGCTTAAATAAAGCATTGGCGAGGATAGTATCCCTTTATTGTATAAAAATAATGGCAGTATTATTCTCCCCATACGACCATTGCCGTCCAAGAATGGATGAATTATTTCAAATTGTGCATGGATTATTGCCAGTTGGACCAGTGCGTCTTTTTCTTCGTAGTGAAAATATTGCTCAAGATCGGATAGATATTTATCGAGATTGTTTGGTGCTGGTGGTATGTATGTAGCCTCCTTTATGCTTGCTCCGGGTTTGCCAATAAAGACTTGTGTCTTCCTGAAATTTCCACGGTCTTTGTTTGAACCTCTTACGCCGGAGAGAAGTATTTTATGAGTTTCTTTTAAGAGGCGTAAGCAAAAAGGTATTTTGTTAAGTTCTTTTATTGCGAAATACATTGCTTTTCTGTAGTTCAAGACCTCTTGGATATCGTCGTATTTTTTTGATTCTTTATCGGGTTTGGCTTCAAATTGGTAAATTTCTTCTAAGCTTGCTTGAGTTCCTTCGATTTTGGATGAAAGTACGGCTTCTTGGGTGGTTAGAGGAGATAACAGCAAAGAGGGATTTGGCATGCTTTGTATAAGTCCATCAAACCTAGCTACTTCAGCATTTGCTTTGCCGATTAAATGAACAAATTGTTCCCAGTTTAATCTGTCTAAAGGTAGATTGTGTGGATTGAATGAAGTCATTGATGCTTTTATTATTGTATTTTAATTATATATGTTATGTGTGAAATTGCTACTTCAAACTGATTTTTCAAAGGGTTCTTGCAAACCCTTCTACGTAAGTTTAATGAATAACTGAAAAATGTTTCGCAATTCTTCGAAATGTATCCTGGCACTCCTTATTGTGTTTTATGGCTTGAAATAAGGGGTTCGAATGGTTATATTTAACATAAAGTTGGGGGATGTAATAAGATAGAGGTGCAAAACCTTATAATCTAACTACATTCCCCCATGCCAAAGTACCAAAAAATCATGCGTAAGTTAATAAGTCATCCAGGAAGTGGTATAAAAATGCT
>JAHIUS010000056.1 GCA_018816885.1 Patescibacteria group bacterium | reverse complement strand
TGGTTTCGAAGCGTGAGTGAAGGGCTTCAGTCTTTGCATTGCTAGCCTTGGAGATGTAATAGTTCAGGATTTCTGCCTTTCTCTTTTTCAGGGTTTTTGCCAAGCCTTGCATCTCTTCAATCTGAGATTGTTCACAGAGCCATATCACCTTACGGAGCTGGGAATTGGCTTTCCTCCAGTCTTGCTGCCAATAGACCTTCCTTAGTTGATGAATAATCTTCCAGGCTCGCTTCACGTCCGGGAAAGCCTCAAAGCATGGCTGAAGTTTTCGGAACTCTGCGTCGCTCAGCTTATAAGCAGGCTTCATAAGAAGATGTTTAACCTGGAACTTTTTCCCCTCAATGCATTGAAGCATGGTACGCAGCTCATTCATCTGTCTCAGCCCCCAAGCAATCACATGATAGTGATCTATAATAATCTTTGCGTTTGGGAAACATTCCAAGGCTACACGAATATAGAATTCATCCATATCTGTGCAAACCTCTTCAACTGCCAATCTGTCTTTTTTAGAGATTTCCAGAAGTTTCTTTTTTACTTCATCCTGGCTGAGATTTGGTAAAACAGTAATGGATTTACCTTTATCCAAATCTGCCAGATGATGAACAACTTCATGCTTACGAACATATTTCCCATCTAAACCGATACGCTTAATCCCTTGCCTCTATTCAAGCTGTATCTCCAGTTCATCTAGCAGTTTCATGGGGAACATGCCGCTTTTCTGGCGTTTATGTCCACTGCCACTGTAGTTATCTCCCTGAAGCTCTCTAAGCGTATGTAAGCGGAAGGTGTTGGTGGTCTGTTTGTACTTTTTTATATCTGGCAGCTTCTCCCATCTCTTAGTCCCCTTGAATGCAAATCGTCTCTGAGTAACCACCAATACCACCTGCTTGTTTTCCAGCATCATATGAGAAATTCTCCGGACTTTTTCTTCTGTTATTCTTCTTGAATATCGTCCATCAAACCACATCCCTCTACTTCTTGGACGGCAGTGGATATGGACTTCATTAGGGTGTTCCCTTACTTCATCGATAACATACTCTTCCAATTTGAGAGCTTTTGAGAAATAATTCTTTTGCATAAATGGAGGGGTTATGTGATGTCTCAACTCCATTTATGCTTATTTTTTTGTATTTCCCAATCTAAATTTGGGAAAATCGAGCTTTGCCCTTCCTCTAGCCCAAAACCCTGGAAATTCTTGCCCGAAGTGTTTAATGAGCCGTTTTTTCTGGCTAAGCAAGAAGTTGTTATTAATGTGACTTCCTTTTTATACTGTCTCATTTGTCTCATTTTGACCTGCAAAGCTTTTTCCCTAAGGAGGGTAGTATTAAGAAGGTCAAAGGGTGCTAGACCCTAATGCTCCACCATTACGGTCGGAATGAATCATTTCGCAATCGGATGATGTTTCTCTTTTCTGCTTCGCAGAAAAATAGAAGCCCCATATGGTTGCTCAATAATTATTCCGATCTTTTGTTGAATGTGAGATTTTCGCTGTGCGAAAAACAGGAGCTCCAAATGTTCGCTCAACAATTATCAAAACCTTTTGTTTGATGCGGGTGTTTCGGCTTGCAGAAGCGGAAGTTTTATGGTTGAATAGGCGACCTGTAAGTTTTACACATGGAAGCGTCCGAAAACAAGTCGTTATTTGATCGCAGGGAGGCAATTCTTGGAGATGAGTCACTGAGTCCTTCTCAAAAAATCGAGCAGTTTGTGGAACTCGCGAGGGATGCGGTTTCTTTTCTGGAGTCCGGGCAGTCCATACGGGAGACATCTCTGCATAATTTTTTTGCAACCATCAAGGCTACCGTTATTGAATTTGAAGGGGATGGGGTTGAGTTTTCTCCTGAAGACATAGAGGGTATTGCCGAATTGCTTTTTATCCATGCAAGTTACGGTGTCTATTACTATTATTGCCACGACGGTTACGGGGTGGCGATGATTTCCGTTATTTTACATGCCTTGGGGGCGGCTTTGCGTTACGAAAAGATTGGGAACTTTAATAAGGCCGCGGAGGCCAATGAGTTTGCCATGCAAGTTGCGCAGGAGAATGGATGCTCCGGGCAGGATGTGCGTGATTTTGTTTTTGATTGTGCAGTTGCAATTGCCGAGGAGAATATCTCTTTTTTTGAACAAGACCGGGTGCTGTTTGCGCGAGTATATGATTGTTTTGTCTCTGGGTTTAATAGTTTTGTGTCCGATGGTGATTACGGGTTTGCGGCGCGCTTGTTTGAGTATACTGCAATGCGTTTTGCGCAGCTTGGGGGAGATGAGTATGCGCGATATTGGAAGGGCAGGGTTGCTGAAATGCGGGCGCTTGAGGAGAGGATTTTAAGTTAATTATCATGAAAAACCCTTATGAAAATCCCCGTGACTTTAAATATCGTGTTGCCCGAAGTGTTTTTGAGGATATCCTGAACAGAAGGGAGGATTTAATGTTGGTTAGAAGTGCGGAGCTTAACGGCAGGGAGGTTATTGCGGTTCAGGTTTTGAATTTCGCCGGGAAGTTTTTGCCGAAAACGGCGGCTTTTAGGGTTGCGATTTGGGACGACTCCAGGATTGTTGTGCAGGTGAATTTCCGGAATCCCGAGGCCCAAGAATGGGGAGGGTGGCGAGAATCTTCAATTGCTGTTGATGGTGAAAAACAGGGAAGTTTTGATTTGGATTTTGAAATTATTAAGGTGTTTTGGCAGGTTTGCGATAAGCCGGCTGAAGGATTGACTGATACGACGAGGGAAGATTAGCCATTCTCTGTATGAAAATTTATATAGGTGTGTAAAAATAGGGGTGATGAATTTCCCTATAGATTTACCTGAGGATTTCCTTGAAAAAGCTTCGCGGCTTAAGGTTTTTGCCGAGGATATTGAGGAAAAATTTGTTCGAGGAAGCGGGGCGGGGGGTCAGAAGATCAATAAAACTTCCAGTTGTGTTTGGTTGCGGCATCTGCCGTCGGGGACAGAGGTTAAATGCCAGAAACATCGTGAACGCGGGAAAAATAGAGTTTCCGCCTACAAATTGCTTATCAAAAAAATTGAGACGGAAAAACTGGGAAAGAAGTCGGAGCAGGCGAAGAAGATTTTCAAGCTTCAAAAACAGAAAAAAAGGCGGTCTCGAAGGGCAAAAGAGAAGATGCTGGACGATAAAAAAAGGGTTGCTGTGAAAAAAGAGTTCAGGAGGCCGGTCAAACCTGACAAATCGGCTTAGAGAAGCCATTTCAGCTTGCGCGCAAGTGCGGAATGTGTCGCCGTAACATATTTTTTGTGATAACCGGTTGACACAAAAAATACGCAGATTATACTGCGCATAGAGTGGTCAAATGGTAGAAGGAGAAGAAAAGCACTTAGTGTCTTTTCTTCTCTTCTGTCTACAGTATATTTTGATATGGTTTTAATGTCAAGCGCTGCTTACAAAAATCCCGTTGTTTACTTTGAAAAAACGACGTTTGTGGTGCGTAAAAGGTCTGCAAGGTCCGCTTTCCTTGTAGAAAATTTTATTTTTGACTTGCATCTTTTTGAAGTTGTTTTTATACTTACGGACTGTCAAGGGCTTTCGACATAAAATCTTTAATCAAAATCAATATGCTTCAATCACTTGTTAAATTCGGACTTTCGGAAAAGGAGGCAAGGGTCTATCTGGCTCTTATGGAATTGGGGCCTTCCTCGGTGACCGAAGTTTCCAAAAAATCTAAGGTTACCAGAACGAATGCTTATCATCTTCTGAGTTCTCTGGAGATTCGCGGGCTTGTTAATTCGCATGAAAATAAGGGTAAGATGATTTATTCCGCGGAAAATCCTGCTCGGATTGTGCAGATGCTGAAAGATGAAATTGTTAATAAAAAGGCCCAGCTTGATGAGGCGGAGAGTATTTTGCCGGAACTTAAGGAGGCTTATAACGATCCCGAGGGAAAACTCAAGGTTCGTTTTTATGAAGGGGTTGAAGGGGTTGTGAGCGCTTACGAGGACACTCTGACCTCCGATACGCCCATTATGGCTTATGCTTCCGTTGAGCATCAGCATGCTTTTTTCCCGGGATATTTCCCCGAATATTACAAAAGGCGTACCCAGAAAGGGATTCATGTTGACTGTATTTTGGCTTACACGAAAGAATCTTTTAGGGTTAAAGGTTTGGACAAAAAACATTTAAGGAAAACTTATATTATTCCGGCTGACTTTACGATTTCACCGGAAATAAATATTTATGATGATAAAGTCGCAATCCTGTCTCTTAAGGAGAAGTTCGCGGTTATTATCCAAAGTAAAGATGTTGCGGATGCTTTTAAGAAGTTGTTTAGGCTGGCTTACGAGCGGGCGGGCGAATACGACGAAAAGCTCGGCGTGGAGTACGATTCCAGGCTGGAGATAAAGGACAAGAGGTTTGCGGGGAAGGAGGCGGGGATAGAGTGAGTAGGATTATAGGGCGACAGGGTTGCAGGGAGGCCGCTGTCGCGGGATGCTATTGTATGGTGGCCAAATTTCACAACTTTTTTTCCATATTCACGAAAAAGAGGATTAGCTGGATCAAGCTTAAAAACGCCAGTATCAAAAACGGACTCTATTTGTATAATATCTGTAATGATATCTTGTTGTTGGGATATTAAGAGGTTCATTTTAGCTATCAGTTGTATGCGAATCCCCTTACGCCCTCTCAACATACTCCGATGTTTCCGTATTCACCCTGATTGTGTCGCCTTCGTTTATGAAAAGCGGGACTTGGATTACGAGACCGGTTTCCAGGGTTGCCGGTTTGCGGCCGCCTGAGGCGGTGTCGCCTTTGACTCCCGGGTCGGCATGGATGACTTTCAGTTCGACTTTTGGCTTGAGTCTTACTGCGATTGGTTTATCTTCGTAGTTTTGGATGTCGACATCGGTGTTTTCTATGAGGAACTTGGTTGATTCGCCGAGGTCTTCTTCCGTGAAGGTGAATTGCTCGAAGGTAGTTCCGTCCATGAAGTAATATTCACCACCTGCCGAGTATAGGAATTGGGCCCTGGAATAGGTTATTTCGGCTTCGTCGGCCTGGTCGTTGCCCTGGAAGGTTTTTTGGATTGTTGCTCCTGTGAGGAGGTTTTTGAGCTTTGTGTTGTTGGTTCCGCTGCCGCGTGCTTGTTTGGAAAAAACAGACTGGAGAACGAGGTAGGGGGTTCCGTCAATCTTGATTGTTACGCCGGGTTTGATTTGTGCGAGTGAGAGCATGGTGGTTAGTGGTTAGTATGTAGTAATGAGTAATTAGTAATTAGTGGGTGGTGTTTTGCTGGCGCAAAACGACTCTTTGTAGAGAGGGTCGCAATCAGGATGTTATCCTGTTGCGACTTTTGGAAGGAATTTTAGCGGATAGCGCGAGTGTTATCCAGAAAAAAATCAATATATGTGGGAAGAGCAAGGTGTTTACGAATGTCGAGTGCGCCAGGAGGGCGACTAGGCCGCCTGCGATTCCGGGGCTTTGTTTTGCGCTTTGGAGAAATGCTTTTAAGTAAAACCAGAGGTAGGCTGTTATTCCGAAAAGTCCTGTTGTGGCGAAAATTGTGAGCAAGGTTGAGTCTGAACCTGCTCCGTGGTGGGCTTCCAGGTCTTGAAGAAGTCCGAGTTTCCATTGGGCGAATTTGAAGGTGTTGTATCCGGATCCGAACCAGAAATGCTCTTTTATTACGGCAATTGCATTGTTCCAGGAGCCGAGTCTTAGTCTTGAGGTTGCGTCCGGGTTGAAGAGCTTGGCGTATTCGTTAAGTCCGGCCATACTTTGGATTGTCTCCCAAAGATCCATGAATCGCGGTTGGATTTGAGCCAAAAAGAAGAATGCCGCTGCTCCGCCGAAGAGTGCGGCAATTAATAACTTCCGGGATTTTATACCTGTTATTACGAGGAGGCCGATTAAGCAGGCGAGGTATGCGCTTCTGGAGTATGTGAGGTAAAGCGCCGCCAAGATTATTGGCATCAGAATTATGTAGATGCCCTTTTTTTTGCTTTTTAAAATTAAACCAAAAAGTAAACAAACGATGAATCCCAAGAATCCACCTACGAAATTGGGGTCAAACCAGGTCGAGAGGAGTCTGCCGATGTGCGGATCCCAGCCTTCTTCTTCCATTCCGAGCTCGAAAAAGCTGGGGAAAAGTTTGAGCTGAATGAAGCCGAAAATTGCGATCAAAAGTGCGCCCGAAAGGATTCCGCCGAGTAAGATTTTGCGATTTCTTTCGTTTTTGCGGATTTCGTCGTAGGCGATCAGGTAAAGGAAGAAATACGAGATGAATCTAACAAGATAAAGGGCTCCTTCTTTGAGTTGGGGGGTCTCAAGCCATGATGTGTTTAACAGGAGTGAAAAGGCTGCGATTATTGCCCATGCGGTTACTGCGGGCATTAACGGCGGGACTTTGAATTCGCGGTCGATTGTGATTTTTTTCAAGATCCAAATTACGATCAAAATAGGGACGAAAAGGTCGTTAATCAGGTATGTCGGACCTAATGATTCGGGGATTCTCCCGAGTTCACCGAGGGTTGCTGCGAAGATTGTGAGTAGTAGTAGGTAGGGCATGGGGCATAGGGCATGGGGCATCCCCGCTAAGGCGGGGGCGAGCCGATGGCTCGCGAGGATGGGGGCGTGATCGCCTCCTCATTTTATGTCATACTACACACAGTATACTCAATACTTGACGTTATGGACAAATTACTGATTGCAACGAGGAACATCGGGAAGTTTAAGGAGATTAAGGTGATTTTGGGCGAAGTGCCTTATGAAATTGTGTGTTTGGAGGATCTTTCTGTTCAGGGAGATGTTGTTGAGGACGGGGAAACTTATGAGGAAAATGCGCTTAAGAAGGCACGATTTTTTAGCATGGGGGGCGGCGGCGTTTTGACTTTGAGTGATGATTCGGGGCTTGAGGTTTCGGCTTTGAAAGGGGAGCTTGGTTTAAAAACTCGGCGTTGGGGTCTCGGCGAATCTGCTTCTGATGAAGAGTGGCTTGAGTATTTTTTGAAGGAGATGGAAGGGACTTCTGACAGGAGTGCGCGGTTTGTTTGTTGCGCGGCTTTGTGCGGGAAGGATGGTTTTGAAAAGGTGTTCTTTGGCGAAACTCGAGGGGTTATCACGCATAAGCCCGAGGCTCCTTTGCTACCCGGACTGCCTTTGAGCTCGTGTTTTAGGCCGGAAGGCCAGGAAAAGGTTTATGCGGCTTTGAGCGAGGGTGAAAAGGGGGAGGTTAGTCACAGGGGGTGGGCGATTTCGGCTGTTCGGAGATGGCTTATGAATATTTAATTTTTAATTACCAATTCTCAGATGATCGACGAAATTTTAAAAAAAATCGAAAAAAGCGGAGAGAAGTATTGGATTTGCGGTCCTGATACGGGGGAGTTTTTGCTGGAAAAGATTTGCGAGATTGGGGCGAAAAGGGTGCTCGAGATTGGTACTTCTGTAGGATATTCGGCTCTGTGGATGAGCAAGAGCGGAGCGGAGATTTTTACGGTCGAATCTCATAAGGAGCGGGGAGATTTGGCTGAGGAGAATTTTAAAGATTTTTCGAATATACGCCTGGTCAGAGGGCATGCTCCAGAGGTTTTGTCGGAGATCCCGGGGGAGTTTGATTTTGTTTTCTTTGATGCGACGAAGTATGAACATCTTGCGTATTTTGAGGCGGTTTATCCGAGAATGAGGAAGGGGGCGGTTTTGGTTGTGGATAATATTTCAACGCATGGGGAGGGGAAGATGATGCGGAAGTTTTTGGATATGGCGAAAGACCATCCGGGATGCAAAAGTGAGTTTAAAGAAATTGGAAACGGGCTGCTAGTTATAGAGATTCTCGGGCTCAATAAAGAGAACTAGCTCGGTTTGCGGATAGTTAACGAGGTTGTTTTTAATGCTGTAAGAAACCAGTATTGAGCTTTTCGTGAACCTGAGAACATGGAGGTTTTCTTCCTTGAGAGTCCATTCGTACTCTTCCATTGCGGTTTTTGTGTTTTGGAAAAATTCTGCTGCCGAGCAAGGAGCGGAAAGTTCGTGTTGTTCGATTTCACCTGAATAAAGGGTTCGGTTCCAAGCCGTGTCAGCGGGGATATAAATATCGGGGTGGTTCTTCATGATTGAGGAAATTTCCGGGCTTGGGGGTTCGGGGGCAGACTCTTTTGGATGATTGCAGGCTGTTGTTGCGACGAGAATGAGAATGAGTGATATTGTAATGAGTTTTTTATTCATTTTCTTGTTTGGTTAGACCGACTTCGATAGTGCTTTCGTCGGTGTAGTTGTATTTGTCGTAAACTTTTGCCGTTATTTTTATGGTTGTTTTCGAATAGGTTGAGGCGAGTCGGATCGAGCCCGTATATGGGGCTTCCGAGGAGGTGAATTGTAATGCGTCTCCTACATAAAATTCAACCTTTTTTATTCCGCCCGGGGCGCTTACCTCCACTTCCACTTCCGTTGTGCCTGTTTTGATTGCGCTGAAGGCGGAAGGAGAGGTTATGGTGATGGTTGGTGCGCCGGCGGCTGTTTCCGCTGTGTGAATATTATCTTCTTCGGTCGGTGGGATTTCTATTTCGCCCGCTTCGACTTGGTTCGCGAGCCAGGTTTCTACTCCGGATGCCCAGTCGAGATATTCAGGGAATAGAGACTTATATATTCTGTAAGTGATTTCGCGCACAGATTCGGCGGGAGTATATTCGTTGGCGATCAGGTTGCTTTCTATGTCTACTTCAAGCGTTATGAATCCGTCATCTATTTCTGTCGGGACTGCAAAGCTGGCGAATTTCTCGGTTTTAATGAATTCCGACGGCGTTTCGCCTGACGGAAGCTTGCCTGTTGCCATGCTGATTGCGACATCTTTTATGTCTGCGGGTCTTGTGAACGGAGTTGCTTCGTAATCGGTGAGTGCGTTGCCCATGAATTTTTTCCAAATCGGGGCGGCGGTTGCGTATCCGCTTGCGTTCCAATACATGGTGCTTCCATCCGCGTTACCCACCCAAACACCTGCAACAAGATCTGTTGTGTAACCTATTGTCCATGAGTTGTTCGGAAGGATTTCTCCGTCATCAAGTTTTTTGTTGGATGTTCCGGTCTTTGCTGCGTTGATTTTACCGCTTACTGCCAGGTTGGATCCGAGCCGGTATTCTGTGTCGGCGAGGATATCCGTTATTAAGTAGCTGACTTGTTCGTCGAGGACCGAAGTCGGCTCAGGTTCTTCCCATTCTTCAAGCGTGTCGCCTTCAGCATTTTCTATTTTTAAGATTGGGGAGGCTTCCAAAAAGTATCCGTTGGTGGCGAAAACCGTGTATGCGTTAACCAGTTCGAGCATGGTCATTTCACCGGCTCCGAGGGCGAGCGGCCAGCCGTAATCTCCTTCGGGGCTTAAGCTTTTTATTCCAAAATCGGAAACAAAATCAACTATTGCATCTTCTCCACCTGCTAAATAAAAGGTCTTGGCTGCGGGGATATTGCGGGATTGAGCCAGAGCTTCACGCATACTTATCGGCCCGAAAAAATTACCGTCATAGTTATTGGGTTCATCGGGACCGAACTTGGTTTTTACATCATAAAGGACTGTTGCGGGGGAGTACCTGTTCAAGAATGCGAGGGCGTAAACGAAAGGCTTGAATGCCGATCCGGGTTGTCTCAATCTGGTTACGATATTGACATTACCGTCGATATCTTCATCGAAGTAGTCTGCCGATCCGACCATTGAAAGGATTTGTCCGGTGTCCGGCTTGATTGCGAGCAGTGCTGCGTTGGTTGCTCCGTAGTTTGTGAAGTTGGAATCCTTATAAGCCTCTATAGCTTCTTCGGCGTAAGTTTGCATTTCCGGGTCGAGAGTTGTGTAGACTTTCAGGCCTCCTTGTTCGACAACTTCGGCACCGTATTTTTCTTCGAGAAGCTGTTTGACATAAAGAACGAAGTGAGGAGCGATGATGCTTTCCGCGTATTCTTTAAATTCGATTTTTTGGGCTTCTTGGATTGCGTCAATCATATCTCCTTCGGTGATAAAGTCTTCTTTGACCATTCTTTCGAGGACGGTGTCTATTCTGCCCGGGATGTAGACGACGTCGTCTTCTGAAAGTTCGTAAGTTTGGCCGATAAGGCCGATTGAGTATTCGCTGAAGTCGAGGTCGTCTTCGGCTTTGATTTTGCGTTTTTGCAGGTCTTCTTCGGTGAACTCCACATCGATTGTCGAGTATTTGTGATTACCGTAAGGGGAGTAGTAGGTTGGCGCGTTCGGGATTGCGGCGAGGATTGCGGATTCGGCGAGAGTTAATTCGGATGCTTCTTTGTCGAAGTATGTGTATGCGGCGAGTTGTGAGCCGTATGCGTTGTTTCCGTATGGGATTTCGTTTAAGTACATTTCGAGGATTTCATTTTTTGAGAAGAAAATCTCGAGTTTTACTGCTAAAATCAGCTCCTTAATTTTGCGGACATAGCTTTTTTCGGGGGTGAGGAATGTGTTTTTTATAAATTGCTGAGTGATGGTGGATGCTCCGGATACCTGTTTGCCCAGAACATTGTTGATAAAAGCTCTTGATAGAGATTTGACATCAAAGCCCCAGTGCTTATAAAAGTCGTCGTCTTCTGTCGCGATAGTTGCGTCTATGAGGTATGGAGACATGGTTTCCAGCTCGATGGCGACGCGATTTTCATCTCCGTGAATTGCGTAAAGCTGATTGCCTTCCCGGTCGTAAATGATGGTTGATTCTTGAAGGTTGACGTTTGCAAGTTCGTGGACGCTGGGGAGGGTCAGATTGAAAATAAAAATTATGAAAAACAGGAATCCGGCGAATCCGAATAGGCAGTAAATTGTCAGGATTGAAAGCCATCTTATAAGTCTGTTGAGTCCTCTGTGGTGGTGTTCCGGTCGGAGCCTTTCTAGCGGATAGCGGATTTTGTTTTTTATGAAGGACATTTTTTAGTGTGTAGTAAGTAGTAAGTAGTAAGTAGTAAGTAGTAAGTAGTAAGTAGTGGTTGGTGTTTCCGCTGTGCGGAAACTACTTGATTTATAGTGGTTCGTAATCGGGAATCCTTCCCGTTACGCGTGCGAGAGGATGGTAGCAGAAAGCGGTGGTTTTTGCCAGTTGAGCGATGCGAATTTGCAATAAAAACGGAAAAAGTCCAGAAAATCCCCGGGGAAAAGAATGACAAGATTGCAATAGGCGCAACGGGCTGTTATAATGCGCCTCCTTAAATTTAAATCAAAAAATCATGCCTATTACAGATGGAGGAGGATCGGTTTATGCGCAGGAGTGTCGTAGAGAGGCTCCTATGGTCAAAAGAGTTTCTAACAAGGAACGGATTCAAAGTGATTTAAGTCAGTTAAGAAGTGTTACGGCAAGTAATATCAAAGCGCTGCTTAAAGAGGCTTTTAAAGAGCTGGACGAGGAGAAGGATAGCGGGACTGATCAAGGCGATTTGGAGTGGGCGATTTGGGTGCGGCAATCCGCAATTGAAGCTACGATGAAGGCTAAGTGTTTGGATGAAGGAGATGAATCCGTAGGTATGTGGCTCATCGATAGTGGACTTTTAGAAAACAACCCTTTGCGGGATGAGAGAAAGCGTTGTTATGAATTGGCGCATGGTTTTCAGGATCAAGTGGATGCGG
>JAHIUS010000055.1 GCA_018816885.1 Patescibacteria group bacterium | reverse complement strand
TGGTTTCGAAGCGTGAGTGAAGGGCTTCAGTCTTTGCATTGCTAGCCTTGGAGATGTAATAGTTCAGGATTTCTGCCTTTCTCTTTTTCAGGGTTTTTGCCAAGCCTTGCATCTCTTCAATCTGAGATTGTTCACAGAGCCCGCAATTACTATTAATCTAATCGACACAGACGCTCAGAATCGGAAATAATGAATAGCACCAACCCAATCAACTTCCAAAAGTTATGTCAGAAGAATCACCAGAAGATTGGCCCTACTTAATGATCTAAAAGAGTAAACTCAAATTTGCCAGCAACTATCCATTCGCGGTATTTTGCCATTGGCAAACAACTCAAAGGCATCATTAAGATTTTATAAAACGTCAATTATGAATTACAATCATTTTGACATTTAAACAATCAACCATGAATCTCAAGAAGAAAGTGAAATACATAACTCCGGTCTGGGTAAAAAAATGTTTGAAATACTGCTTTTATCTCCTTCAAGACATCGCAAACCGCATAAAAGGAACAAACCTGAAAGGATACCCGCCAAAAAGGCTGAATTTTGTCGGCAGCAATGAGTTCAAAAAAGTCGGTGATGAATTCGTCAAACACTTCAAGGAATTGGGTAACCTGAAATCGAGTGATACCGTTTTGGATATCGGCTGCGGCATCGGACGAATCGCCATCCCTTTAACAAAACATTTAACAGATGGGGAGCTTTACGGATTCGATATTGATAAAAGAGGAATCGAATGGTGCAAAAAAAATATTTCAAAAAAATTCCCAAATTTCCACTTCAATTACGCAGATATTTTCAACAAATACTACAACAAAAAAGGCCAAATCGACGCCGATAAATTCAATTTCCCATATGACAACAATAAATTCGACTTTATCTTCGCCACATCAGTCTTCACACACATGCTACCGGAACAAATCGACCAATATCTTTCAGAAATAAAGAGAGTTTTGAAGCCCGGCGGAAAATGCTTTCTAACCTGGTTCTCAATAGACGACGAAGCTCAAAAAAACATCTCGAATAATAGCTCAAACTGTGATCTAATATACCCATACGAAGGAAACGTCGCTTTCTACTCTCACAAAAACGTTCCCGAAGCCGAAATCGGATATAAAGAACCTTGGATTATCGAACAATTAAAGAAATATGATCTCTCGGAGAGTTTGAAAATCCATCACGGAAGCTGGTCTAACAGAGAAGAAAGCACCTCATATCAAGATATTTTCATCAGTAATAAAAAATATTAATTAACAAAAAAAACATGGGAAAAGATCGAAATGCAAAAAAAGACATTAAAAAGAAGTCGTCCAAGACTTTGAAAGAAAGAAGGAAGGACAAGAAAGCGAAAAAATAAATTCAGCCCTCATGCTCCCAATCCTCGACATCGCCCTCTTTCCCACTCTTGGCTTATTGAGCATCTTCCTCATATTCCACTTCCGATTAAAAGGACTAATCGCCACATTCCTGCTTCTCTGGCTTATCCCCTACTTCTGGGGAGTAGCAATCTTAAACCAATTCGACCCGGAAAGAACCTCAATACTGGATCAAATCTGGCTAATCGGAGGTTGGCTCCCAAGTATAGTCTGGTGTCTGGTGGTGTTTTTGGTTAAATATCTGATTAAAAAAAATCATGGAAGGACATTCAATAGGTAAACATCATCAACATACAAGGGAAAGAATTTACCGGAAATTCGAACAATACCCGCACCCCAATAAATGGAAAAACCTTTTGGACAGAGTGATTTTGCTTATAGGAATACTGGGGCCAATCATCACAATGCCGCAACTGTTGAAAATATGGATTTCACAAGATGCCGGCGGATTATCTCTTATGACATGGACAACATGGATTTTCATAGACTCCATATGGATTCTATATGGATTTGTTCACAAAGTAGTCCCCATTATTCTCTCTCACAGCGCCTATATGTTGGTTCAGACAGGCGTTGTTATAGGTATACTTCTGTATAGCTGATTGCTCCGCGAACATCAGCCCCGCCACAGCGGGGTCCCTATCAATTACTTAACATTTGCGATTGGGCATTAACAAGCCAGTGTGTATTTATTGCTCCGCGAACATTTGGGGCTTCTATTTTTTCGCAAAGCGAAAAAGAGAAACATCAACCGAGAGCGAAACAATAAATACACACTAAACCGTCATAATGCTCTCACTCTTCGCCCTCTCCATCTCATCTACCTTGCCGTTATAATCATCAACAACCTCCTGAAGCTTCTTCTCGGAGCCGTATTTGTCATCCTCTGTCATCTCACCCGCTCCTTCCGCCTCTTTGAACCTGGTGTGAGCGGTCTGACGAGCATTTCTGATACTGATTTTCGCCTCCTCGGAAAGCTTTTTCACAACTTTCACAAGATCAGTCCTTCTTTCCTCGGTCAAAGGGGGAATATTTAACATAACGGAAATCCCGTTATTTACCGGATTAAGCCCCAGGCCGGACTCACGAATAGCTTTCTCGATAGCCGCAATCATACTTTTATCCCAAGGCTGAATCTGAAGAGTCTTAGGGTCCGGAATAGTCACAGTCGCAACAGCCTTAACAGGTTGAGAACTACCATAAGCATCAACATTTAGCCCCTCAACCATCGAAGGATTCGCCCTCCCGGCCTGAAGCTTTCCATACTCCTCTTTCAAATGCAAAAGAGCCTTTTCAAACTCCTGTTTAGCCTGATCAATGTACTGGTTCATAGTTGTTAGTTGTTAAAGTATTAAAATTTCCATTCGCCATAAGCTATCAGCCATCAGCTAATAAGCGTTCCCACCTTCTTCCCCTTCACCGCATCTACAAGAGCACCCTTTTTCCAATAATCGGTCACAATAACAGGTAGATTATTATCCTTGCAGAGTGAAACAGCCGTCAGATCCATCACCCCAAGATCCTTTTCCAAAACCTCCAAAAAAGTCAAATTATCGAACTTCTTAGCATTCTTGCTCCTCTTGGGATCCTTATCAAAAACTCCATCAACCTTGGTCGCCTTAAGCAGTAAATCGCAATCAAGCTGAAGAGCCCTTAGGGCCGCAGCCGTATCGGTAGTAAAAAAAGGCCTGCCAGTACCCCCCGCACAGATTACAACCCTCCCCTTCCGAAGATGACCTCTGGCGAATTTCGAATCAAATCTTTCCACGACATCATAAGCAACTCCACTCATAATCCTGGGAACAACACCGGACTTCTTGAGAGCATTGTAAATCACCATCCCGTTCATAACAGTAGAAAGCATTCCGATAGTATCCGAATCCTGCCTCTCGATATAAGACTTGGCATTATCACGATACCTCCAGAAATTCCCTCCCCCATTCAAAATCGCAACTTCGCAACCAACAGCTTGCAAATCTTTAACCTTGGCAATAAGTTCATCAACCGCACCAAAATCTATCCCCTGCCCGGATTTATCGGAAAGGACCTCACCCGAAATCTTCAACATGACACGTTTGTATTTGAGTTTGGACATTAGAGAATAGAGCTTAGGGAATAGAGGATAGAGGCTGGAAAAAATTTACCAGATAGTGCTCAAACAATCAAGAACCACGAAAATACTGAGTAAATAGCCGCATCCCCAAAAAGATAACATTTTTGCCTTGAGCGACCTTCAGGGCAAGGAAGCAAAGCGATCCTCGCCCCCTAAAAACGCGCCTAAGGGCGCAACTATAAGACAAGCTTACATACCTGTAAGCGAGACTATACTGAAGCGAAAGGCAAAACATATTATCGTGTAAGCAATATGTAGGTCACCGCAACCCCCAAAACTATCCCAACAAGAAAAACAATCGGCATCTTTCTTTCAGTCACCCGATCATGCGCATTCGCAAGATCAGTCAGCAAATTCGTACTGATCACAACCTCCTCATTCTGATTTCTTTCAACCACATCGAGAAAACTGTGATTCGCAACCAGCTTCACAAACCTCCCAAAAGTAATAGCAACTCGAGAAGCCGGCTGATTGGGAGCAGCCTCCTCATTCATAAAATCTTCCAAATCAGAGTCCTCATCAGATCCCAAATCATGCATAACATCCTCCTCATCAAGAATTTCATCCTCCTGCTCATCCGGGATTTTTATATCATCCATTTTTATTTTTGTTAGATCGAGGAAATTTTAGCATAAAGGAAGATCAAAAATCAAAGATCAAAAATCAAAGAAAAAAACAAACTTCACCCACTTGGTACTCATTACTCATTACCGGGTACTAAAAATCCACAGTCTCCTGCTTCAACATAACTTTCTCCTTATCATCCTCACTCCTATAATGCCTCTCAACAGCAGTCGAAAGCTGATCCGCAATGGAGAGCGCCAATTTAATTTCATTTTTATCAAAACTTCCCTCGGAGTTCTTTAAAACGGTAAGCCCGAAATACTTCCCTGCAAAATCCCGAATCGGAATCCATAGAAGCTTACCATCCTCGTTTTTATACCTCTCTCCGGCATTTTCTCGGAAAAACTTGGCAATCTCGGAAGCATTGGAAGCAGCCTCGGAAACAAATCCAGACCCGCTCCCCTCGGAAACCACAAGCATATCCTCTTTTTCGGTAGAAGCATTATGCAAGAAGATCATCGCCTCCTCACAATCAGTAACTTCGGAAAATTTCTTCAAAATCTCAGAAAAAGTCATCCCCAAATCATCAGGAGCGCTACTCAAAATCCGAGCAACTTCATAAAGAGTCAAAAGCTCCATATTCACATATTGCAACCTGTTATTGACAATCTGCACAATCTTCATCAGAAGTTTCACCGCCGCATCGGATTTCTCGGCCTGTAGTTTTTTGAAATCCTCAGCCTTCAAAACAAGAACTTTTACATCTGTAACAGATTCCGCAGAAGCGGACCGAGAATCACCGGAAAGCAAAGCCCCTTCCCCAAAAATATCCCCTTTGGAAAGAATAGCCAGAACCTTACTCGACCCATTCCTCATCTGCTTGCTGATTTTCACCTTCCCATCAATAATAAAATACATCTCTCGGCTCTCATCCCCATCCTTAAAAATCACATCATGCGCCTTGAAAACGGCCTCTTTCAGATCTGTAAAACTGTCTTTTAATATTTCTTGTAAATCCATTAATTCCTGATTAAATTCCTAAACTGCTCAAGATCACGCGCCTTCCCGGCCGCAACCTCAACCTCAACAACTCCCCTATTCACAAGATCGGCCAAAGAAGAATCAAGAGTCTGCATCCTCTCCTCACCACCAATCTGAATCATCGAATAAATTTGGTGAGTAGTACCCTCCTTGATACAATTCCGAACAGCATCGTTCGCGACCATAACCTCAGCCGCCGGAGTCCGGGAGCCCTGTTTGTCGGGCACAAGAACCTGCGACATCACTCCGAGAAGCGACATAGAAAGCTGAGCCCTAACCTGCTGCTGCTGATAAGCCGGAAAAACATCGATGACGCGATCAACAGATTGAGCCGCATCCCTCGTATGCAAAGTCGCGAGCACCAAATGCCCCGTCTCCGCAAGAGTAATCGCCGCCGCAATCGTCTCAAGATCACGCATCTCACCGATCATAATCACATTCGGATCCTGCCTGAGAGAAGCCTTAATCGCATCCAAAAAAGATCCCGTATGAGTCCCCACCTCACGCTGAGTCACAAGAGACTTCTTGGAAGTATGAACATATTCGATAGGATCCTCCACAGTTACAATATGAGCCCTTTTTTCTCTGTTAATAATATCCACCAACGATGCCAATGTTGTCGATTTACCGCTGCCTGTTGGACCAGTGATTAAAATGAGTCCTCTCGACCTCAAAACAAGCTCCTCCATAACCTCAGGAAGCCCAAGAGTGGAAAACTCCGGTATTTCCGAGGAAATCACCCTGAAAGCCACAGCCGGACCATCCTTTTCCCTGCAAACATTAACCCTGAACCGCCCCACGCCATCTAGAGTATAAGCGCAATCAACCTGTTTCCTATCCTGAAACTCCTGATACTTATCATCACTCGTAATCTGCCTCGCAATATCCTCAATCTGATCCGGCGTTAGTGCGCTACCTTCAGAAGCCAAAAGCTCCCCCTGCGGCATCCTCAAGATAGGCGGCTGCCCAACTTTCAAGTGAACATCGGAAGCTTTGTTATCGAGGACAAGTTTTAAAATTGATTCGATCATGAAATATGAAGAATGAAGGATGAATTACGAATAATGTATATCGTTTTTTTATCCTATGATTATACCAGAAAACAGCGCTGAGATCAATGTTGCAACGGGTTGGATAACAGTGAGTAGATAACAGATAACAAAAAAAACTCCACGATTGCTACATCACCTCTATACACTTGTTGTGTGAAATAGGGGGATATAGGAAAAAAACGTCTGCTAGAAATTCTCTAGCATGTAATCAATCATTTTCTTCCTGCGTTGCTTAGAAATGCCACGATGAATGAGAACTTTTTGTTTGATGTGAGAAAAGAGTCCGTCGCAATGATTCGTTGTATTTGGCATCTT
>JAHIUS010000054.1 GCA_018816885.1 Patescibacteria group bacterium | reverse complement strand
TTTTTTATGGAAACTGAGAGGACAATTTTTTCTAAACCAAATTCAACTGATTATGATGAGCTTTTTGGATTGTACAGCAATGAAGCTGTAAGAAAATATTTGGGTGGAACGATCACAAAAGCTGAATTTGATGAAAAGTTTAACGATTTTTTTTGTGCTCAACTACCAGAATGTTATTGGATTATAAAACAAAAAGGAACAAACAGCTTTATTGGGTTGATTTCCATTTGCAAATATCATGATCAAACACATTTTGAAATTTCATATGAGTTACATCCAGACTTTTGGTGCGAAGGTTACGGTACAGAAGTAGTTAAAAGAGGAATTGAATATGCTTTCAATGAACTTGGTTTAGAAGAATTGTATGCAGAAACGCAGAAAAAAAATCAAAAATCTATTAAACTTTTAGAAAAAATTGGCATGAAGATAATAAAACAAATTGAGAGATTCGGAGAACAGCAACTTATCTATTCAATCAAAAAATAAAAGCGAAATTATTGAATTTTGACCCATGAACATAACAATCGGCATGGACGAAGCAGGAAGAGGCCCTTGGGCCGGTCCTTTGACGGCGGCGGCATGTTTTATCCCCAAGAATACACGCCTCCCCGGCCTTAACGACTCCAAAAAACTCTCTCCCAAGAAGCGTGAGGAGCTTTTCCATCTGATAAAAAGCAAAACCTTCTGCGGAATAGGAACAGCAACCACCAAGGAGGTGGAAAAGGGACTCAAATACGCCCTAAACCTCGCGTATCAGCGTGCCCTAAAGCAAATCGACCTCGAACCCGACAACCTCATCATAGACGGCAGAGACAAGCTTGATTTGCCCTTCCCGTACAAGTCTATCATCAAAGGCGACCAAAAAGAGCGCCCGATAATGGCCGCATCGATCCTTGCCAAAGTCACAAGAGATAAAATGATGGAAAGAATGCATAAAAAATACCCAAATTACAGATTCGACCTCCACAAAGGATACGGAACCCGCCTTCACCGCTCAATGTTGCAAAAACACGGGATTTGTTCTATACATAGGAAGCAATTTTATATCGCCTCCTTCGGCAAAAAGCTTGGAAATCTCTAGAGTCTAAAGTCTAATATCTAAATGAAAATAGTCATATGCGGAAATTACGGCGCAACCAACCTTGGAGACGATGCGATTCTGGAAGGAATTTTGAAACTTGTTGGCAGACATAATCCAAACGCACAAGTATCTGTCATAGGTCGTGATATCCCGAGACTACCATTGGGGATAAGATCATTACTCCGAGGCGGCTACTCGCAAACTCTCCAAAAAATCAAACAGTGCGATCTCTTCATCTTGGGCGGCGGCGGACTCTTCGTCGATACAAAATTTAGAGCCCCTTTAATCTGGGGACTGCACGCTTTCACAGCACACCATTACGGAAAGCCAATCTATCTTTTCTCGAACTCACTTGGCCCACTCAAAACGCCCCTCGGGAAGTGGATAACCAAGAAAGTTCTCAAGTGGTGCAAGATAGTTTCTTTCCGGGATACAGCCTCTATCAAACTTGCTCAAAAATTACTGCCGGACAAAAAATACAAGTTCGTTCCGGACCCGGCTTTTGCCCTAAAACCGCAAAAATCGATGGGGGAGGGGAAGATAATAATTTCTCTCAGGGATTGGACAAAAAAAGTGAACAACGCCACAGAAGAAATCCCGCAAATAATTAACAAAATAACCGCAAATAACAGATTGGAAGTACTCCTCGTGCCCTTTCAGGTAGAAGGCGAAGAAGACATAAGCCTGTTGAACAACATTTGTGAACAATGCAGGTCATCTTTATACGAAAAACAACTCTCTCCGCAAACAGCACTCAATCTATTCTCAGGCTCCAAGCTGGTAGTAGGAATGCGTCTGCACTCCCTCATTTTCGGCGCCATAACCGGCACACCGATAATCGGAATCAACTACAGCCCAAAAGTCAAAAACTTCATGTCCGACCTCGGACTCGCAGAATATGTCCTCGAACCTGAAGAAATCGACAAACTCCCCGAACTCATAGAAAAAGCCCTCAAGAACTCACCAAGAATCAAAGCGGAATTAAGTCATAAAACGGAAGAACTCAGGCGCCTGCTTTACAGCTCCTCCTTGAAGCTATCCTTGTAGCGAGCCTTGAACTCCTCAATGCTGAACCCGTAATTCTGAGTCCCTTCGGTTTCAATCTTATAAGTGGCATTCAGGGCTCCTATTTGGCAAGATTTTTTAAGGTCAAAACCTGCTTTCAACCCATGAATAAGACCGGCCCTGTAAGCATCCCCGCAACCCGTGGGATCAGCGATTCTGTCGGGTTTAACCGCTCCAACTTCAATAACATTCGCTTCATCAATAATCTCGGAACCTTCTCCTCCGAGAGTCACAATAACCCTCCTTAACCTCTTGGGATCAAGAACATTGCTGAGAAGTTTAAGCTCATAGTCATTCAGAATAGTTGCGAAGGCTCCTTCAACGATCTCCTTCATAAATTCAGGATCGAAGAGCGTAATCTGCTGTCCCGGATCAAAAATATAATCAACTCCGGCTTCCCGAGCTTCCCGTGCCAATCTCACCATACTTTCCAGATTCATAGGCGAAATTATGAGGAGGGAATCCTTATGTTTTTTTAAATCCAAACCAAAATCATAATCTCTCAAAGAAGCCCCCGGATAGAAGATAGCAACCTGATTCTCCTTGTCATCGGAAATAATATAAGCGCAAGCGGTATCGCCGCCCTCTACAGTTCGAACGAAATCAAGAGAAGCGCCTCTACCTGTCAGCCAATCCTTATAATCGCCCTCGAAATCGTCTCCAACAGTCCCAATCAGATGGCTTTTTTCTCCAAAAAGAGAAAGCCCGTAAGCAATATTCCCTCCTGTTCCACCGTAAAACTTCTCCCTATTCGGAGAAAAGAAACAGGTGCTCAAATTCGAAAGATCGTGCCCCTCAAAATGCTCCTTCAGCTCGCCCTCATACCTGAAAAGGTAGTCAAAAGCCACCGAACCGGCGACTAGAATGTTTTTGTACTGCATGTTTTTGTGGTCAAATTTTGTTTTTTTATAGATGAATGACTTCGAGAAAGTCCTTTTATCTTCTGCGCAACATCGAGCAATCCGTCTATCGACTCTCCACAATCCCCCCAGAAGCCTTTGAGAGTCGCATACCGCATCATTCCTCGGCCGATATAGTAGTTGTTCACATCTGTAATTTCAAGCTCTCCTCGAGCCGAAGGCCTCAAATCTTTAATAACACCAAAAACAGTATGATCGTACATATACAAACCTGTTACAGCCAAATCTGACGGCGGATTTTCAGGCTTCTCAATAATCTCCATAAGGCTCCCATCCTCAATTCTGGCAACACCGTAAGAACATGGGTTTTCAACCTCTTTCAAAAGAACCATCGAGCCATCACCATAAGCCCCGAAAGACTCAACATACCCGCTAATATCATCTTCAAAAAAATTATCTCCAAGAATCACAACACACTTGTCACCACTAACGAAATCCTCGGTCAAAGAAAGCGCTTGAGCGATCCCTCCCGCCTCTTCCTGAACCTCATATCGAATCGAGACCCCGAAATCCTTCCCGGAGCCGAGCAGCTCGGAAAAATCCCCAACATGCTCCTTCCCGGAAACAATCATAATATCCTTAATCCCGGCTTTTTTGAGGGTTTCAAGCGGATAATAAACCATCGGTCTGTCATAAACAGGAAGCAAGTGCTTGTTCGTCACCCTTGTTAGGGGATAAAGCCTCGACCCGGTTCCTCCTGCAAGTATGATTCCTTTCATTAGTAGGTGATAAGTTACAGTTTTAGAATTTGGTTCTTGTTTGGTTCTTGCTTCTTGGTATCTTGGTTCTTTAAGTATTCACCCAGCGCTTCCTCCACAGACCTCATCTTCGGCCTCTTGGTATTCTTCAGCGCCGAGTAGCTTGGCCTTCTTGCCGGTCTCGGAAATTCCGAAGTAGGCACGGGGGTAACTTTAACATTCTTACCTGATAATTCAAATATTTTTTCGGCAAAATCAAACCACGACATTATACCTTCATTTACCAAGTGATAAGTGCCGTAATCAGGTTTATCTTCAATTAAATCACGCGTTGCGCGAGCCAAATCCAGCGTATAAGTCGGCTTGCTAATTTGGTCATTTACCACTCTAACCTCATTTCCCAGCGAAAGCATCGTATCGACGAAGTTCCGCCCATTTCGCCCATAAAGCCAAGAAGTCCTTATCAAATAGTATGTTCCCTGCAAATTCCTCTCTCCCGCAAGCTTTGAAGCCGAATAAACCGATTGCTCTGCATCGGGAGCGTCATCTTCGGCATGTTCTTTTTCAGAATCAAAAATATAGTCAGTACTGAAATGCACCAAGATCGCGGAAGCCTCAGAAAGATAAGCAACAGCATCAGAATTCAGTTTAAAAGCCTCATCTCGCTCTTTCTCAGCCTTATCAACCGCAGTATAACCGGCCGCATTTATGACAATATCGAAGCCGCGAACCTTCTCCAGAACAGAATCTCTATCTGTTATGTCCAAATCTTCACGGTCCCAGCCCGTGACTTCATATCCGTCCTCAAAAACAGCAAAAAGATCGCTCCCAAGCATCCCTTTCGCCCCTAAAATTAAGATTTTTTCGCCAGCCATTCTGTATTTTCTTTATACCAATCAAAAGTTTTCGTAAGACCCTCCTCGAAAGAAACTTTAGGTTTCCAAGAGAGATCAACCTCCATCTTCGAGTTGTCGATCGCATAACGCCGATCGTGACCCTTTCGGTCCTCAACATATTCAATTAAATCATTGCTTTTACCCAAAAAATCCAAAATTTCCCGAGTAATCTCAAGATTCGACTTTTCGCAATTGCCTCCCATATTATAGATCTCCCCGGTTTTTCCTTTCTGTAAAACCAAATCAACAGCCTCGCAATGGTCAGTCACATAAATCCAATCGCGAATCTGCATCCCATCCCCGTAAACAGGAACTTTTTTATCCTGAGAAGCCAAAAAGTAAAAATAGGGGATTAACTTCTCCGGATACTGATAAGGGCCATAATTATTGCTGCACCTGCTGATCGTGACCGGAAGCCCGTAAGTGCGGTGATAAGCCAGGCAGATAAGATCTGCGGCAGCTTTGGAAGAAGAGTAGGGGGAAGAAGGGGCAAGGAGTGTTTTTTCCGTAAAAAGATCTGTCGAGCCGTCCCCGAGATCACCGTAAACCTCATCCGTAGAGACTTGATGATAGCGGCTGACACCATGCTCAAGTGAAGCATCAAGAAGATTGTGAGTTCCGACAACATTCGTCATCACGAAGACGGAAGGATCATGAATCGACCGATCCACATGCGACTCCGCCGCAAAATTCACGACTGAATCGAACTTTTCTTCTGTAAAAAGAGAAGTGACAGCGTCCTTGTCCACAAGGTCAATCTGTGCGAATTTAAACCTGTTGGAGCCCTCGAGTTGCGCCAAATTCTCGCGTGTTCCCGCATAAGTCAGCTTGTCCAAAACAACGATCTCATGGTCTTGGTGTTTATCGAAGTAATAATGGGTAAAATTCGTCCCAATGAACCCCGCGCCACCTGTGATTAAGATTTTCATTTAGCAGAATTAACGTGCAGCAATTATATACTAAAACAGCGATTTTTACATTATGTTCCTGGAGGCGCAAGCCAAGAGGCACGATCTTAAAAAAGGCAAAAAATGGTTAGACAGGTTATTAGAAGAGTTGTCATAAGTTTTTACTATAAAATTGACAGCTCCTAACCTGTAAAGCCACCCCCGGGACCTGGCCGGAAATCGAAAAAGCGTACTTGACAAGCCGCAAAATGCGGATATGATAACCGCTCATTTTTAAAATCATATCATGGAATCCCAAGCTCAAGCCGAAACCCCAAAACATTTCTGCGACGTCCCAATCATCAGTAGAACAGGGGGAATAGCCTCTTTGCATGTCGCGAAAACACCTGAAGGAGAATTCCAAGTCTCTTTCGATGAAATCCAGAACACAGATGCCAACCCAGGAGAAGCAGTAGGAAAAGCACTCCACGCTCTATGGGCTCAAACAGGTGAAACATGGAGAATCAAGTCTTAAAGCTCCGAATCGTTGATTCCCGCCCAAGCATCTTTAAATTGCTTTTTCTGAAGCTGCAAAAATAAAAATAACTCTAAGATCTATGGTCTAGAGTCTAGAGTCTACCCCAAAGTCTTAATCCTCTTCTCTTCCTTGTAAGCCTCCAAAACATCGCCTTCTTCAAGCTTAACCTTGCTGTCAAATTTAATCCCGCACTCATTTCCTGCTTCAACTTGCGTAACATCCTCGGAAACAACCTTAAGTGCGATAATTTTACCTTCTCCGAGCTGTTCTTCTCCTCTGGAAACTCGAAGATTAGCATCTTTTTCAAAAATACCTTCCGTTACCTTGCACCCGATAATCATATTTTTCTTGCCAGTGAAGAAAATCGCTTTAACTGTAGCTTTTCCGAGCTCATTGATTACGATTTCAGGCTCAAGCATACCCGTCAGCAGCTTCTTGATATCATCGATAAGTTCGTAAATAATTTTATAAATAACAACCTCAACTCCCTCGCGCTCAGCCATCTTTTTAACATGAGCATTGGCATCAACATGGAACCCGATAACGATTCCGCCGCCCGCAGCAGCCATCATTACATCGGATTCGGTAATAGCACCTACACCGCTGTGAACAATCTTGATAGCAACATCATCAGACTTGATCTTATCGAGAGACTGTTTGATAGCCTCAAGAGAACCTTTCGTATCGGTTTTGACAATCAGTTTTAAAGTCTTAAGCGATCCCTCCTGAATTCTCATCATAATCTCATTTACACCCATACCCATCTTCTTGAACTCCTCGTTTTTCAGCATTTGCTTGATTGTAACAGCTTGTGTTCGAGCTTCTTTTTCGCTTCCAACCACTTGGAGAATATCACCGCTCCTGGGGGTTTCACTCAACCCTGCAATTCTGGCAACGCCGGAAGGTTTGATCTCTTTAAGACGCTTGCCCGTATGGTCGATCATAGCCTTAACCTTGCCGTAAGTGGATCCGACTATCACATTGTCCATAATCCGCAAAGTACCCGTATTGACGAGAACGGTGGCGACAGGGCCGAAACTCGGATCCAGATCAGCCTCGATGACTGTTCCGACAGCCGGTCTGGCCGGGTTCCCTTTGAGTTCTCCCATGTCTGCAGTAAGAAGGATCATCTCGAGTAGTGTAGTGATGCCGTCACCTGTCATTGCGGAAACGGGGACCATAACGGTATCACCGCCCCAATTTTCAGGTTGAAGTCCGTGCTGAGAAAGCTCTGTCTTAACCTTCTCCGGATTGGCATTCTCTTTATCCATTTTGTTGATTGCGACGATTATCGGAATCCCGGCCTCGCGAGCATGGTTAATGGATTCGATAGTTTGAGGTTTGACCCCTTCATCTGCGGCGACCACGAGTATCGCTATATCTGTTGTTTTGGCTCCTCGGGCCCGCATAGCTGTGAAAGCTTCATGCCCGGGGGTGTCCAAAAAAGTTATGATTTTACCCTTTAACTCCTTCTTTTCACTCGGCACAACAACTTGATAAGCCCCAATATGCTGTGTAATACCTCCGGCTTCTCCCGCGACAACATTGGTTTCGCGTATTCTGTCAAGAATCATTGTTTTACCGTGATCAACATGCCCCATGACACTCACAACGGGAGGACGAACCTTGAGTACGGAAGCATCATTCTCGGCAAGTAGCTTCTCCAGATTACCTCGAAAAATATCCTCAATAGCGGCAGAACCGCGTTTGCGCTTCAACTTGAGACCCAATTCTTCGGCAATAACAGAAGCGGTTTCGAAGTCGAGCTGCTGATTAATATTAGCCAAAATCCCATTCTTCATCAATTCACCAATTACCTTGGCGGCGGAAAGTTCAGCCTTCTCGGCGAACTCTTTAACGGAGATAGTATCCTCAATCTCAATAGTTCTACCCTTAGAGAACTCAATACTTTCGGATTTCTGGTTTCGGTTTTCGGATTTCTTCCCCGCCATCTGCTTGCGCTGACTTTTCACAATCTCCTTATCCATCTGTTGTGCGATCATCTCGTCATACACATCCGCAGTATCCCTTTCTTCGTCCGAAAGCTCCATCTCGATAAGTTCAGCAGTATCGTCGTCGATTTCTTTCTCTTCCAAGTCAAACCCGAGAGTTTTACACCGAGCCTTCAGCTCTTTCTCTGTCATGTCGAGTTTTTTCGCCAAGTTTTTTACCAAAACCGCCATACAAATTTAAATTAAGCGAGAGCAGTTTAACAGAAAGAACAGGGAAGTAAAAGTGAAATACCGATTTACTAGCAAACTTTTTACGGATATACTGAAAATCACTAAAAATCATTTAACAGACATAAAAAATGGGATCTTTAATAGGAGTGGTGATAGGGTTGATAATCGGGGCTGCGGTAGGGGTTTTATTTAAAAAACTGAATGAAACCGAGCAAAATTCAATACTCACGCAGCAAGATAAAAAAATAGGGGAAATAACCGCTCAATTGGAATCCGAGAAGGCTAAAAAAGATGAATTTATAGGCAAAAACAAACAGTTGTTCGTACAGTTGACCAGATTGGAAGCCGAAAACGCAGTTTTGAATAAAAAAACGGCAAAATTTGAAGCGGAAGAAAGAAAAAACGAGCAGGATTTGGAAAATAAGATAAAAAAACTTGATGTGGCACAGCAAAGCCTCGAAGACGAAAAAATGCGAATAAGACGGGAAGACGCAGAGCGGGAACGGAAGGAAATGGAAGAACGCGATCGCATGTGGGGTGAGCACGAAAACAAGGTAAAAACGCTACTTACGGAAATATGCCAAAAGCCCGAATATAATTTCGCGACATACGACAATAACAATTTGCCGGATGGCTTCGACGGTAAATTGAAGCCGGATTTTATGATTGAATTCTTGGGGCAGTACATAATTTTTGATGCAAAAACCACAAAAGCGGACAATTTGCAGACCTATATTTCCGGTCAAATCAAATCAACAACACTAAAAATAAAAGGAGACAAAAACATATATCCGGTAGTTTTCTTCGTAGTTCCTACAGATGCGATCAGCTCATTAAAAACCCTATCGTACTACGAGCAGGGTTATACATTTTTTATAATATCACCGGAATCGCTTTCTCCTATAATAGCGAGCTTGCGGAAGATAAAAGATTACGAGTTCGCTGAAAAAATGGATCCGGAAGAAAGAGAGAATATAGTTAAGCTGATAGCGGGCTTCGATTTCCACATAAATTTCCGAAATGCAGCGGATTTATGGTTGGCTCAACATGGAATAAATACTTTGAATGAAATCAAAAACCTGCCGGAATCGGTTAGAAACGAGATAGAAATGAAGAAATCGAAAATCAGCTTATCAAGTATTAACAGGAGTGATTTGGCCCCGCTTATGTCAGGTGACAGGCAGCAGCAGCAAATAGAGGGGCTTGTTAATCCAAAGGCGAAAATCGAGAAGAAAGAGGTTGAAGAAGCGGGTTCTTTGTTGGAGGGATAACAAGAATGGCTTGATGTAGACATATATTGCGAATTGGGGTATAGTTCAAGTAGGATTTTTTTACATTCGCACTTATGGAAACCCAAGCAGAAAACATTTTTGATCCGGAACAGTTTCGTGCTGACCTGGAAGCAAAAACTGAAGATTATGCTACAAGCAGTCACATAACATATGGTAGCAACTCCAATGCTGAAGAAATCGAACATAAAAAAGCGAGAGCTGAAGCGTTATACAATGAGTTGCTGGATGAATGCGCGGAGGCTTTGCTGGCTACAGATGACAAGGAAGGTACTATGGAAATAATCAGAACGACCCTGGTAAGATATCAAAACGGCAATCATGCCGTATTATTATTTGCAGCAGGCGGAGAAATTCGATTTTATCGCGATCTGTCACTTCGATTAGCAATGAAAGCTTCCGCGCAGTAAGATCCACGGCGGAAAAATGGTCGGCACATCGCATACACGCAAACGATAGGAGGATTATGCGTAACCCGCAAAGCCCTTGACAGGGCTTCTTAGATGTGTTATCATTAGCTGATTAGGGAGAAGTATATTCGTTCCTTGAAAACAGTTTTGCGACAGCAAAACTACAACTACCACTACAACTACTCTTTTGCCACCTTAGAGAGTGATATGTCGAGAAGGGGAGATTAAACCACACTTTGCTATAAGCCTCCTTCTTCTCGGCAGTTCTCTCTCTAAGTACAGGTTAGTAGATGAGCTATAAGATTTCCCAAAGCCTTATTCCTTGCCTTCCTCTCTGATTAGACGGGCTTGGTGTCTTATCAGCAGGAGGTTTGAAGTTTCTCGTTCCTTTGTCTCGTTCGCGAGATAAATAGTAGGCTCTGCTTACTTTCTCGGGTTTCTGTTGTTACTTTTTGTATCGGCGGGAATTCGTAACCGAGGTTCAGATGCTTTCTCCTAGCCTTGCTTAGAGAGTTCAAAGAGCGTAACTCACCCCCCCCTCAGAGTTGCGCTCTTTTGAATATGAAAATTTATTTTTCTTCTCCGGCTGTTTCCACAACCTTCTTACGCAAATCCGTATGTGGTAGTTTCTGGCATTTTTTTTATAAAATTTAGAGATTTAAAAATAAAGTCTTCAATCATCCTTTGTCAAATTCGCTTGTCCCGTATAGAATGAAACTCACTATGAACGACTCAACTTTTCAAGAAAATTTTCAAAGGCTTAACTCTGCCCAAAAGCAGGCCGTAACAGAGATAGAAGGGCCGGTTATGGTTGTGGCGGGGCCCGGAACGGGGAAAACCCAGGTTCTAACAATGCGAATAGCGGAAATTCTCAAGAGAACTCAGACAAATCCTTGGAATATTCTTGCTCTTACATTCACAGAATCCGGTGTTGTTGCGATGCGTGACCGACTCCGCGATATCATCGGCCCGGCCAGTTATTATGTTGATATTTATACCTTTCATTCTTTCTGCAACGACATTATCAAGAAGTGGCCGGACAAGTTCATGTTCGCCAAGGATTTGGAGCCGATAACCGAGATCGAACAGATTCAGACGATGAGGGAAATTATAGATAAGCTCGAACTTGAGAACTTGAGACCTTTTAACAGTAGATATTTTTATTCAAGACCTTCCTTGAAAGCCATTTCCGACCTGAAAAGAGAAGGGGTGACGCCGGAGGAACTGACAGCTTTAATAAAAAAAGATGAAGAAATCCTCGCGGAGGAAACAGAAGTGAACCCAAGAACCGGCAAGATTTACGGCAAATACCAGGATCGCGAAAAACAGATTGCCAAACAGAAAGAGCTCGCCCAAATCTACGCCGAGTACCAAAAATCCCTCCAAAAAAAAGGCAGATACGACTTCGAAGACATGATAATGTTCGTTACCCGGAAGTTCCGCGAAGACGACTTCCTTCTTGCTTACTATCAGGAGAAATATCAATACTTCCTCATAGATGAGTATCAGGATACCAATGCCTCTCAGAACTCCGTTGTCGAGCTTCTCGGGAGCTTTTTTGATAGTCCGAATACATTCATTGTAGGGGATGACGATCAGGCGATTTACAGGTTCCAGGGCGCTTCTCTTGAGAATATTTTGGATTTTAATAAAAAATATGGAGATGCGAAAAAAGTTGTACTCAAAGAGAACTACCGTTCAGGTCAAAAAATCCTTGATGCCGCAAGAAATTTAATCATAAACAACAAAGAAAGATTGGAAATTGAAAAAGAACTGCATGCCCAATTCGACACGGAAGGAGTGGCGGTTGCGGAATTGGAGACCGGAAACGAAGAGGCTTACTTCATCGCTAGGAAAATCCAAGAACTGCAAAAAGAAGGACAGGATTTATCGGAAATAGCGGTTTTTTACAGGAAAAACAGCGACGCTCTCGACATTTCTACTTTCCTCGATAAACTGGAAATCCCTTACGAAACATCAAACGGCAGTGACATCTTGGAAGACATTCAGGTCCAGAAGATTCTTGCCCTTTTGAACCTGATAGAAGACCCTCTTGATGACAAAAATTTCTTTCGGGTGCTCAATCTGGACTTCCTGAACATAGATCCTGAAGACGTTTACCGTATCACAAGGTACGTTCGCCGCAAGCGGAAATCTCAGTTCTATGACATCATTCGCGATCCAAGCGCTCTCAAAGATGCCGAGCTCAAGAATATTGTGAAAATTTACAATCTCTCCGTCCTGCTCGATCAATGGACTTCTTATAAATCTAACCTGATATTCGCGGAATTCTTCGAAAAAATCCTGCACGAATCCGGCTTCATGCAATATCTCCTGGATCGGGATAATTTGGATGAATTAAACAGCATAAAAACCCTTTTTGACCTGGTGAAAAACTTGAATAGGGGAGATCACAGTCTGAAACTCGAAAACTTACTGGAAATGCTCAGTGTGATGGAAGAAAATTATGTGAAAATCGAAAAAGAATCATCGTTTTCCGGCAAATCCGCAGTCAAACTTATGACAGCTCACAAAGCCAAGGGTCTTGAGTTCGACACGGTGTTTATATTCAAAGCTGTAGATAAAGTTTGGGGCAACAGTAGAAAATCGGATCCACTTAAACTCCCGGCGGGAATTGTAAAAAATCAGAATTTAACAGATCACGATGAGAATGAGGACGAACGCAGGCTCTTCTATGTAGCTCTAACCCGTGCTAAGAAACGGGCTTTTATCACTTATGCCAAAACCTACAACAATTTCGCCGGCAAACCCAAGCCGCAAAGCCCAACAATATTCCTCTCGGATATAGGCGAATTACCGGAAATCGACACAGCTCCTTACTCAGAAGATGCCAAATTACGCCTTCATTTGCTTTTCCGAAAACCAAAACAACAGGAACTTTCAAGTTCACTCAAGGATTACCTGAAAGAACTGGTGAAAGATTACTCGCTTTCGGTAACAGGTTTGAACACATATCTGGCCTGCCCGAAAAAATTCTTCTACCAAAACATAATCAGAGTCCCGCGAACCAAAGACAAAACGCTCGCATTCGGATCGGCGGTTCACTACGGCCTCCAACAACTATTCGAGCGTTACAGAAAAGAAGGAGTCCTCCCGAAAGAAGAGTTTCTGATGGAAGGGTTCCGGAAAGGATTGGAAAGAGAAGTTTTGACCAAGGAAGACCATGAATCCGCCCTCCAAAAAGGCGCAAAAATTCTAAATGAATACTATCAGCACTACTGCAGCATTTGGCAAAAACCGCTTCACAACGAATTCAGCTTCTTGTCGCATAAAGTGGTTCTTGACGACATACCGTTGACGGGACAAATCGATAGAATCGACATGCTCGACCCGCAAATAAGCACCGTAAATGTTGTTGACTACAAAACCGGCCGCCCTCGCTCGGAAAACGAAGTCCGCGGCCTTACCGAAAACTCCGATGGCAACCTCATGCGCCAAATCGTTTTCTACAAACTTCTCGGCGACCTCGACCCTTGGTTCAAATATAAGGTCGTAACCGGGGAACTTGACTTCATAGAAGGTCTCAAAAAAGTCCAAATAGAAATCCTCTCGGCCGATGTCGAAGGCTTAAAAGGCGAAATCCGCGAGGCATACGGCGCGATTCAAGATCTCAAGTTCGATAAGATTGAGAAAGGAAAAGATTGCGAGAGGTGTGACTTCTGTAAGGTTTGCTGGGGGTAGTGGAGAGAAATCCGCTCCGGAGCGCCAGGCAAACGAGCTCTGCGAGATTTGCCGTGAGCGAAGGACGCCGGACAAGAAATTCTTCAGGATAAGATACCTGAAAAATTTCTTGGGGAGGCGAGGATTTCCCCATTGTTGAAAATCAAGAAGCCAGAGAAATATAAAAAAAAGCCCCGCTAGGCGAGGCCTTTTAAAATTCTTGAGAAATAATATTACTCTTCCTCTTCTTTCTTGGTGGTTTTCTTTTTAGGTGCGGCCTTCTTTTTAGGCTTTTCCTCTTTTTCATCTGACTTTTTCTTAGCGACAGCTTTCTTTTTTGGCTTTTCTTCCTTGGCAGTTTCTTCTTTTTCTTCGACCTTTTCTTCAGTCGCTTCACTTTCCTCCTTTTTTTCCGACTTGGTACTTGGTACTTGAGACTCCTCACTCACTGCAGACTCCTTACTGACTCCTGACTTTTTATCCAGATCCAAAGTCAATCCGATCCTGTGTTCATCAAGGTTTACATCGATGATTTTGGCTTTAACCTTGCTACCGGATTTAAGATTAGCAGGGGAGTAGTCGCCATCTTCAGGCATTTCGGAAATATGAACAAGTCCGTTAATCTCATCATTGAGTTTAATAAAAGCACCGAACTGAGCAACTCGAGTAACCTCTCCATCAACAACATTCCCGACCTTGAATTTCTTGGCTGCATCGATCCACGGATCAGGCATAAGACGCTTCATGCTGAGGGAAATCTTGTCATTTTCGATTCCGATAACAAGAACTTCAACCTGATCACCGACTCGTCCGTATTCACCCGGATCACTGACATGTCCCCAAGCGATTTCCGAGATATGAACAAGTCCTTCAAGACCGTCAAATGCAACGAAAATTCCGAATTTAACAACACCGCTAATCTTGCCTTTAACCTTTTGGCCGGGTTTTAATTTGACCATAGCGGATTTGCGATCGGCAGCTTGAGCAGCTTTTTCAGAAAGAATCAACTTTCCATTGTCTTTATCGATACCGATAACTTTACAATCAAGAGATACTCCAACAAGTTTCTGCAGCTTCTGTAGAATCATACCGGCATCAGCCCCATTCACACGAGGATAATGGAGAGGAGCAAGTTGTGAAACAGGTATGAAACCTTTGATTCCGTCGATTTCAAGCAGAAGACCTCCTTTATTGGCTTCATGAGGTTTGATTTCAAGAACTTTCTCATGCTCGTAAGCATCAAGGAATTTCTGCCAACTCTTTTCTTGGCTAGCTTTTCTCAGAGATAAAACGGCATATCCGTCCTCATTTTCCGCTTCAAGAACAGTAGCGGAAATAGTATCACCCGGATTAATATTTTTGACAGTATCAAGGCTATCCTTAACCTCTCGGCCGGCAACAATACCTGTAATAACACCGCCGATATCCATCATAACGCGGCTTTTGGAAACGCTGATAACGGTTCCCTCAATCAGTTGACCGGGGATAGGGAAAATCATGTCCGGAGAACCCTTAAGCAGATCCTCCATAAGAATAATATTTGGTTCAGTCATAGTTTCTGTTCGCAATAGAGGTTAAAAGGATAAAAGCTTATGCCACCAGATGCTCTATTGCACTTATAAGTTCCACCTGATGGAAAGCAGGGGGATTATAGCAGACTCTCGAAGAGAGTCAAAGGCATTTTGAATTTTTGTTTTGTTATGAAAACAAATAAGTTCTTATCTTACCAATCTGATACTGCAGTCAACAGTTTTTACCCTACAGGATCAATTCTATGAAAACCTCTATCTAAATGAGAAGTACGGGCTTCATCCTGATTCAGGAAAAGATGTAGATTGACCCCTTGTAGATTTCCGTCAACATAAACATCGAGAAATCCAGGCTTAGAGAAATCCAATTTCACGTTGCTTACCGAGCCACAGTCGCAAGATATTTGATGCAAAAGCCTACCTAAAGATTCCTCATCAAGTTGACCTTCTCCTACGGTTTCGATTGCAGGTTGGTCTGGTGTTTCTTGTGTCATAATGTATTAATTTAGGAAATTCTAATCACCAGAATTGTAGCATAAAAAAATGCAATGTCAACCTTGACAAGGCGACAAGTATCTGCCATACTACTTCTGTGTATGATAATTTTATTTATTTATGACTGATTTAAAAGTACAGCAGCCTTCAGCAGATAGCTTGATTTCAGATTTGCAAAAGTTAAGTAATCAGCGTAGTGATGATAAATTGAAAGAGATTTTAGCCGATATTCAGGCTATTGAAAAGGAACTCGAAAAAGATAGAGTATCTTTGGAAACAAATACAGATGAAATTAAGAAGACTGAAACTGGTCTAGAAAGGATGAAAGCAAGTCCGGAAATTCAGAATGAAGATTTACTAGCGTTAACAGGATGTCATGAAACTTTAAAAACAGAACAAGATCGTTTGCGTAATGATATTGATGCCGGGGAGCGACGATTGAAAGAGTTGAAAGAAGAGCCTCTGTATAAAGAATATACTCTGGAGCAAGAGAGATTAGCACACAAAGCAAGAGTTCAGGAGTCTACAGAGTTGAACAGAGTAAAAGCAAATGAATCTTTGAGTAAATTTAAAGAGTTTTTTTCTGTGCAAGCAGGTTCTGTTTATGGGATCGGCGATGATATTGGCCGAGGTATAAAGCTTAAAGAAGAGATCGATAATAAAACAGATGAATTAGAAGAATTATCGAAAGATTTGTATGTGGATTTTAATGATGTTTACAATAGATTGTCTGATAGAACTAAAGATAAGCTTAGGGCGTTAAGGTTAGGCTCATATCCTCAGGATGCTAATGAAGCTTTGAAATGGGTAAATAATGCAAAAGAGTTTTTGAAAAAAGCTATTCTAAATCGAAAAGTTTGTCGTGAATTATTAGACCTTCCAGAAGATCCTCGAACGAAGAGGTATATGGTATTGAAGGATGAAATATATGGCAATATTGTTGATAAAAAAAATACTGGCTTGGAAAGAAAGTACATTATATGGAGAAATAATTTGATAGAAAAATTGAATGGGATGGGAATGCGAAATGATGGCTGGGTTACTTCTCAACGTGCAAGGGTCTCGGGATGGGATAAATCTAATAGATTTGAAAATGCTTGGAATTGGCAAGAAGTTGAAAAAGCGATTCGGGATGGTAGTGATGAAAATCTTAGTGATTTAAAAGTATCTTTGCGTGATTTGTTAGATGCTTTGGCGAATTTATATTCTTTGGTTCGTGAACATAATCAGGGACTTCAGTTAAGGGATGACGAGTATGATGATTTGGTGAAACTGTATGCCAAGGTTCAATCTGTTAAAGATCTCTTATGAATCCAGATAGAAAAGATCAACCTTCACAGCCCCAAGAAATTGTTGCGCAAATAAATGACATTGATGGAAAAATACAACAATTATTGGAAGAGCGGAGAATATTGGAATCGCAACTAAATGCAAATCTTTCAGGAACTGATAGCTTGCGAGGTGCTTTGGAAGCAGCCGGTGAGCAGATTTCAGAAGTCATGAATCCTAAGAAAGGGCCAAGATATGCGAGCAAACTTAAAGAGATGCTTTCAGATATTGTAAGAGAAGCAGGTAAAGAGTTGAGTCAAAATTTTGATAATGAACAATATTGTATCGATAATATTGTTTCCGCAGCCGTACATATTTGGAATGGGGATAAAGCAAAACGGGGTAACCTTTTGAGTAGATTAAATAGTGTGCTTAAAAATCCAGAATTAAGAGAGCTCGGTATGCCTGAGGTCGGAATAATTATCCCGCGTCAAGCTGACATGTTCGACCCAAGAATAATGGTCTCAGTGGGAAGGAGAAGCGATCCAGGTTCATATGGACTACGCAATAGCGTAGTACAAACTAAGCAGCCAGGTATAAGGAAAGGCAGAAGAGGAGAAGAAGAAGTGCTACGTCGAGCTATGGTTATATTATTAGATTAGTTTTTTGAGCTAAAAAAGCATTTTACAGGTTTGCACCCGGGTGTAAATAAAAAATATTTCCCAGTATGTCAAATCGGTACTTGACGTATCGCAAATCGCAATCATAGTTTCCGCCGGCGGAAAAAATTTCAAATCAACCCGTTTCGCACCAGCGAAACTCCACCCACTGGGTACTGGGTACTCATTACTAATTACTCATTACTTGGCACTTTTCCCAAGCTTCACTCCATCACCATCCTTCAGTACCTTCACGCTGGCTCCTTCCTTGAACTCACCTTCAAGCATACCTTGAGCAAGAGGGTCTTCGATGTGATCCTGGATAGTCCTTCGGACAGGGCGAGCGCCATATTCAGGGTCATAACTCATCTTGGCGAGGTTATCCAGGCCGCCGGGAGTCAGCTCAATAGTAATTTTCTTCTCTTTAAGCCTAGCCTGAAGATCGGAA
>JAHIUS010000053.1 GCA_018816885.1 Patescibacteria group bacterium | reverse complement strand
TGGCGCCCCCGGAAGGAATCGAACCTTCATTGCCGGTTCCGAAGACCGGAGCTTTATCCATTAAGCTACAGGGGCATGTGTTTTTGCTAGCGTATTTTAAAAGGGAACTCACCTTATGGCAAGCTCCCTTTAGAAGTTGGTTATTTATTCGGATCTTTTTATTGCATGAAAAAGAAGAAAGTGATAAAGTCCATTGCCTGTTTAATAAATACTACATAATGAAAACGGTAGCGCATTATATTGAAGATGGTTTCTTTAAAAGCTGCGGTGAATCAAATCGTCAACTTAAGACCCCAATGACCAGTCTTCTTTTGGCAATAGACGAGGAGGCAAGAACATTATTTTGTGAAGACCAGTTAAGTTTTTACGAAAAATTGATGCAAAGTATTCCGGAAGTCTTAGCACAGACGGCAGAAGATACGCTGGATGAAAATTCCCTCTCATATACGTAGAAGATGGGGAAGAATTTCCATACTCAACTACTCCAGAGGATGTAAGAGCAGCAATCGAAAAAGTTCGGAAGTTTTTAGGGCGCTTGAGGGTTAAGGAAAAATCCAATAAGTAATTTATTATGGAAATAGATATCGAAGCTATTAACGACCTCGAATATGACGAGTCTATCAGTCATGGTTTTGTAGTATTGACTGGTGGTAGAGAGGGGCGAAAAAGGGATGTGGAACTTACTTTAGATGATGAAGGTGGAGGTTATCCCGGACGGTTTCAGGGCCCTTATTTACGGAGGGAGGATATAGAAACCATACTTAAATTAAGGCAGGATTTGGTAAAGAGCTTGGTTTTGCAGCTAAGGTTGTCAGAGGAGAAGTTGTCTTTGGGGCGCGAGGGGTCAAAATTAGTTATTAGAAAGAATGTTCCTCAAGTAGTCAGGACAGACGATCAGGTTAAAACTTCTAGAAATGCTAGAATTCAAGAATGCGGGGACTTTATTGGTAATCGTGTTGGGCAAATACTGCAATCAAGAATAAGTGAAGAAGAGTTTAGGGGAAAGTTAAATGAGTTGCTACAGATGGATGGTTGGAAAAAAGTACTTGGTCTAAAAGTTGGGATTATATCGTCAGGTGATTTCGGAGAACAAAATTTAGGGCTTGCTAATAGCAGTCTTATACGGGAACGAAAGAATTTTATGGCGGAAGCAATGGACTTGGCAGATATGCAAGTTAGGCGATTTTTGGCAGATTTAGGTGAATTTACGAGGCAGTATGGTGAGGGTTTGCAAAAAGATTACCTCTTACGAACGGTTAAACAAGCTTGCTTGAGAATTGGAGTGCCTGCTTGTAGAACCAACGTAGATGAGAGAGTCTTAACAACAAGGCTTGCAATGAAATATTCCCTCGCTCATCTTGACAAAATGAGTTTTAGACTCTTTCGGCCTGACAATCGCGCCGCTCTCGATGCGTCGCGTGATACTAGAACAGAGGAGCTAGCGGTAGTTGATACCCCGGATGGTGAGAGTGATGGATATCTGCATAGGGGAGAATATGATAGGGTTATTCCGAAGGACTTTTTTTGAGGGTTGAAACCATTGCCATTAAAAAGCCCCCTTATCAGAAGGAGGCTTTTAAGCTTTTTCAAAGTGGACTCTCTATTTTTTCACCTTCTCATGCCACCAAGAGATTTTGATGAATTATCTCGTAAACGGCTTCATTCCCTGTTTTTTCGGGCCAGTATGCCCTCAAAAAACTAGGGGCATTGCAGATGTTTACTCAATAATTATCAAAATCTTCTGAGTTTTAATCTGATTGATATCTTCATTTTTTACTCTTTTTCAACTTTATTATGCCACCAAACCAAGAGTGGTGTCGCAACGAAGATCGATGAGTAAGTACCGACTAAGATACCGAGGATCAGTGCCAGTACGAAGAAGTGGATTGAGGCTGCTCCCCAGATGAATAGTGCGACTATTGTGAACAGTGTTGAGATCGATGTGTTGATTGATCTTGCGAGGGTTTGGTTCAGGGCGGCGTTTGCTGTGTCTTTAAATGTGTCGTAATCGCCGACTCTTAGGTTCTCACGGGTTCTGTCGAATACAACGATTGTATCGTGGACTGAGAACCCAATGATTGTTAGAAGAGCTGTGACAAACAGTGCGTCGACTTCTACTCCCATGAATTTGCCGAGGAGGACGAATATCCCGAGGATTATGATTGTATCGTGGGCTAGGGCCGCTATCGCGCAGAGTCCGAATCTCCATGGGCCGATTTTTGCCGGGACTTTTCTGAAGGCGAATGCGATGTAGAGAACTATCATTACGAGCGCCAGTCCGAGAGCTATTACCGCTTTCTTCTTGAGGGTTTCTCCGATTGTTGGGCCTACCGTTGTGAACCTGACTTCTTCGAGAGTTCCGTAGTTTTCTTCGAATTTGCTCAAAATATATTCGTGAGTTTCTTCTGAGATGTGTTTGATTCTGATGATAAAGCTGCCGTCTCCCGTTTCCACTATTAGCGGGGTTCCGAACTCAATGGTGTCATCCGGGTTTCCTGAAAGCATTACGCTTTCTTCTCCCGTTATTTCCATTTCTGTGACTTCGGATAGGGTAGGGCTCAGTAGCTCTCCTTCGACGTTTGCGAGTGTTTCTGAGAGGTTGCTAGTAGTGATTTCTTCTTGGTCGAATTTAACCTCCATCAAGGTTCCTCCCGTGAAGTCCAATCCGAGGTTTAGGCCGAATAGAGGTATGGCGATGAGTGCGATTGCGATTAGTACTCCCGAGAATGTTGCCCAAAGTTTGGATTTTCCGATGAAGTCGAATTTGAATGGTTTTCTTTTCTTATTTATTCCGAATAAAAAGTCGCTTTCCAGAGCTTTTTTACCAACCGTGCTTCTCAAGAATGTTCTTGTAATTGTGATTGCTGTGAACATTGAGATCAAAATACCGAGTGCCAAGTTGAAGGCGAATCCTCTGATGATTGATGATCCGAAGTATAGAAGGATTGCACAGGTGATTAATGATGAGAAGTTTGAGTCTCTGATTGAGTCCCAGGCTCTTGTGAAACCTGTTTCTATTGAGAGAGCGTAAGGTTTTCCGGCTCTAAGTTCTTCTTTTATTCTTTCAAAAATCAAAACATTGGCATCTACAGCCATTCCGATAGAAAGAATTACACCTGCAATACCCGCTAAAGTTAGGGTGAGAGGGCTTGCAAATACAAATGTCAGGAAGAAAAGCACAAAACATGCGATTAGGAATGAAACGGACTTTTCTCCACCTGAATCTGAAGACTTGAGAATTGCCGCCACTACTCCTCCAAATATGAATAGAGCGATGAGAATTGCGAGAGGCAGAGGCAGGGCGATCTTGATTGCGAACAGAAGTATGATTGCGTAAATAATGAGTGCGATGTTGGCCAGAAGCCCCGGAAGTCTGTAGTAGAGGAGCAAGTATAGCCCAAGTATTAATAGGCCGATGATGCCGGCTTTTACGCTTGTTGCGAGCGCCTCTGCGCCAAGGGATGCTCCTATCGTGTATTGTCCGGACAAGACGATAGGTGCAGGTATTGCACCTGTGTTCAAATCTCTTGCCAGCGCTGATGCTTCTTCAACTGTAAAGTCTCCCGTTATTTGGGCCGATCCTCCTGTAATTTTTTCTCTTACCGTCGGGGCTGAAATAAGGTTTCCTCCTACAAATATTGCGAGAGGTTTGTCAACATTTGCCGCTGTTAATTTCTCGAACAGTTCCGCTCCTTCATCGTTAAACAGAATCGATACATAAGGCATGTATGCTTGTGTGAACATGACATCTGCGCGGACGAAGTGTTCTCCCGTTAATTCTGTTTCAAGCCAAGGATCGGGAAGGGTCTGATAGATTATTTTGTTGAGGGCGTATTTTTCGACAGTTACTTCTTCTGATGTTGCTCCTTTGATGTCTGTGACTTGGATGATGTGGTAGCCGAATTTGGTTTCCACTATTTCCGAGGTTTTGCCGATTTCCAGGTTGAAGGCCGCTTCTTCGAATTCAGGAACCATTTCTCCCGGTCCGAAGAACCCAAGATCTCCTCCCGCGGTTGCGGTTCCAAGATCTTCCGAGTACTCTTCTGCGAGGGTCGCGAAGTCTTCGCCTGATTTGGCTTTTTCCAAAACTTCTTCTGCGAGGGCTTTTGCTTCTTTTTTGGTTCTGTCGGAAACGAGTGCGGATTCATTCCAGCCTATTAGGATGTGGCTGGCTTTAACTTCTTTGTCTATGGAGCCTGTTTCTGTGACGAATTGGTGGTCTGTTACTTCGAGTAGGAAGTATCCTTCAAGGTCTACTATTTCTCCTGTCCAGTCATATGTAAGGCCGTCTACTCCTTCTATGAGTTGAGTTGCGATGTCGCCCGGTTCAAGTCCGCTTATGTAAGACTGAAGATCAGGTGCGATTTCTTCGAGTGGTGTTAGGGCTTGAGAAGTTGAAATTACTACTGTTGGGTAGGCTAATTCTTCTTCCGATCCCACAGATTCGAAGTCTTCACCTGCAAGGATTCTTGCGAGTGCCACTTCGGCGGATTGTCTGCGTTCTTCTTTTTGGCCTTCATCTATTGTTTCAGCTTTTTCTTTGAATTCAAGTTGGATGGTTTTTCCGACTGTTGCTTTTGCTTCTTCGATATCCTTTATACCCGCCAATTCAACAACGATATGGTATTCATCGGCTATGTGGGACATGTAGATATTCGGTTCAGAAACTCCGAGTCCGTTTACACGCCTGGTGATTACTTCTTTGACACCTTCAACTATTGATTCTTGATCTGCAGATTCGACTTTTCTGAGGTCGATTTTGTAGTCGAGTTGGGTTCCTCCTTGGAGGTCGAGTCCGAGGTTAATTTTTGTTTGGGAAAGAAACTCTGATCCCGAAGGGAGAAACTTCGATTGGTATTCGTAAGGTATGCTTACAAATCCGAGAACGGTGGCCATTACGAAGATTGCAATTAGTTGCCAGGTTAGGAACTTTTTCATGTTTTATTTGGTTAAGTATTTATAAAATTTATGAATTTGCGAGTTGTCGGTCGAGCTGTTCGTTATTTCCTTCTCCGGATCTGCCGTAATCGTCTGCTAACTTGACTACATCGTCAAGTTCAGGGGTGGAAACCTCGAAGATTTCGCTGTCTTCGATCCCTTCTGCGCGGTGAATCATACCGGGTGTTACGTCGAACTTATCTCCCGGGTTTAATATTGTTTCTTGAAGATTGTCTTCCGATTCTCCGTGGATCATTTTTACTTGTCCGGAGAGGATGTATTGAGTTTCCAGTTTTTGTTTGTGGTATTGGAGGGAATATCTGTGGCCTTTCTTGATTTTCAGGATTTTTCCGGCGTATTTCTCGGTTTGGGCGAACCAGATTTCTTCTCCCCAAGGTTTCGGTTTTCTTTCTACTTTCATTTTGATTTTCCGCTAAAAATAAGCGGGTAACAATTTACCTTAGGGAAGGGAAAAATGAAAGGAGTTTTTATTCCGGAAGCTCTTTTGCGAGCTTAGATTCTTTGTCTTGGATCACTTCTATTCGTGTTTTTTGTTCTCCTCCTGACTGGACTGTTCCTTCCGCCAGCCCGAGGGCTTCAAGCAATTCGATTCGTTCTTTGTTGATTTTTTGGATTTTTTTGAAAGCTTTTTCTTTTTGTTTGATAGGGCCGAACCTTACTTGCGGTTCCAGGTTTTCTACTTTTCTGTCGAGGGAAACTAGGCGGGAGCGAAGTTTGTATGGGTTTTCCGGGAGGGGCTGTGTTCGTTTTTCTCTTGGGTCGGGGTAGATCGGCTCTTGGGCAAGTTCCTGTGTTTGGGTTTGGCTTTCTTTGATTACTTCTTGTTTTTGGGCCTCTTGTTCTTGCTGGATTGGTGCGACTTCTGCCGGTGGTAGCGTTCCCAATACATCAAAATGGAAGAAATTTTCTATTTGTGTTTTGATATTTTCTTGATTAGTAGGGTTTTGTATGACTATATTTTTTGAAAAAAGTGTTGTTCCATTATTGTTTTCGTAAACCCCTTCGATTTTGAAGGTATTTTGTTCAAGTGGAGTTATAGTTAGGTCTTGCCATGGTAGCTGATTTTGAACAGCCGATCTCACGAGTTCATTTGTTTTGTATGACTGACTTGGAGTCTCCTGTGATTGTAGTTCCGGGGTGTTATTCACGAAATCAGGTTCTAAGATATTGTATGATTATACCTTAAAACGGGTTTGGTTTCAAGGGTTTTATCGAGAAAAAGACCTTCCGCTAATTGCTATTTTTTGAGCTTCTTCACGTTCTGGCTCTCTGATAATGGACAAACCAGGATTTCTGAGCCTGTATTTACTATTACGGTGTTTTGGATGCCGAGGATGCTCAATTTTTTGTCATTTTCGTAGTTGTAGATCAGGTTGCCTTCCGAGTCGACTGTTTGGACTGGGCCTTTTGTGACGTTTCCTTCTTTATGGAGTTCTTTGAATAAAGTTTCCCAAGTTCCGATGTCGCTCCAGCCGAGTTCGGCGGGGAGGATTCTGACTTCTTCCGGTTCAAGCTTCTCCATTATGGCGTAGTCGATTGAGATTTTTTCGCACTGTGGATACTCGGTTTCGATTGAGGTTGGATCTTCCTGCATTTTCATTAGACGATTGTATGTGTCCGGTAAGTGCTTTTGATATCTATCCAGTATGTCTGAGATGCGCCAGACGTAATATCCGGTATTCCAGAGGTAGTTTCCGGACTCAATGTATTGTTTGGCTGTTTCAAGGTCGGGTTTTTCTGTGAATTTTTTGAAAGCTTTAACGGGGTTTCCGTCGATTTCCTCGAGAGTTTCTCCGATTTCCACATATCCGAAGTTTACGTTCGGTTCGCGAGCTTCGACTTCGACGATGTTGAGGGTATTGTCGCGTAGGGCGAGTTTTTCTGCCGCCTTAAGTTTAGTGGCGAATTCTTCTTTATCTTGAACGAGATGGTCGGCGTAAACTATTGCCATAACCTCATCAGGATGATCTTTCCCGATCATTGCTGCTGCGAAGCCGATACAAGTTGCGGTGTCGCGGAGGGCGGGTTCGGTTAGGATGTTTTCGCGAGGGATTTGGGGGAGTTGCTCCTCGATGTATGGGACATATTTTTCGTTCGTTGCGACGTAAATGTCTTCCGGCTGTAAGAATTCCAGGCGCTCTGCGGCTTCTTGAAGCAGGGTTTTGTCTGAGGTTAAGCTTTGGAATTGTTTGGGTTTTTCTTCTGTTGAGAGGGGCCAAAGTCTGGTTCCGGCGCCTCCTGCGAGGATTACTGCTTTCATTTAGTGAATAGTTAATAGTCTATAGTCTGTAACTGTTGGTGTTTCCGCTGCGCGGAAACGGCTTGATTGATAGTGAGGGTGCTGGCCTTCGGCCGCAATGTGGTGTTTTGCTGTCGCAAAACGGCTTTTTAGATTTTAATGCAAAACTGAAAGATGGGCAGGGGAAAGGGATTGACAGGGCTCGGATATCGTATATAGTTATTGCCTTGTAATATTTTTATGGAAGATTTATTTGATAAAAAAATACCGTTTCGAGAGATTGATCAAGCTATTGCGCAGGAGGATCTGCGAGGCATGTCTGTGCAGGTTTGTACTGTTCGTCAAAAGAACATGGAGGATATTGCGCTTGGGAATGTTTTTTGGCTTCTGCAGGCGGCGAAGGCGCGTAATCAGGGGGCTGAGGTTGTTGTGACGGATTTTTATGATAAACAGGGTTCCGATAATCAGGGGATAAGGGATTTTATGGATTTAATTGGGATGAAGGATGTTGAACTTGAGCGTGCTGAAGATGTTCCTCGCGATATGGATGCTTGGAGGAGATTTTGTGATTTTGTGAATGAGAATCCGGATGAAAGTATGGAGATTGCCGGGACTGTTAAAGGTGTTCGAGATTGTGTGGAAGGAGTTTTGAAATCTGATCAGGTTTGTCCTCAGGGAGATGAATTCAAAAGATTTATAGAAGAGTTTTCTGTTTGGGTTCGGAATATTAATTCAGGTATGTTGCAGTGGTTTCATCATGAGGTGGAAATGACAAGATTTTCGAAGGCTGCTTGCGCTGATTCCGATAAACAGTTTTGGCAATTTGAGTTGCCGATAAATAATGAATATCGTGGGAAATACGATAAAGATGGTCTTATTAGTCATTTTAGATTAAAGGATTTGCCGGAGAAGTTGGCTTTGGGGGAGAAGTTAGAAGGGTTTGACCCTGAAACTGCTCGAGAATATGCAGCTTTTTATAGGCGGATTCTGGATGATTTATTAAATGTATTGGGAGATTACTGTCAACGATTTGGAATTTGTGGTGAAGGATATTGTCTCCAGGCGCTTATGAAGATTGATCCCGGGTTGGCGGTTATTCATGCATTTAACTCGGATGATAATGCGCTTTGTTGTGAAACAGAGTGTCTTATGGATGGTAAATCGGTTGATAGAATTGCAGAGGTTGTGACTGTTGTTTTGAAAAATGATTCTAGTTCGGAAAGCTTGGTTCGGCTTACTCCGATTATTCGTGGTGTTAATAATGAATTAGTAGAGGATAATGCGCAGAAAGAGCTGGTGGAATTTAGAGATTTTCTGGTGAATTATATTGAGAAAGGGGGGGGTGCTATAGATGATGTTTGTAGATTTTGGATTGGGTTTGTTGAGAGTGCGATTACATGGTCTCTTAGTTTTCTGATAGATAATCCTGTGATTAATAGAATTGTGGCCTCTGATGACGTTTCCGAGAGTATGTGGGCTCAGATAAGTAATTTTTATAAAAGTATATTGTTTGATATGAATAAGGATCATCCTTTAGGTTTATTTGATGCTCCTTTGTTTCAGAGAATCCTTTCTGAAGTTGAGCCTGTTTTTATTATGGAGTTTGTTGATCAGTGGTGTACTCGTCGTGGTCTTCAGTGTTATATGGAAAAAGATGTAAAAGTAGGTTCTTTGCAGTTTATTGAAAACCTTTTGAACTATTGTGAGCAAAATTCTTGCACTCCGCATGACAATTGGGTTAATGCTGTTAGGGATCAGTTGAATCAATTTAGAAATAAAAAACAAGGTTATACATGTGATGTTTTGGAAGAAGAGCAGGAAGAAATATCTGAGGAATCTAAGGTCTCTGAAGAGAAACCAGATGAATGGCTTGATTTATATGATGAATATGCGGATGAGTATGATGATTAGATCAATCCTTCTCCCATTTCCTTTCCTCTTTTTACCTCAAGTAGTTTCAACACTGTCGGCCCAATAGCCGACAGCCCTTTTCCTTTGTGCAATTTGTATTTCTGATCAGAAATCAACGTGCATAACACAGGATTCAACGAATGTGCGGGCATGTCTGAGCCGTCAGGGTACTTCATTTGATCGGCGTTGCCGTGGTCGGCGGTTAGCAAGATTTCGTAATCGTGTTTGAGGGCTGCAGGTATGATTTTTGCGAGGCATTTATCTAAGTGTTTGCAGGATTCGATAGTTGCTTTCAGATCTCCGGAGTGGCCGACGAGGTCGCCGTTGGCGTAGTTTAGGGCGACGAATCCATACTTTTCTTTGGCGATTTCTTTGCAGGCTTTGTTGGTGACTTTGGAAGCGCTCATTTCCGGTTTCTGCGCGTATGAAGGGACTTTTGGAGAGGGGATTAATATGCGATCTTCTAACGGGTAAGGTTCTTTGTCTTGTGAGTTGAAGAAGAAGGTTACGTGGGCGTATTTTTCTGTTTCGGCGATTCGGAGTTGCGGGATTCCTTTTTTTGATAAAATTTTCCCGAGGTTTTCTTTGACGAACGGTGCGGGGAAGGCGACCGGGGCCAGCTTGCTGTACTCTCCGCAGCAGATGAATACGAGGTGTCCGACTCTTTTTCGGGTGAAGCCTTTGAACTTGGGGTCGACGAATGCCTGGGTGAGTTGTTTGGCCCTGTCTGTTCTGAAGTTCCAAAAAATCACCGAGTCACGGTTTTTGATCCTTCCATCCGGGTTAATTGCCATCGGTTTTAGGTAATAATCGGTCTCTTCTCCTCGTGCATATGCGTTGTCAATTGCTTTCAGTGGATCTTTTTCTGAAATTCCTTTTGCTTTTGTGAAAAGTTCATAGGCTTTTTGAGTTCTTTTCCAATTAGTGTCGCGATCCATGGCGTAAAAGCGTCCGACTATTGTTGTTATTTCTCCGTATCCGAATTTTTGGATCTTACGAATATACTTTTTAGCGGATCTTTCCGGAACATCGCGTCCATCTGTTATTGCGTGAATAAAAACTTTGTTCAGTCCATGCTGTTTTGCAAGTTCCAGGCACGCAAAAAGATGATTTAAGTGCGAGTGGACTCCTTCATCGGAAATCATGCCGATCAGGTGCAGTGCTGTTCCGTGTTTTTTGCAGTTTTTGATTGCTTTTAAGAGCTCTTTGTTTTTGAAGAAGTTCTTGTTGTGAATCTCGCGATTAATCATTTCCAAAGATTGCCAGACGACTTTCCCCGCGCCCATTGTGAAATGGCCGACTTCGGATCCTCCCATCGAGCCTTTTGGCAGGCCTACCGCTTCTCCGTGGGCTTTCAGTTTCACAGTCGGATACTTCTTGCGCAAACTCTTCTCAAACTTCATATTTGCAAGTTCTATTGCGTTTCCGGGGCCTTTCTTTGCATATCCGAACCCGTCCAGAATGATCAGGAGAACTTTGTTCATATTGCGAGGCTTAGGTACCATGCGAGAATTTTTTCACCCAAAAATATTGTCAAAAATGTTCCCATAACCAAGAATGGTCCGAGGGGCACTTTTTCTCCCAACTGTTTCTTGCCTGTAATTAAAATCGGTACGCTGAAGACGGATCCTATCAAATAGCTCAAAACGAGTGCGACAAGTGTCAGTTGCCAACCGAGAACAGCTCCCATTAAGGCTCCTATTCGTATGTCTCCCGCTCCGACCCATTTTCCTTTTGAAATTATTATTTGAATTAAGAAAAAACCGATTCCGATTGCTACTCCGAGTAGTGCGGATGTAAATGATGGTGTGTTTGGCAGTAATGTTCCGATTAGGGCCAGTATGATTGCGGGAACGAGTACGAGATCTGAGATCTCCAGATATTTTAAGTCATAAAAGAATGTGAAAATCAGTGCAAGACTGATTAGGAGATAGAAGATTGTTTCGGGGGTCTGGGCTAGAGTGGCTACAGGGAATTTCAGGTAGATAAGCACAAAAATTATACCTGTTAATATCTCGATTATCGGGTAAAGGGCTGAGATTTTTTTATTGCAAAATCTGCATTTGGCGCGGTTCCAGAAATAGCTTAAAACCGGGACCATGTCTCTTGCTTCCAGGTTTTTTTTGCAAAAGATGCAGTGTGAGCGGCCAAGGAAGATTCCGCTTTCCGATTTGCGGATTCGGGGTATCAGCATGCTTAAAAAGCTACCGAATGCGATTCCCAGTGCGAAGATGATTGGAGTGAGCATGTTTTTTGTTTTAGAGAGTAGATTGTTTTTTGTATTAGTTTGGTACTAAAGTAACGCGTTGTATTTCTCTGCTGCGAGAGAGCCTATTGCGCTGTTTTGGTCCAATGTGTAGGCGATTTTGTAGTTTTGTTTGGCTTCTTCCAGGTTGTCTTGCTTCTCATACATGGTTCCGAGGTTCAGGTAAGCGGCTGCGAGGTTGGGGTCTAATTCAAGTGCTCCTTTGAGGTAGGTTTCAGCTTCTTCATAATCTTCCATTGCAGTTAAGACCCATCCTTTGAGGTTATAGCTCATCGCTGTTTCCGGGTGCGAGTCCAGTGCCCATTCTGCGAGCTCGAGAGCGTGTTCATGGTTGCCAAGGAAGTCCAGGTTGAGCCAGATAGGTCTTATGAAGTTATTTGCATCTTCATCGTTGAGTTTGAGGATTTGTTCGTAATTTCTTGAAGCTGATTCGTAATCTTCGAGGAGGAAGTAAATTTCCGCGAGTTTCTGATAGACTTGGACTTGCGGCTCAAATCCGTACAAGAGTGACAGTTCCAGGTAAGTTATTGCATCTTCATGGCGGTCTTGGCCGAAGTAGGCGAGTGCCAAGAAGTAATTGGTTTCCGGTTTGGTAACATCAAGTTCTATGGCTTGTTCGAAGGCTGACGCGGAGTCTTCGTATTGTCCGAGGCTTAAGTATGTGTATCCGAGCAGTGTCCAGGCGTCGCGATAGCTTGAGTTTTCTCCGAGAACTTCATAGAGAGTTGCCTTGGCAAGCTGCCACTGTTTAACTTCCGTGTAGGCTTGTGCGAGTAGTGTTTTTAGGTGGGTTTCTTGTCCTCCTTCTTCCAGATCGTATTCTTCAAATGCTGACAAGAATGGCTCTGCTTTTTCATCTTCTATTTCTTCAAAAAGTTGTTGACTGCGGTCGTATTCCGAGTCGTATGCGTAAAGAAGCGCTTTGTAATAATTAAGATCGCTTGATTCTTTGCTTGATCCGTCTATCGTTGCGCGAGCTTCTTCAAATTTTTCGAGGTGGATATAATTTTGGGCGATTCCTATAATTGCTTCCGAGTTATCAGGGCTTCTTTCCAAGGCTTTTTCGTAATTCGAGATGGCTTTTTCGTAATCTTTCAGGTTTTCGTAGACTGATCCTATGAGTAAGTATGGTTCCGGGGAGTAGGGTTTTTCTTGTGATGCGAGATTAAATTCTGTGATTGACAAGGAGTAATATCCGTTTTCGATTAAAAGCTGACCTTTTTCGATTCTTTCTTCGTAAGATGAATCTGTTTTTATTTTAAAGGTATCCTTGTTTATTTCTTCTGCGGAAAAAATGTTTGTGAGTAGTTCGGGTGCATTTATAAAAAGAGAGGCCGCGACCAGTCCTACTGTGAGTAAGATCAAGGTTAGAACGGCAAGAATTATTTTTTTCATTACTGATTACTGATTACTAATTTCTATCTGCTCCCTCAGATTATACGAGTTTAAATGGCATATCGCAATTGCGATTGCGTCGGCGGCGTCATCAGGTTTGGGAGGGGAGGGGAGGTGTAGGATCAGTTGAACCATTTTCTGGACTTGTTGTTTTTCCGCTTGTCCGTTTCCGGTTACCGCGCATTTGATTTCCGTCGGTTTGTATTCCGATACGGGGACTTTTAGGCGGGTTAGAGTGGCGATGATTGCACCTCTGGCTTGTGCGACTTTTATTCCTGTTGTTATGTTTTTTACGAAAAAAAGTTCCTCGATTGCGGCTACATCTGGTTGGTGTCTTTTTACAAGTTCTTCGATGTCTTCACAAATCTGGGCGAGACGGGTTGCGTTGTCGTATTTAGGCTCTGTTTGAATGATGCCAAAATCTATCGGGTCGAGTTCCTCGTTCTCCGATTTTATCAATGCGTAACCTGTGGTGGCTGTCCCGGGATCTATGCCAAGAATGAGCATGCTGGCTGGTGGCTTATCGGATGTGGTTTAGTATGATTGTTGGATTTTTCCTTCTTCCGAATAGAGCCTTGAATACATGACTTGTATCTTCCGGTGTGTGGGGCAGGGCTCCGGGTCCTATGATTCCTCTTTCTTCGTTGTCTCTTAATGTTGCCAAGAGTTTTTTTCGATGTGTTTCATCGAATAATTGAGGGTCTGCGCCTAATTGGATGAGGTTTTCGTCTGTTAACTCTGGTCTGTCTAAGTATGATTCGGGTAACGTCATGGTTAATTAGAGTTTTTCGGTAGGTGCCGGTGCTGTTGAGTTTGTTTTTTTTCGTACTAATTCCATTGCGTCTTTTAAGTCTTCTCCGATTGTTGCTTCCCATGAATTATCATCATGTCTTGGTGGTGTTCTTCTTGCTCCTATTGCTTTTCTTTCTGCTCCCCATTGTTTATCTAACAGGTCTTCTATGTCTTCAGTTGCTCCCATGTTTTTTTGGTTAAATTATTGTTTGGGGGGTGATTTTATCATGCCCTTACCGTTGAAAGCAACTTTCTGTTTTTGCCGGCGTTTACTATGACGATCTTGTCGCCTTTGAGGGTTAGGTTTTGCTTCTTGAGGAGTTTGAGTACGGTTGATTCGAGGTTGTTTTTATCTTTTGTGATTTCTTCTGAAACAAGAATTCTGTTGAGGCCCCAAACCATTGCGAGTTCTCTTTTAACATTTTCGCAGCAGACGATAGTTATCAGGTTGGTCATCGGGCGGTATTTGGTGATTTGGCGGGCTGTGTAGCCTGATTCTGTGACGATTATGATGTGTTTGGCATGGATATTGTTGGCCAGGTTAATGGCGTTTAGGCAGGTTGCGTCTGTGGTTGAAAGTCTGCTGTTTTCTGTGAGTGTCGGAAGGAGGAATGGACGTTTTTTTAGCTCTTTTTCTGTTGCGCGGGCGACTGATGCCAGGGTTTGGACAGCTTTTAAAGGATAATCTCCGACTGCGGTTTCGTTGGAAAGCATGAACGCGTCCGCTCGATCAAAGATTGCGTTGGCTGCATCGGAAATCTCCGCTCTGGTTGGGCGTGGATTATGGATCATTGATTGAAGGACATGTGTGGCGACGATTACGGGTTTGGCGTGTTCATTGCACATGTGGACTATTTCCTTCTGGTAGATTGGGACTTGTTCTGCTGGGATTTCCAGGCCGAGGTCTCCTCTTGCGACCATGATCACGTCTGCCGCTTCTATTATTTCTTCCAGGTTGGCGATGGCCTCTTTTCTTTCGATTTTGGCGATGATCTTTGTATCTTTTTTGGCTTTTTTGATGTGGCGGCGGAGGGTTTCTATATCGCTTGCGGATTTCACGAATGATAGAGCGATATAATCGATGTTGTTTTTGAGGCCGAATCGCAGGTCTTTCAGGTCTTTTGCGGTTATTGACGAAGCTTGAATTTCTCCTGTTGGGACGTTTATTCCTTTGTTGCTTTTTATGACGCCGTTGTTTTCCGCTTTTGCTATGATTTTTGTTTTTGTTCTTGAAAGCACTTGAAGCTCGATCAGTCCATCGTCAATTAGCAGAATGTCTCCTCTTTTTACTTCCTGAGGGAGTTTTTTGTATTGAAGAGGGATCTCGTTTTTTTGAGGCTTGAGGGCGGTTAGGGTGATTTTTTCGTGCTTTTTCACCTTAATTCCGTCCCCGGGGACGATTCCGGTTCTGATTTTCGGGCCTTGAAGGTCTTGAAGAATGGCGACATTGTAACCTGTTTTTTTGGAAGCTTTTCTCAGGTTGGTTATCAGTTTCTGATGATGTTTGTAAGTCCCGTGTGAAAAGTTAAGTCTGGCGACATCCATCCCGGACTGAAGCATTCTTTCCATAAGGTAAAGCTCATCGGAAGCCGGGCCGAGGGTTGCGACTATTTTGGTGCGCTGTGGCATTTTTTTCTAGATTATAGATCATAGACTCTAGACTCTAGAGAATGATCTTGCATTTTATTTTTGGTTGAGCTAATTTTACCTCCTGTTTTGATATTTAACAAATTTAATGGACAAGATTGACAAAGTTGTTGTGTTGGTTGAAGAGGGTTATTATCAAAGAGAGGTGATTGCAATGCATTTACAAAGATCTGAGTTTCAATGTTTAGTTGCCTGAATATCCTATAGATAGAGTTAGTATTAAGTTGCAGAAGGCGGCTTTGTTGATAATGGGTTTTTGCAAGGAAGAAGCTATTACAGATCGTGCCAGAGAAATTGTTAGGATAGCTGTTGAAACCGGAAGAGTGAAAATTTTGGTTTCTGCATTAATGGATGAAGATGCTGCAAGTGCGTGTTTGCCTGAGGGGATTGATTTTGATGATACTATCGTTTTCTTGCAGAGGGCGCATGGACTTTTTGAAATGGATTATGCTTTAAGTCAGTTGGGGGTTATTGAAGAAAGTGAGTTGAGAGAGCTTGGTTTTGATTTTTAATTTTTAATTTAAATAAAATGTCTAATCTAAAAGTGCTGGTATTGGATCATGGCAAAATTGATTCTCCTGAAAAGGAAACTCCTCGTGTAGGTCGAACTACGGCTTGGCTTTTAAGTAATAATCACGTTGAGGCTGAGTTTTTGAGTGAGATTGAAGGTGATTTGGCTGCAAAAATTAGAGAATATAGTGTTGTTGTCGCTGAAGTTCTTGATGAAAATGGGGATTTGTGGGGGTTGGGCTGTAATGCGCTTAGAGAGGCTGTTTCTGCAGGTGTGGCGCGTGTGATTATGTCTTCTTACAAGAAGCCCGTTCTTGAGCGTAAAGCTGAAGAGGACAGAGAGTTTTTGTCACTTTTCCTAAATAGTGTTGTTTATGAAGGAAGAGGGATATTTGCGGTTATTGATGCGATTGAAGAGGCTGTAAAAACGCAGACTACTTAACCGTAACACTCTTAGCCAAATTCCTTGGCATATCCGGGTTATTTTCCCTTAAAATTGCCAGTTGGTAGGCGAGGATTTGGATTGGGATAATGCTGATTATCGGGGAGGCCATTCCGGCGTCGGGAACTTTTATCCAGAAGTCGAAGTTTTCATTGTTCTGTGGGGAAACTCCTATGATGTAGCCGCCCCTCGCTTTGACTTCGATTGCGTTTGAGAGGGTTTCTTGTTTGGTGTGATCGTTGGCAATAAGTGCTATGCAGGGAGTTCCTTCCGAGATCAGGGCGATTGGGCCGTGTTTTAATTCTCCTCCTGCGAATCCTTCCGCGTGGATGTATGAGACTTCCTGGAGTTTGATGGCTGCTTCGAGAGCCATTGGGTAATTGAGGTCTTTTCCGATGATGTACATGCTTTCGACGTCTTTGATTTTTTCTGCGAGTTTGCGGATGTACTGTTCGTATCTTGGGTTGAGCATGTCGTTGATTTGGCTGGCGGTTTCTACCAGGAGCTTCTTGCCTTCATCAAGTTTTCCGGCGCAGGCGTAGGCGAGGAGTTCAAGGATTGCTATCTGGGAGGTTGTGGCTTTGGTTGAAGCTACAGCTTTTTCCGGGCCGGCTTTGATCGGGATAACTATGTCTGAGATTCGGGCCATTGTTGAGGATTCGACATTTACGATTGAGACGATTTTTACTCCTTTTTTCTTGGCTTCCTCGATCGCTTCGAGTGTGTCGGCCGTTTCTCCGCTCTGGGAGATTGCGATCATTAAGGATTTATCGGTCATGAATGGCAGGAATGAGCCGAATTCCGATCCGAACATGAAGTTGATGTGTTTCTTGGCGATATGCGAGAAAAGGTATGTTCCGACCATTCCGACTTTTCCGGCTGTTCCGCAGCCGATTATGTAGGTTCCGAAAGCTCCGTTGATTGCCTGGGCGACTTCTCGGATGAGGTCGTCGTCTTGGTTGATTGCCCGGGCGAGTGTCTCTTTTTGTTCGGTTATTTCTTTGAGCATGAAGTATTCGAAATTCCCTTTTTCCGCGCTTTGTTCGTCCCATTCGATCTCCACTATTCGTTTTTCGATCGGTTGATCCGTTTTTAGGTCAAAAAATTTCACACCATCATTGAGTACGACCATCTGTTCGTCGTCGAGGTACATTACATTGTTGGTGTGCTTCAAGAATGCGGGGATGTCGGAGGCGATGAAGTACTCCTTGTTTTCCTTGTTGATTCCGACGATCAGTGGCGAGCCTCTTCTGGCTGCGACTATCTTGTTTTCGTCTTTGGTGATTGCGAGGAGTGCGTATCTTCCTTCGGCTTTTTCCAGTGCGAGTTTGAAAGCCTCCTCAAGCCCTTTATCGATGTTTTCTTCGATTAAGTGAGCGAAGACTTCTGTATCTGTTTCAGATGTGAATTTGTGGCCTTTTTCTTGTAGTTCTTTTCTGAGTTCCAGGTAGTTTTCCAAGATGCCGTTGTGGACGATTGTGACATCCATGTTTTCTGTTGTGTGCGGGTGGGCGTTTGCTTCCGTTACGCCGCCGTGAGTTGCCCAGCGAGAGTGTCCGATTGCGATGTGGCTTGGTTTTTCTGTGAGTTCCGGCCTGAGTTCGTTTGCATCTGAGATTTTTCCGACGTGTTTTTCTATAATTGTTTCTCCGTCCTCGTTTTTACAAACAATTCCCCAGGAGTCGTAACCTCTGTATTCGAGTTTCTTCAGACCTTCGAGTACGAGTTCTCCTGCGTTATCTTTCGGGCCGAAATAGGCGAATATTCCGCACATTGTTGATTAGTTGTAGGAAGTAGTTGTAGTGGTAGTAGGCGAGGAGGATTTTAGGGGAAAAGGGGGTGGATTGCAAATAGGGTTTTTGGTGTGATAAGGTCTGTATATATTTTTAACTTATAATTATGAGTGAAAAAGAGCCTGTGCAGGAAGAGGGGAATGATGGTGAATGCCATGATTATGCTGCGATAGATAGATCTTGTTTTAGGAGTGTTGTTCCCGGTCCTGCTGTTTACAAAAGAAAAATTCTTAAGGTGAGCAAAGTCAGAAAGCCTGATGAAGTCAACCAAGGTTAATAGTTGGTTTGCAGATGATGAGTTTCGTGTTATGGTTTTGGTTGTATGGTAAAAGAATCTATGGAAAATTGGGATGTTGAGGGGCTTTCGCTTGATGATATGATTTCTGAACTTGCTTCTTTGACCGAGATTGATAAAGACCATGTTCGTGAAAGACTTGATGCGGTTATTTCCAGGGGTTGCAATCTTGATGTTGGTTCCTGGGCTGTTCGCTCAGTTGGAGACCAGCGTTTTGATGTGAGTTTGATTAGGCCTGGGATGAAAGACCTTTTATATTCTTTTAGGGTTGTTCCTTGTAGGGTATGGGATCCTGAAAGTGAGGAAATGGTAGACTCTATGACCTTAAATAGTGCTGATCATGGGATGAAGCCTGAATGTATGCAGGTAGGTAGATAATTGATACTCGGGTAGCATTTGACTATACTTCGACAATACAGTCTTTTAGCTCTTTTTGTGCTTTTGTGAAGTTTTCGAATTTGTCGCGAAGTACTCCCATATCTTCGATTCTGATTCCGAACTTGTTTGGCAAATAGAGTCCCGGTTCAACGGTCATAACCATTCCTTCTTTGATCTTTGATTTAGATTTTTCAGCCAGGCTGGGGGATTCATGGATATCGAGGCCGATTCCGTGGCCCAGGCCGTGAGTGAAGTGATCCGAATCGATTATTTTTGCGGCCAGTTGCCAGGCTTTGTGGCCTGTTATTCCGGGTTTGAGCTTCCGAATTGCGTTTTTTTGGGCCTGGAGGACTGTTTGGTAAGCTTTTTCTTGTTCGGAAGTAGGTTTTGCGGTGAAAAGTGTTCTGGTCATGTCTGAGCACATTCCTTTGTATTTGACTCCCATGTCGATGAGGATCATGTCGCCTTTTTTTAGCTTTCCTGGGCCGGTTTTGTGGTGGGGAATGCTTGTGCTTTTTCCGAATGCCACTATTGGTGGGAAAGCTAGTTCATCGCACCCTAATTTATGTGCCGTTTCTTGTATTTTCCAAGCTATTTCTTTTTCGGTTATCCCTGTTTTTAGGTGCTTTTTGACTGTATAAAAAACTTGTTCATTGATTTGTTGGGATTTTTTCAAAAGTCTTATTTCTTGAGCTGATTTTTTGGTACGCAATTTCTCGATTTCTCCTGTTTGCGGTTTGAGTTTTACGGGGCGTGAAATTTTCCTCCAGTACTTGAGAGCGGAGTAGGTAAGGTGATTTGCCTCGAAGTGAATTTCTTTGAGGCGATGTTTTTTGAGGATTTTTTGCCACTCATCTTTGAATTCCCCTTTTTTGTAAATTTGTAAATTGAAAATTGGGGGAATTATCTTCTTGGCTTCCTCGAAATATCTGCTGTCGGTGAAGAAATAGGTTTTATTTGGGAGTTTTAAAATTACAGCTTTCGAGCCTGTAAAATTACTCAAATAACGGATGTTGGAGGGGGATGTGAGGAGGAGGTTTTTCATTTAAGCAACCCTTTTGTAATCTTCTTACCGGCTTCTACGCCGGGTTGATTGTAGGTATTTACGCCGTACATTTTGGCCAGGAGGGCGATTTGGAGTTCCAGCGTCATTATGAGTTCGCCTATTGCTTCTGCATCGATGTAAGGGATGTGCAGGGTTTGGCTTGGGACGGAGGCTTTTTCGAGCGCTTGCTCGGTTCCTTTTTTTTCGGCCAGCATCAGGTCTCCGAGGGTGTATTTTTCTCCCGGGATTTTGGCTTCGTGGTGTGTTTTTCCTACTTCCAGGAATAAGATCTGCTTGTTGCGCGGGCCTTCCATGAATAGCTGAAGCTGTGAATGTTGATCTGTAGGTCCGATTGCTCTTATCGGGGTTGGGCCGACTGCTCTCTTTTTGCCCAGGGATTCCGCCATAAGTTGTATATACCAGTCTGCGAACCTGTTAAGTCTGTATGAGTATGGGAAAATTACATTGATTGATTTGTTTTGCTTGTTGAGTGCGTATTGGTTGGCGGCAAGTGTTAATGCAAGTGAAGATGAAGATTTTTTGAAGTCTTCGAAAGCTTCTTTGGCGCCTTTTTGGATCGCTTCTATATCTAGCTTTGCTATTGCTGCCGGAAGTAAACCTACATTTGAGAGGACTGAGAATCTGCCGCTTAGGTTTTCCGGGACTGAGAGTGTTTTGATTCCTTGTTTTTGAGCTTCTTCGAGCAGGAAGCCGGATTTTTGGTTAGTTACGAAGGTGAAATGGTCTTCGGTCTTGAGTTTTTGATTTTTGATCTTTCCAAGGAAATATTTGTAGAGGGAAACGGTTTCGATTGTTCCTCCGGATTTGCTGATTACGATGAAGTGTGTGTTCTTGAGGTCGATGTTGCTCTCCAGGTGTGAAATTAGGTCCGGGTCGATTTGGTCTAAGAAAAAGAAGTGGGTTGCGTCTTTTTCCATGTGTTTGAGAGGAGTATAAAGTGCTCTTATGAGTGCAATTCCTCCGAGTGATGAGCCTCCGATTCCGAGGACTATGATTTTTTTGAATTTTTTGTAGTCTTTGGCGAGGGTTTTTAGTTTTTTTATTAAATCTTGGTCGAGGGCTGTGTCTATGAATGGATGCATCCCTTTTTCTACTTCGTCAAGGAAGCTGTCTCGCAGGTTGGAGGGGAGGGGGGATTTGACGGTGGTTTGGAGTTTGATTTTCATACGTTTTGCAGGAAGTATTTAATGTACTCTTCTGTTGTTTCAAGTTTTTCCGTTTTGGAAAGCACTTTATAGACATGGCCGCGTGAGTAGCCGAGGCTTTGGAGTGCGTCTATTGCTTCTTCGTCGATTTCTTTTGAAAGTCTTTGTGTTTCTCTTGAGGTTATTTCGTCCGGCCTCACCTTGTTTTTGAGTTCGAGGATCATTCTTTCAGCGGTTTTTTTACCGATTCCCGGTATGCGGGTTAGTATGGCCAGATCTCCGCTTAGAATTGCATTTTTGATGAGGTTGCTGTCGGTGTTAAGGATTTCCAGCCCGATTTTTGGGCCGATTCCCGAGACTGAGATCAGTTGTTTGAAGAAGTTTAGGTCAGATAGGGTAGGGAAGCCGAATAGAGAGATGTCATCTTCTCGGACGTGTGTGTGTAGGTAAAGGGCGATTTCATCTCTTTTTTCGTTTTCGAGGAAGATTGTTTCTGTGACATTTACCAAGTATCCGATGCCGTGAGTTACTATTATCAGTGTTTTCTCCTGTTTTTCTTGGATGTTTCCTTCGATGTAGGCTAGCATTTATAGTTCTTAAAGAATTGGGTTTTGAATCGATTGAAAGTTCCTTTATCGATTGATTCACGGATATCTTTCATCAACTGCAGTATAAATGAAAGATTATGGATTGTCATCAGGTGCATTCCCAGAAGTTCTTTTTCGATTATGAGGTGACGGAGATAGCTCGCCGAGTGGTTTTTGCAGGTATAACATGTGCATTTCTTGTCTAGCGGCTGCGAGTCTTGTGCAAATTTTTTGTTCGTAATTGTGTGGCGGCCTGTGTGATTCCAAAAAGCTCCATGTCGGCCCAATCTGGTTGGCAAAACGCAGTCAAACATGTCGATTCCTCTTGATACAGCTTCCAGCAGGTCTTCAGGTGTGCCGACTCCCATTAAGTATCTTGGTTTTTCTTTCGGGAGGTGAGGCTCGACTATTTCGAGTGTGTGGTACATCTGTTCTTTTGACTCACCGACGCTTAATCCTCCGATTGCTACTCCGGGCAGATCCAGGTCTGATATAAACTTGGCGGATTCGATTCGGAGATCGTCATAAGTTACTCCTTGAATTATTGGGAAGAGTGCTTGGTCCTTTTTTGTGTGGGCTTTTTTGCATCTGACCGCCCATTCGTGGGTCCGTTTCATTGCGTCTTTTGCATATCTTTTGCTCGATTTCCCGGGGGCGCATTCGTCGAAAGCCATTATTATGTCTGCGCCCAAGTCCTCTTGGATTTTTATGGCTTTTTCCGGAGTCAAGAAATGCTTGGTTCCGTCAAGGTATGACCGGAACTCTACTCCTTCATCTGTTATTTTGTTGAATTTTTTTAAAGAAAATACTTGAAATCCTCCGGAATCTGTAAGGATGGGTTTGTTCCAGTTTGACCATTTGTGGAGACCTCCCATCTTCTTTATGAGTTTTTCTCCAGGTCTGAGGAATAAATGATATGTGTTTGCGAGCATTATTTGAGCGCCTAAATCCTCGAGTTGGCTTCCGGTGACGGTTTTTACATTTGCTTTGGTTCCAACAGGCATAAAAACGGGAGTTTGAATCTCTCCGTGTGGTGTTTCCAAGGTGCCGGTGCGGGCTAGGCCTTGTATATTTTTTATTTTAAATTCGAACATGTTAGCTTAGTGAGGAGTAAGGAGTACCAAGTGGATGGAGTTTCGCTGTGCGAAACGTCTTTTATAGTGAGGGCCGCAATCATGATTTTGTCCTGTTGCGGCTGGTGGATGGAGTTTCGCTGTGCGAAACCGTTTTTTATAGTTTAGATGCTCGGTTTCTAAGGAAGTGATCTGCGAGGACGATTGCAACCATTGCTTCCGCAACGGGAGCTACTCTTGGAACGATGCAGATGTCGTGGCGGCCTTTTATTCCGACTGATGGGGTTGGTTTGATTGCTATGCGGATTTTTATTGTATTGCCGGTTGAAATTCCGCCGAGTGTTCCTTTTTTGAGCTTGTTATTTTCTTTGCCGGACATTCCGGCTTCTTTGATTCCAAGATCGATTTCGAATGATTTGACAGCTCCGATTGAGAGCAATCCTTTTGCTAGGTCTGCTTCCAGTTTGTCGAAGACCGGCTGTCCAAGGTTCTTAGGTGGATTTTTGATTTCGATTTCAACGAATCCTCCGCTTGAATCGCCTTTTTCTGGCTTTTTACAGGTTGTTTTGCTTAAAATCTTGGTTTTGGGCAAAAGCATTTTGGCGATAGCTCCCCCAAGTACTCTTCCGATTGTTTCGCGTCCTGAAGCTCGCCCTCCGCCTCTGTAATCTCTGTGTCCGTATTTGTCTTCATAAGTTTTATCAGCGTGGCCCGGGCGTATTCTGGTAGGGGAGTAGTCTTCGGATTTTGCATCTTGATTCCAGACTTCCATTGCGATTGGTGTACCGATGGTTTTTCCTTCGAATACTCCTGATAAGACACATACTTTGTCCGGTTCTGCGCGTTTGGTTGAGAGAGGGTCTTTTGGGTTGGGTTTTCTTCGATCCAGTTCTTTTTGGATAAATTTTTCATCAAATTTAAGGCCTGCAGGGCATCCATCTATGACTGCACCGATTGCAGGGCCGTGAGATTCCCCCCAGGTTGTTACTCGAAAGATTTTCCCGAAAGTGTTTCCTGACATGGCTTTATTCTATCTGGGTGATTTGATTGAGGCAATATAAAGCCCCATTTTTATGCGGCTTGTTTCATTTCTTCATCAGTTGCTTCTTCTTTTTTGATTTCAACTACTTTTTTTTCTTTCTGTTTCTCAATCTGTTTGGAAAGTTCTTCGTTAAATCTGTCCTCTATTGTTTGTTTACGTTTCTTTGGAGCTTTGTTGGCGGTTTCTTCCTGTTTCTTTTTGGCTTTTTCTTGTTGCTGCTTGAATTTGTCCACTCTTCCGGCTGTATCTACAAGTTTCTGTTGTCCGGTATAGAAAGGATGGCATTTGGAACAAAGTTCTGTTTCCATCTTATCTTTAGTTGAGCCTGCTGTTATTTTGTTTCCGCAAGAACAAGTTATTACGGCTTCGTCATTGTATTTTGGGTGGGTATCGTCTTTCATTTTTTAGAGACTAAGAGATTAGAGACTAAGAGATTAGAGATTTTTGCTTCTCCTTGTTTTTTTTGCGGGGTGGACTATATCTGAAAATAGCATAGAAGGCAAGAGAAAGTAAGATAACCAGAATTAGTCCCAGAAATATCATGAATTGAGTGGAATATACATTGATTGTTATTTCCTGTATGCGGCTTTCTCCTTTGTCGTCCGTGACTCTTAGGATTAATATTTTTTTTCCGGTTTCGTCGTATGAGATTTCAAGGTTTGGCAATTCGCTTAGGATTTTGCCGTTTTCTGCCCATTCATAAGTAGAAATCTCTCCGTCTTCGTCAAATGAGGAGGATGCGTCTACTGAGAGAGTTTGAGCTATTCTTATCAGTTTGGGGATTCCTGTTACATAGATGGTTGGGCCTTTGTTGTTGTCGTCGACATCTTCTTCGCCGAGAATTGTATCGTTATCATCATCGGGGTCCGCATTGTCTCCTATTCCGTCTTTATCGAAATCTTTCCACTCGGTTGGGTCTATTGGGAAGGCATCGTGATTATCTGCAACTTTGTCTCCGTCGGTATCTTCTTTGAGAGGGTCTGTTCCTTCTGATATTTCTTGTTCATCCGATATTGTGTCGCCGTCATCGTCCGTATCTGTTTTGTTACCTATTCCATCTTTGTCAGTATCTTGTGTTTCATTGAAATCTTCAGGCATTTCGTCTTCTTCATCAGGGGTGCCGTCGTTGTCGTCATCGTTGTCTATATTGTTTCCTTCTCCGTCACCATCGGTGTCTTTCCACTCTTCCGGGTCTGTAGGGAAGGCATCTTCTTCATCGGGGGTGCCGTCGTTGTCGTCGTCGTTATCTGTTGAATTTGGGATCCAGTCGCCGTCTGAGTCAGGTTCTGCATATATTGTTTTCCAAACTGTGTTGTTGCTTGTATCGTCGATTGAGTCGTCCCAAGGATATATGGATACAGATATTTGTTGTGTTCCCGCTGTAGGATAAAATTCTATAAAAACCGTGTCCGTTTGACCTGCTATTACGGATATCGGTTGATCTGTCCCGATTTGTTTTCCGAGTGTGTCGTTCCAGAATTTCACTGTTCCGAGCAAGTCTTTGGTTGAGTTGTTTCCGGTTTCCGCATAGATTGTTACGGGGACATTTTCAACAAAATAGCTTGATGAAAAACTCACCATTGTGTCTTCTGTGTATAGATCGGCTTGGGCCAAGGTGGCCGGAATGATGATCGATAGGATAAATGCGCTTTTGAGTATTTTCATACTTTTAGACTTTAATGAGTTTTGTCTGTTTAGATTCCTGTTTTTTCAAAGCTTCTTTTTCGGCTATTTCTTCCGGTGTTTCCACTTTTTCGATTACCGAAATTGAAGCTACCGAACCTTTTGATTTAAATCTCATCAGGTAGACTCCTTGTGTCGCTCTTCCTCTTCTCGGGATGCTGGTCAGGGCCATTCGGATTGTTTGTCCTTTTCTGGAGACGAGCATTAAATCGGATTCGGTTCCTTCTTTGATTACGGCTGCGCCGATAACTTTACCCGTTTTTTCGGTGATGTTGGCTGTTTTTACTCCCGATCCTCCTCTGGACTGGAATCTGTAAGAAAGAAGAGGGGTTCTTTTGCCGAGGCCGTTGCCCATGACAGTTAGAAGATCGTCGTTTTCACTGGTTACGACATCCATCTGTACACAGTAGTCTTTGTCTTTCAGCCTGATTCCTCGTACTCCCGTTGATGCGCGTCCCATTGATCTGGCGTCTCCTTCGTCGAATTGAATGCATTTGCCTTCTCTTGTGACAAGAACTATGCGGTTTCCGGGATTAGTTTCGCGTACCCATTCGAGGCTGTCGCCTTCACGGAGTTTTATTGCGATAAGTCCTGTTTTGCGAATGTTTTTGAAGTCTTCGATCGCGGTTTTTTTCACGGTTCCGTTGTGAGTTGCCATGAAGAGATATTTACCCGTTTCCTTGCCGTCGTCTTTCAGTATGGCGGTTACTCTTTCGTTTTCACCGAGTTGCAGCAAGTTGACTACCGGAATTCCTTTGGCTTGGCGTGATGATTGAGGGATTTCGTAAGCCGGAAGTTTAAATACTCGTCCATTGCTTGTGAAGAACATGATATCGTCATGGTTCATGACAGATTTGACTATTGCTATTTCGTCTTCTTCCTTGGTGGACATGCCGATTACGCCTTTGCCGCCTCTTTTTTGCGCTTTGAATGATGCGTGAGGCAGACGCTTTATATAGTTTTCTTTGGTCAGAGTGATTATTATAGGTTCGTTCGGGATTGTGTCTTTGCTGGAAATTGCTCCGAGTGCAGATTTGATGATTTTGGTTTTTCGCGCATCTCCGTATTTTTCTTTTATTTCCGCGAGTTCTTCTTTCATTATGTTTATGATTTTCTGTTTACTAGAGAGGATTCCTTCCAATTCTTCCATTAAAGTTAATTTTGCCTTGTATTCGTCTTCGATTTTCTGTCTTTCCAGCCCCGCCAGGGTTTGAAGTCTCATTTCCAGGATTGCCGATGATTGAAGCTCGGAAAGCTGGAATTTTTTCATCAAAGCCGAGTGAGCATCTTCTTTGGTTGGGGATTTTTTTATTGTTTCGATTACGGCATCGATATTGTCGAGCGCTATTACGAGTCCTTCCAAGATGTGTGCTCTTGCTTTTGCGATTTTCAATTCGTATTTTGTCCGGTTTGTTATTACTTCCTTCCTGTGCTCAATGAAATATTCCAGGACTTGCTTTAGGTTTAGAAGTCTTGGCTGTAGTCCGTCAACAAGTGCGATCATGTTCATGTTGAAGCTTGTCTGCATCTGTGTCAGCTTGAATAGTTGATTGAGGATTTTTCTGGGGTAAGTGTCTTTTTTGAGTTCCACCACCACTCGAATTCCTTCTCTGTTTGATTCATCTCTGATGTCTGTAATTCCTCTGATTTTCTTGTCTCTTACCAAATCCGCAATTTTGGTTACAAGAGATGATTTGTTAACTTGATATGGAATTTCCGATACTATTATTTGAAATTTGCCGCTTTTTCTCTCTACTATGTCGGCTTTGGCTCTCATTATGATTCCACCTCGTCCGGTTGAGTACATCTCCTTGATGGCGTTCTGGTTATAAATTATTCCGGATGTCGGGAAGTCGGGACCTTTTATGAATTCCATTAACTCTTCTATTGAACATTCGGGGTTGTCTGAAAGATGGAATAGTCCGTCGATAAGCTCTCCCAGGTTATGAGGTGGTATGTTGGTTGCCATGCCAACAGCGATACCCATTGTTCCGTTCAAAAGAAGTTGTGGGACTTTGGCCGGAAGTACGGTTGGTTCTTTCAGTCGGCCGTCATAGTTTGGAGCCCATTTAACAGTTTCTTTGTCGATATCCGCAAGCATTTCTTCTGAAAGTCTTTCCATTTTTGCCTCGGTGTAACGCATGGCGGCTGCACTGTCTCCGTCGATTGAACCGAAGTTACCTTGTCCGCGGACAAGCCTGTATCTCATTGCGAAATCTTGAGCAAGACGCACCATCGAGTCGTAAACCGCCGAGTCTCCATGCGGATGGTATTTACCGAGTACATCACCTACGACAGTTGCCGATTTGCGGAATGCGGCGGTTGGTCTGAGTCCAAGTTCATGCATAGAATACAAGATGCGTCTGTGGACGGGTTTAAGTCCGTCACGAACATCGGGAAGTGCTCTTGAAACGATTACACTCATCGCGTAATCGAGATAGCATTCTTCCATTTCGTCGGAAATTTCTCTAAGGTGTTTGTTTTCTACTATTGCCCCAGGCTCTTTATCGTCTTTAGGTGTTTCAATATCTTCATTATCAAAGAGAGAAGGGTTTTCCGATTCTTCATTAGGTTCTTGCGGGTCTCCCTGATCTTGCTTGTTATCGGCCATTGGTTTTGTGAGGTAAGGTAAATATTTCGCTAGATAAATTTAACATAAAAAAGATTTTTTTGGGAGAAAAAAATACATAGGTTGAGAGGTTGCCTGAAATATGGTATAATATGCTTGTAGTTTTTATAAAAAATTATGATTGCTAGAAGGGACAATGAGGCTGAAGGTTTTCCTCTTGAGAAGGAGCTTGAGAAAGTTCTTAAGGAGATCGATGAATGTTTGAAGTCTATTTCTGCAAAAGAGGATGAAGATGCTCTGAAAAGATTGCGGGAGCTCAGGGAGGATTTGACATATCTTGGAATTGAGCTTGAGAAAGATGGGGATGTAGATAACTTATCTGTGGTTAAGGAGAAGCTGCTTGAGATTTTCGGCAAACTTTCTGAGGTTACGGGTTTTAAGCCTGAGGAAGCTGTTCAAGGTGCACTTGACGATGTTAGAGAGGTTTTGGAGGCTGTAACGGGAGTTCCTGCTGGTCAGGCTTCAGAAGAAGAATTGTTTCGGTGTTCGTATTTAAGGACCGGTGATACCGGACCTGCTATCGCTGCCAGAAAGATGATTACAGGGAAGCTTAAGGATAGATTGCTTTTGGATCTTAAAGATCGAAATAATGCTAGATTGAAAGAGGAGAATCTTGAGCTTGGGGAGCGTGCTATTCGAGCACCTTTGATAGGAAAGTATGGGTTTTTGGATAGAGATGCCGGGGAAGAGGAGTATAGGAAACTTTTGGAACGTTACTTCCATGCTGAAATCAGGTGGAGAGATGTTACCGGTGAAATCAAAAAAGGTATTAGGAGAAAGGAGAAACCCGGTGAAGGACTGGCTGTTTTGATGGTTGATTTAGACAAGTTCGGACATACGAACAATACTTTAGGTCATCAAATTGGGGATGAAGTCCTTAAAGGTACTGCTTCTATTATGGGGAGAAGAAGGCCCGGTGATATCTGTATTCGTTATGGTGGTGAAGAGCTTATGGTTGTCCTTGATGATGTGACATTTAAAGAAGCTACTAAGATTGCCGAGGATATCAGACGAGAAATTGCTGTTGATTTCAATGCTCAGTTGAAAGAAATGTTTAATGATGCTATTTCGGTGGCTGAAGATTCAATTAGGAAACTTGAGTCCCAATTGAAAAGACTTAATGAGATTGCTGACGGTAGTAAAATATATGATATTAATGTTCAACTGAAAGAGTTTCGTAGGGGGAAGTCGAAATACGAAAAGTTTATGACAGAAAGAGAAGAGGAGTTTCTTTTACCTTCATGTGTTAGTGCTTCTATTGGGGTGTCTTTTTTCCCTGATGTTTATAAAGAGGGTGATTCTTTGGAGGATGTTGCGAAAGGGATGATTAAGGTTGCTGATGATGCTTTGTATCAGGCTAAAGAGTCAGGTCGGGATGGCGTTGTTTGTATAACTCATGATCCTAAAAATCCTGATAAGATTATTATGCGTCGTATTACAGAGGTAGATAGAGACGATATGAGTGGTGCTATCAATGTTGTAAGTATGGAAATGGACACTAGCGGGGTTGATATTACCACTGATCTTTTAAGTATTTCCGACTCTGGTGATGATGACGAAGATACGACAGTTATAGATATAGAGAGAGATTGACCTATCTGCGATATGTGGTTTCCCCAGGTTGCTTCTCGGGGAAATTTCTGGTATAATCTTATGATAAAAAAATAAAAATTATGGCGGAAAACGAAGAAAAGTCTAGTGAACAGTTAACAGTTAACAGTGAACAACCTGTTGCTAGTGGTCAGTCTGTGGTTGACGATCTGCAACTTGTTGATAACGCTACTGGTAAGAAACCTGAGCCTAAACCTTCTATTTTCGGCAAGTTTTTTGGTAAGAAAAAAGAGGCATTGAAAGATGATTCCAAAAAGCCTTCTGAAAAATCTATTTCTCAAGATGAACGCAATGCTATTTTGGAAACGGAAAAGATTTACCAGGAAGGGATTACTTCGATCAGAGATCTTATTGCACCTGCATCTTTTGAGGTTGCGAGTGATCATTTGAAGGTTGAAGGGTTTTATGCTCAGACTTATTTTGTTTATGCGTACCCGAGGTATATCGATACTAATTGGCTTTCGCCGGTTGTGAATTTTGAGGTTACGATGGATATTTCGCAGTTCATTTATCCGATCAATTCTGCTGAGATTATGAAGGTTCTTAGGAGAAAAGTTGCACAGTTCCAGTCTTCTATCCGAATGAGTCAGGAGAAGGGGAATGTGCGGGATCCGGGGCTTGAAACTGCGCTTCAGGATGCTGAGGAACTTAGAACTCAGCTTCAGAGAGGTCAGGAGAAGTTTTTTCAGTTTGGGATGTATTTCACTGTTTATGCGGAAGATTTTAATAAGCTTAAAAAGATAACTAAACAGCTTGAAAGTCTGCTTGGCGGTAAGCTTGTGATGACGAAAAGAGCGGATCTGCAGATGGAGTATGCGTTTAATTCTACGCTTCCTCTTTGTATGGATGAGCTCCTTGTTGATCAAAATATGAATACCTCGCCACTTTCGAGTACTTTCCCGTTTATTTCTTCGGAATTGACTTCGAATGATGGGATTCTTTACGGGCTTAATCGGCATAATGAGGGTCTTGTTGTTTTTGATAGGTTTTCTCTTGAAAACGCTAATTCTGTCGTGTTCGCCAAGTCGGGTGCGGGTAAATCTTATGCTGTTAAGCTCGAGATTCTTCGGTATCTGATGATGGGGTCTGATGTGATTGTTATTGATCCGGAAAATGAGTATGAGGCTCTTGCTCATGCTGTTGGAGGAAGTTATTTGGATGTTTCTTTGAATAGTGAAAGGAGGATTAATCCTTTTGATCTGCCGAAACCTCTTGATGGGGATGAGGTGAAGCCCGGTGATTTGCTCAGGTCTGCAATTATTGATCTTACAGGTCTGATGAAGCTTATGATGGGAGCTATCACTGCTTCCGAGGAGGCGCTTTTGGATAAGGCGCTACTTGATGTTTATGCGACTAAAGGTATTACGATGGACACTCCCGATCCTTCTGCATTTAATCCGCCAACTATGGAGGATTTTCATGCTGTTCTTTCTTCGATTGAAGGGGCGCAGCAGATGGCGACAAGGGTTCAGAAGTTCACTTCGGGTACTTTCGCGGGGATTTTTAATAAACCTACAAATGTGAGTCTTGATAACGGGCTTGTTGTTTTCTCGATTAGAGATCTTGAGGATGAGCTCCGGCCTATTGCGATGTATATTGTGCTTTCTTATATCTGGAACAGGGTTAGAAGTGAGATGAAAAAGAGGATTCTGGTTATTGATGAGGCGTGGTCGCTTATGCAGCATGAGGATTCCGCTAAATTTCTTTATGGCTTGGTGAAAAGGGCTCGCAAATATTATCTCGGAGTTTCTACTATTACTCAGGATGTTGAGGATTTTATGAAAAGTGAATACGGGAAGCCGATAATTACGAACTCGTCTATGCAGTTGCTTCTTAAGCAGTCGCCTTCAGCGGTTGAGATGCTGCAAAAGGTGTTTAATTTGACCGAAGGGGAGAGATATTTACTTCTGAATAGCGGGGTTGGCCAGGGGCTTTTCTTCGCAGGGATTCAGCATGTGGCGATACAGATTATTGCTTCTTATTCCGAGGATAAAATTATTACCACTGATCCGGAGGAATTGCTTTCAGCTAAATCAGAAATGAGAAATGAGAAATCAGAAATTAGTGAGGAGTCTCAAGTACCAAGTCCTAAGCTGGATGATGTTGCGGAAGATGAGTCTAAGGAGGAAGAGGTTGCTCCTGAGCCGGTTTCTGTATCTGATGATGGGTTTGATAATACGGATGCTTTTATTAGTAATGAGTCTCAAGTCTCAAGTACCCAGCAGGGCGAAGCGGTAGCGGAGCCCCAAAAAGAACAGGTTGAAGTTCAGCAAGAGGTTGTGTCTAGCGAAGAAATCAAAGTTGAGCCTGCGTCGCAGGAAGGTGAGAATCCGGTTGCTTAAGGTTTCTTTCCCATGCTTAAATACAGCCATGCGTGATGACAAATGGCTTACAAGTTTGCTTGAGGAGATGTGGGGGAAGCATTTTTCCGATATTGATCGCCCGAACGAGGTCAAAGTGAAGTTTTCTCGGGTTTCCAGGACCAGGCTGGGGTCTATTCGGATGAGCCGGGACAAGAAGACTTCGACTATTTTGATGAATGGTTTGTTTAAAGATCCTATTATCCCTCGTCAGGTTGTCGAGGGGATTTTGGGGCATGAGATTGTTCATTATGTTCATGGTTTTTGTTCTCCTTTAAAAAGAAAACACAGACATCCGCACAGGGGAGGGGTTGTGCGAAGCGAGATGTTGATGCGGGGGTTGCAACACCAATATCAGGTTGAGAAGGTTTGGACGAAAGAAAACTGGCGGCGGGAAACGGCTAGTCGATGAGTCTTGTAACGGTATCGATTGCTTGCTGGAGTTGTTCGTCTTCTCCCGTTATTTCGATATCCGGCTGGATTCCTATTCCGTTTATGTCTGTTCCGTTGGGGGTGAGCCAGTGGGCGACTGTGATTTTCAGGATTGAGCCGTCGTCGTAATATATCAGTTCTTGGACGCTGCCTTTTCCGTAAGTTGTTTCTCCTACCGTTATTGCGATGTTGTGATCTGCGAGGGCTCCTGTCAGTATTTCCGAGGCTGAGGCGGAGATTTCATCTGTAATTATTACTACCGGATATGTTCCGAGTGTTCCGGGTCCTTCCGAGATATATTCAATGTTTTCGTTGTTATATGAAATTGTGGTTATCAACTCTCCTTCTTCTATGAATTGAGAAAGTATGTTTGCGGCTGTGGATACATAGCCTCCCGGGTTGTTTCTGACATCCAGAATTATTCCGTTGATTCCCGTTTCGAGAAATTCCTGTGTTTTGGCGAAGAACTCTTCGTCCGTTTGTTCTCCGAAAAAGGTGATGTTGTAGTAGGCGATGTTGTTTTCCAAAAGCTGAGATTCTATATAAGTGATTGTGAGTGCGCGTCTTTCAACCGTGAATTCCAGTAATTCGGTTCCTCTTTGGATTAAAAGCACTGCCGTAGTTCCCGCTTTACCTCTTAACAGGTTTGCAGCTTCGTTAAGGTCCAGTTCTTCTACTGATTGGCCATCTACTTCCATTAATATGTCGTTGGCCTTTATTCCTTGTTCTGCGGCGGGGGAATTGGCCAGTAAGCTGGTTATTATGATCGTTCCGTCGCTTTCTTGATTTATATAAATTCCGACTCCTTCATACTCTCCGTTGAGCAAGGTTGTGATTGAAGTGGTGTCGTTTGGCGCAGAAAATGTGGTGTATGGGTCGCCTGCCGAGTTCACCATTTCCTCTATTGCTGTATAAAGCAGCTCATCTTCGGAAAGTCCTCCCTGATAAAAGTCTTCGGTGAGCTTTGTATAAACATCAGTCAGAGTTTCTATAAGAGGGATGTCTGATCCCGAGTTGAGATAAATTACGAACTCATCAGTTATGCTGTAGAGATCGAAATTATAGATTAAAAGGGCGGCATCTCCTCGAGTCAGTTTGCGATATGTGCCGAAATAGTCACTGTTGTACTCCGGCATTATGCCCAGTTCGTAGATTTTTTGGATATAAGGAGCATAGATATGTAGTGGGTTGGTGTCGTTGTATGGAAGATCCCAATCGTTTGGGTTGATATAGCGCGGTACAGGTATTCCGCCCCATCTTAGTATTATTTTTGCGGCCTGTGCGCGTGTGATTTTTTTGTCCGGGTCGAATTGTGTTTGGTCTTCGTCAATAAGGCCGATTTCTACAGCTTGATTTGCGTAAGGTGCGTACCATTCCGATCCGCCCAGGTCTGTGAAGTGATTTTTCGGTTCTTCATCTCCGGGCGTGAAGCCTGAATTGGCCAGGAGCATTTTGTAGAGGGCGGCTTTTGTGATCTCTTCTTCAGGGTAAAAAAACTCGCTATTGTCGATCCCGCCATTCTCTTTAATGTATTCGATGGCATCGTAATATTCGCTTCCGTATGGGACATCTAAGAAATTCGCCGTCACTATTTGCGGAACAAGAATCAATACGATAAATACTACTTGGAATAATAATCTTTTCATTTTATTTTGTTATTTATATCTTGGTAATATCTTATGTTATAATCTTCTTTGAACCAAATAAAAACAAAAACAAGTATGGCGGATGATTTGGCTCCAAGCAGTGCCAATGATGTAGATTTTTCTCTTCTTATGAGGTTTTTTGTGTTTTTTGTGTTTTCGGGGCTGTTTTTTTTGGTTTTTATGTGGGTTGTTTTTATAAGGTCTGTTGCGGCGAATGTTTCTCTTGAAAGTAGTATTAAGATTTATGAGGATGGAGTGCTTGTCTCTGAAGATGTTTTGATTGGAGATTACGAAGTTTCTGACAGTTATTACGAAGTTTATTTTGATGAAATTGATCTGATGAGGTTTACGGCCGGCAGCTCTTTTTCCGTATCGGAGGTAACTTCGGATAGTGGATTTTATATCGTTCAGCTCGAGCTTAATGAAGGAGGTGTGTGGATTTCCAATATGGGGGGGGTGCTTGATTTGATGCTGAAAGCGGGGGATTTTGTTTTTCAAAATGTTGACGGGTATTATTATGTTGAAGTGCAGGATGGTGAAGTTTTCGCTTATGCGTATAGGCATCCGCTTAGGGTGCATTTTTTGGATCAAGAAGAAAATTCTCTTAATAGTTATTTGATTCCCGAGGGTTATTATGGGGAGTATGAGTCTTCCGGCGTTTCCTCCGTCGTTGCGGATTTGCGTTATGCGAAGCTTATAAAAGAGTATCCTTTTTATGTTTTGAGTGATGATAGAGATCGTGATTTTTGGGGAGATTTCGTGGCAATTGACGATAGTAGGTATATAGGGCTTCTCAGTAGTTTTAAATCTGTTGTTAGGCAGAATTACGATATTTATACGGAAGAACTTCCGGGGTTTATTGAGCAGCTCAGGCAGTATTTGACTTTTGTTGAGTCTAAAAAGGCCGGTTGGGCCGAGCAGGAAACTTTGCGTAAGCTTAATAAGGCGCTTTATTTAAGCGTTAGGGGAGAGACCGATGAGTCATTGTTGAGTCTTATTGAGCTTGATGAGGGGAGTGTTGTTTCCGCTGAGTACAGGGCTTATTTGAACTATTTGAATGTTGTTTTGAATATATCTCTTTATGGGGGTGATCTTTATCTTGTAAAAGATTATTTGAGGGGTCTTTTGTACTCCGATAGCGATGAGGGAAGTCTTATTGTTCTCCGTGAAAGGTTGAATGAAATGTATGATCTCGCAAATGATGGGGAGATTGCCCTTGCAAAAGAGGCTTTTTCCGCTTACGAGAGAGGTTTTTTGTCGTTTTTTGCTATGCCGACTTCTCAACTTTCCGCTTTCAGGAAAGATATTTCCGAGGAGCGGGAGCTTCTTGCTGTTTTGCTTACTCGCGAGAGCGGATTTTATGATCCGCAGTATTTTGATCTTTTGGATGATTTTGAGCGGGCGATATTCAGGGTTGCTGCGAGCGGGGTTGATTTGGATGAGGAGCGGCAGGCTTTTGTTTCCGGTAAAGTGAAGGTTCTTAATAATATTGAAGAGTTGCTTCGTGTTAGCGGTATTTCCGTTTCAGATGCTACAGATGTTATGCTTTATTTGCTTGATAGTGCGGATGTTCTTATGGACGAAATTGATTCGCGAGCTGCGATTTTGAGTTATTTCGAGGCGGAACTTTTTGAGGCTGCACAGGTTTTGGAATTTATCAATTCTACGGAATATTCGAGTTTGAGCGGTAGTTTTGATGGAAAACTTGGTGCTTATTTAAGAAATAAGGAAGATATTGATAATCTTAAGGATTATCTTCAAAGTCTGCATCTTGGAAGTCCCGATGAGGGTGATCTTACTCTTGAGGAAGCTAAGGCCATTGTTTATGCGGCTTTTTCCGGTGCGGAGGTTGCTTATACCGCCGTTTCTTCGCTCGGAGACAGTGGTTATCGGCTATTTGATGTTGATGGAGGGAAGATAGGCGGTATTGCTTTTGAGGCTAAGTATGATCGAGAAGGTGAGCTTTTTTATGATTTGAAAATCGGAGATGTGCGTTTGGCGACAGGTGTGAGTCTTTTTGGTCTTGCGGAGGTTGCGGATGGGCTTTTGAAGGAGGAGTTTTCCGAGTCTCCGGTTCCGAGTCCCCTGTCTTCGGTAGAAGAAAATGATCTTTCTTATGCCGAGCAGTTGGCGATTTCTCTGCTTACGGATTACTTGAGCGGTTACGGGATTTATATAACTTCTTCCAATGTTGTTTCTTCGGATCTTTCTGAAAATCTTTTTTACTTGAAGGGGGTTGCTGTTGGGGAGTTCGAGCTTGAGTTTTTTGTTCATGCTTCCGATGATTTGATTACAGATGTTACGGTGATCGATCTCTATGGTATTGAAGGAGTTTTTTATGTGGGGGATTTTGTTGCCGAGATGGAAAGTAGGTTAGCTGATGGCTTCTAATACAGGCAGCTTTCAAATAAAATTCTCAATTTCAAATTCCTGTGTTAAAATGCGCCAGGTCTTTTACTTTTTTTAATAAATAAATAATGGATGCCAAGAAAGATTATAGTGCTGATAATATTACCGTGTTGGAGGGGCTTCAGGCTGTAAGGAAGCGTCCCGGGATGTATGTCGGTACTACCGATACTGCCGGACTTCACCATCTTATTTGGGAGATTGTTGATAATGCGATTGATGAGGCGATGGGAGGACATTGTCAGAATATAATTGTCATTATGCATGAGGATGGATCTTTGTCTGTTGAAGATGATGGGCGTGGTATCCCGGTTGATAAACATAAGAGAACGGGGCTCAGTGCTCTTGAGACCGTTCTTACCGTTCTTCATGCTGGAGGTAAGTTTGGAGAGGGTGGTGGATATAAGGTTTCCGGTGGTCTGCATGGTGTTGGTGTATCTGTTGTTAATGCTCTTTCTATTAGTTTGAAAGCTGAAGTTTATCGTGATGGGAAGACTTATTATCAAGAGTACAGTTGCGGTAAGTCTCTTTGTGAGCTTAAAGAAATCGATAAGTCCGACAAGACGGGTACGAAGATCTCTTTTGTTCCCGATCCGAAGATTTTTGAGTCTGTTGAGTTTAATTATGATGTTATTATGAATCGTTTGCGTCAGCAGGCATATTTGACCAAAGGTGTCGCTATTCATCTTATTAATGAGAAAGAGGACAAAAGGTGTCAGTTCTATTTTGAAGGAGGGATTAAATCTTACGTTAAGCATTTGAATAAAAATCGTGAGGCTATCGGTAACGAGATTGTTTATATCGAGAGAGATGTTCCCGAGGGGCTTATTGAGATTTCTTTGCAGTATACTCAGGCTTTTCAGGAGACTATTTATACTTTTGCGAATAATATTCATACGACTGAAGGAGGAATGCATCTGACCGGGTTCAGGTCCGCCTTGACTCGTGTTGTCAATTCTTATGCTCGCAAAAATGATCTTATTAAGGAGAAAGATGATAATTTGACTTCCGATGATGTTCGTGAGGGAATTACCGCTGTTATTTCCGTGAAGCTTGGGGATCCTCAATTTGAAGGGCAAACCAAGAGTAAGCTTGGTAATGCTGAGATGAGGACAGCTGTTGAGACTGTATTTGGCGAGGCTTTTATGGAGTTTTTGAATGAAAATCCGTCTGAGGCGCGCAGTATTATCGGGAAGTGTGCGCTTGCCGCTCGTGCTCGTTTGGCCGCTCGTGCCGCTCGAGATACTGTTATCAGGAAGGGTGCGCTTGAAGGTATGACTCTTCCGGGTAAGCTTGCGGATTGCTCCAGTAGGGATCCTGAAAGCACGGAGCTTTACATTGTGGAGGGTGATTCCGCCGGAGGATCCGCGAAGCAAGGCAGGGATCGACAAACTCAAGCTATTTTGCCTCTTCGAGGTAAGATTTTGAATGTTGAGCAGGCTCGTCTTGATAAAATCCTGGCGAATAATGAGATCAAAGCGTTAATTATTGCTCTTGGAGTTGGTGTCGGTGAGACTTTTGATCTTGAAAAACTGCGTTACGGTAAAATCGTAATTATGACGGATGCGGATGTGGATGGTGCGCATATCAGGACACTTCTTTTGACACTTTTCTTCCGTTATTTCAAGTCGCTTATTGAGAGTGGACATCTTTATATTGCTCAGCCGCCTTTATTTAAGGTTTCTCAGGGGAAGAAGTTTTGTTGGGCTTATAATGAGGAGCAGAAGGAAGAATTCATTAAAACTTTAAGTTCGGATCAGAAGATAGGTGTTCAGAGGTATAAAGGTCTTGGTGAAATGAACCCCGAACAGCTTTGGGATACAACAATGAATCCCGATACCAGAACTATGCTTCAAGTTACTATTGATGATGCTGAAAGGGCGGATAAGGTTTTTGAGACGCTAATGGGGCCTGAGGTTCCGCCGAGGAAGAAGTTCATCCAGACTCACGCGAAGAAGGTGAGGAATTTGGATATTTAGATAGTACTCGGTAATGAGTATCCAGTGCGAATGCGTGGTGTATGCGTGGTGTTTTTGCGTGGTGTTTGCGTGGTGTTTGCGGGGCTTGCATTGGCACTGTCTTTGTGTTATAATACTCGGATAAGCAAAAATTAATTATGGACATTTTGTGTGATTACAATGCGGATGGAGAGATGATGTTTGAAACTGCTATGGAGCAGCAGGAAGACATATTTGTTTCGACTTTGGAGGAGTTTCAAAGGCTTGTGAAAGCCATGAATGATGCTGCCAAAGGGGAGGCTTCGTATCTATTCCAGAAAATGAAGGGTAATCATTGGATTCTTGAAGAAGATGTTCATGATGAAGATGAAACCGGTTGCGGTATTTTTAAAGTTGCTAAAGGAGAAGTTTATGCGATTTCACATGATGTTATGAAATTTTTCAAAGAAATTTGCAGAAAATTTGACTTTTAGTTATCAATCTGTAAAATAACCAGGCAATTATCAATTAACCGGGAGGATTTTACCTATGATAGGAGTTAAAAAGCACAAAAAAGTATCTAACGACAGGCTTGCAAACCTTTTCAACAAGGTTATTTCCAAAAGTCGTGTTCTTATGCAGTCCAAGGAAAGAAAATTCCGAGACAAGGAGCGCGAGAGACCAAATAGGAAAAAACAGAGAGAAAAAGCTGTTGTAAGCGCGAAATACAGGGATGAGCGCGCGCGGAAGAAGTATTATTAGACCTTAGACCATAGACTCTAGACCGTAGAATTTTCATTCTATCTTTTTATGTTGATTTCGGATTTATTGAAGGGGGCGCGTGCTGATAAGAAGCTTTTAGAGGCGGAGGTTCTTCTGGGGTTTGTCTTGGAAAAGTCGAGGGAGTGGGCTATTGCTCATGATGAAGAGGAGGTTTCTTCCGAGGATTTGAAGAAATTTCATGGGTTTTGGGTTCGTTTGCAAAAGGGGGAGCCGCTTGCTTATCTTACGAATGATAAAGAGTTTTTCGGGCTTAAGTTTTATGTTGATAAAAGGGTTCTTGTTCCACGGCCTGAGACCGAGGCGCTTGTGGAGTTGGTGAATGATTTGGATTGCCAAAAAGTTGTAGATGTTGGGACCGGATGCGGCAATATTGCATGTTCTTTGGCTTTGAATAGCGATTTGGAGGTTTGCGCAACGGAGGTTTCGCAGGAGGCTTGTCAAGTTGCGCGTAAAAATATTGAGGATTTGGGTGCTAAGGTTGAGCTTTTTTGCGGGAACTTGCTTGAACCTGTTAAGGACAGGGATTTTGACATTATTGTGGCGAATTTGCCTTATATCGGGAGAGAGAGACATAACTTAGTTGCGGATAATGTGGCTGAGCATGAGCCGGATGTTGCTTTGTATGGAGGAGATGATGGTTTGCGGCTTTATGAGGAGATGTTTGAGCAGATCAATGAATTTGGGATGAAGCCCAGGTATATTCTTGGAGAGTTTGGGTTTCTGCAGGGAGAGGAGGTTTTAGATTTGATGAAAAAATATTTTCCGGGAGCAGAGTTCGAAATAAAACAAGATCTTTCTGGTTTAGATAGGAATTTTGTTGTTAGACTCTAGATATTAGACCCTAGACTCTAGAGGTTTTGATTTTTAAATGTTAAGATGCAAATAATATGATTGATAAATTGCAAAAATTAGAGGACGAATTTCTGGATATTGAAAAGAAACTTTCTGCTCCGGCAATTATTGCGAATCAGGATGAATATGTGAAGTTGATGCGAAAAAGGAAGGATTTAACTAAGGCGGTAGAACTTTTTCGGGAATATAAACAAGTTGTTGCGAATCTCGAGGGGGCGGAAGAGATTTTGGCTAATGAAAAGGATGATGAGGTTCTGGAGATGGCGAAGGAGGAGCTTAAGGGTTCCAAAGATCGGAAGGATGAGCTGGAGGAAGAACTTAAGGTTGAACTTTTGCCGAAAGACCCTAATGACTCGAAGAATTGTATTATGGAGATTCGGGCCGGTGCCGGGGGTGAGGAGGCGAGTTTGTTTGCGGAGGAGCTTATGAGGATGTATATGAAGTTTGTCGAGAGCGATGGGTTTGCGATTGAGCTTCTTTCGAAAAGTGAAAGTGATCATGGGATTAAAGAGGTTTTTTTTAAGGTTTTGGGCGACTCCGCTTATGGTCGAATGAAGTATGAAAGCGGTGTTCATCGAGTTCAGCGTATTCCGGTTACGGAAAGCCAAGGGCGGGTGCATACTTCTGCCGCTTCTGTTGCTGTTTTGCCTGAGGTTGAGGATATTGATGTTCAGATAAAGGATGAGGATTTGCGGATCGATGTTTTTCGGGCTCAAGGATGTGGTGGCCAATCTGTTAATACTACCGATTCGGCCGTTCGGATAACTCATGTGCCTTCCGGGGTTGTTGTTGCTTGCCAGGATGAAAAGTCCCAGCTTAAAAACAAGAACAAGGCGATGGGTATCTTGCGTGCTCGAGTTTATGCTGCCGAGGAAGAGAAGCGTGCCAAAGAGCTTGGCGAGGTTCGTTTATCGCAGATCGGATCCGGCGACAGAAGTGAAAAGATCAGAACTTATAATTTCCCTCAAGACAGGGTTACAGATCATAGGATTAAGGAGAATTTTAGCAATCTTCCCGGGATAATGAGTGGGGATATAGGTGATATTATCGATAAATTGACGATGGAGGATCAAGCGAAGAAGATGACCGGTGGGTGATGGCTTATGGCGGATGGTTTGTGGTGCAGTGATTTTTCTGCATCGTCAAATGCTACCCGGATATCACTGTAGCTCTTTCGGCACATCCATTGTGAAAACAAGACATTCCAACAGCGAATTTGAGGCGAGCCTGTTATGCCCGTGCGCTCCTGTTCTGGCGACTTCGCCGTATGCGTATAAACCCGGGAGGGAAGTGCGGCCTGACAGGTCTGTTGCGATTCCGCCGCAGAGGTAGTGGGCGGCTGGGGCGATGGGGATTCTGTTCGTTGTGAGGTCGAATCCATGTTTTTTGAGTGTTTTTTCGATGTATGGGAACTGTTTGCGGATCCAGTCGGGGTTTTTGTGGGTGATGTCGAGGTAGATTGAGTGTCCTTGTGCAATTTTTTTGTTCATGGCCTCGCAGATTATGTCGCGTGGCTCGAGTTCATTGATGAATCTTTTACCGTTTTCATCGACTATTTTTGCGCCTTCTCCTCGAAGGCTTTCTGAAATCATGAATGGCGGTTTGTCGGGGGAGGAGAGGACTGTTGGGTGGAATTGGACGCAATCCATGTCCATTAGTTTTGCTCCCGCTTCTTGGGCCAGGTCTATTCCGTCTCCGGTTGAGGTTTTCGGGTTGGTTGTTTTGGGGAATTTTTGGCCGATTCCTCCTGTTGCGAGGATTACCGCTTTTGCATAAATTTTTTGTTCGCCAGTTGTGGTTATGCCGATGATTTTTCCTTTGCTCTTGAGTAATTTGAGGGCTCGAGTGTTTTCCAGGATTTTGATATTTGGCTCTTTGGAGGCAGCTTTGATTAAAGCTTGGATTACCGTTTTGCCAGTGTGGTCGGCAACGCTTCTGATTCTGCGATGACTGTGGCAGCCTTCTTTTCTGGGGGTTGTATCGAATTTTACTCCGAGGGATTCCAGGTGTGCAATTGCTTTTGGGGCTCCTTTGATGAGCTTTTCTACTGCTGATTTCTTGTTTTTGTAGTGGCCGGCTTTTAAGGTGTCGTTTATGTGGTTTTGCAGGCTGTCTTTCGGGTCTAAAACTGCTGCTATTCCTCCTTGTGCGTGCCAACTTGCGGAGTCTTTGAGTTTCTTTTTTGTTATCAAAAGCACTTGCCCGTATTTGGCGGCATGCAGGGCGAAGTTCAACCCTGCTGCTCCTGACCCGATAATGAGGAAATCTGTTTTCATGCGCGGGAATTATAGTTTGAGTTGCGGGATTTGTCTAAGGGTGGTAGTTTTTTCACGCTTTACTTGGAATAAGGCTTTTTAAAATATGCAAAAACCTGAATTGGTCGCCCCTGCTGGTGATCTGCAAAAATTACAATACGCTTACAGATATGGTGCCGACGCTTGTTATGTCGGGATGCCGGCTTTTTCTTTGAGATCAAAAACCACCAAATTCAAGGAGCAAGAAGAGATTCTGGAAGGGAGAGAGCTTGCGAGGGAACTCAATAAGAAATATTTCGTAACGACCAATATTTATCCTCATAATGCGAAGATTTCGGCTTTTGAGGGGCATGTTAAATGGCTTGCCGATGAGGTTAAGCCGGATGCGCTGATTGCGGCTGATCCGGGAGTGATTTCTGTGATCAAAGAGGTTTGGCCGGAGGCTCGAATTCATCTTTCTGTCCAGGCTAATGCTGTTAATTATCGGTCTGTGAGGTTTTGGTATGAACAAGGGGTTACGAGGGTTGTTCTACCGAGGGAACTCCATATTGAGGAGATTGCCGAGATCAAGAAACAGGTTCCTGAAGTTGAGCTTGAAGTTTTTGTTCACGGGGCTATTTGTGTGGCTTATAGCGGTAGATGTCTTTTATCCAACTACATGTGTTATCGGGATCCTAATCAGGGTGCTTGCGCCCAGGCTTGTCGGTTTAAGTATAAGCTTTTAGAGGAAAAGCCTTCTGCGGATGCTTTAGATTTAAAAGGAAAAAATATCGTTCTGGAAGAGAGTATGAGGCCCGGGGAGTACATGCCGATTTCTGAAGATGAGCATGGGACTTATATCATGAATGCGAGAGATATTTGTCTGCTGCCTTATGTTGCGGAGCTTGCGGATATAGGGGTTGATGCTTTCAAAATCGAGGGCAGAAGTAAGACTGCGTATTATGTTGCGTCTGTTTGTCGGCTTTATCGTGATGCGATTGATAACGGGTTCAAAGAGGAAATGATGGAGGAAATTTACAAGATCTCTTCTCGTGGTTATACTCCGGGGTTTTTGAAAGGGGATTTGAAGGAGTTTTCGATGCGGTATGAGGAGAATTTGGCGATTTCCAAGGCTAGGTTTATCGGGATTGTTAAGCGCGAAATTGCTGATGGGCAGTGGCTTGTGGATGTGAAAAACAGGTTTGATGGGGGAGAGATCGAGATTGTTTTGCCCGATAAAGTTGTTGCATTGGAGGTTAAAGAGATGCGAAAAGTTTCAGGCGAGGCTCAAGAAGTGGTTCATGGTGGAGATGGGGATCGAGTGTTTTTGATGGATGGTGAGGGGTTTGAAGGTGGTCTTCTTCGGGTATCGGTTTGATGTTTTTCATAAGATATGTATAATTTTTCTGGATTTATCTTTTAATAAACAAAAAAATGAAAAAAAATCCGATCGTTTTGATTTCGTTAGTTGTCCTGATTTTTGCTGGGTATGTGTTTTTCAATGAATGTGATTTTTATTGCGGGGTTGAAGGTGAAAAAGATACTGAGATTGCGGAAGAGGTGGCTGTTGATGGCGCTGAAGTGGAAGAGGTGGCTGAGGTGGTCATCGCAGAAGAGGTTGTTGTAGCGGATGTGCCCGCAGCTCCACCTACTTTTAATATAGTTCCTTCGAATTATAATGATGTGACTTATGGATTTTCTTTAGGTATCCCTGTTGCTTGGGGTGATACGGAAGAGATTGAAAGGAATTTGGGTGATGCGGTTTTGGATGGTGTTGCTAAAACTTTTTATTGGAGACCCGTTAATGATGTGGATCACTTCTTCTATCTTGTTGTTGTTGAGTTGGGGCGTGGTGATGTTTTGAATGGAACCAAAACTTATTTGGCTCAATCTTCCGAGTATGAGTATTATTATGCTGCTTCTGCCACCGCTACCAAATGTACCGAATATGCCGAGGCTGAAGAAGGAATGGAAGCTGAATGTTTGGTGTCTGAAAATGTGTATGATGAGAATGTCACAGCTATAATTAACAGTTTTAGAGTTCTTTAAGATTTAACCTTATATTGTTATGAAAAAGTTACTTGTTTTGTTGCTTGTTTTGGTGTTTGCGGGTGGAGGGTACATCGGCTGGAAGTATGTTTCAGGGGCTTGGGAGGAAGAGATGTGTGAAGGGGGATGTGATGATGGAGCTTTTCAGGAGGAAGTAGAGGCCAGAAATGACTCTTATCCGCAGATTTTGTTTATGATTGATGATTTTAGTGCTTATTCTGAATCTGAAAAAACTAAGATTGAGCTTAGTTGTGAAGGTATAGATGAAAATTTAGATGCTGTTATTAAGACTGCTGAAGAAGGTGGGATAAAAGAGTTGAAGTTGTCTTATGGCGATGAAGGTTCTTACTTTACTCTTTACGGTACACCTAACATTGATGGGCTCACGATGGCTGAGTTTGATGAATTGGCAGTTTGTTGTGGTGGAGTAGGGTGTGAAGGTCCTTTAAAAGCTTATGAGACTCATCTTGTCTGGGGATATGCACAATGCTCTTCAGGATGGGCTCCTGATGAGGATGACTCCCGGTATGATGATTTCATGGTTTGTGTTGAGTTCTCTGAGCAGATTAGGGGGTATTTGGAGGAGGGTTCTGTAATTAGCGCAGAGGATTATATATCTGATACTTATGGATTTTATATAGATATACCTGAAGGATATAAACTTGTAACAGAAGGATATGAAGAAGGAATTGTTTGGGTTGGTCCTGATTCGGATTTTTGGGCTGATGGATTCTTTATAAAATTAGTTGATGATGTTGATGCAAGAATCGAGGAAATAAAAGCAGAAGATGTAGAATTAATTGAGGAAGCTACAACTGCAATAGGTAATACGAATGCCGAAAAAGTCATAGTAGAATATGGTATAGGATATAACGTGACCCATTATTTTGTAGAGGGTCTTAGTTCATCGAGAGAATTAATAAGTTCTGAGATACAGGCTATAGAAGGCAATAAAGAGGCCCAAGAATCGATAATGACATTATTCTTTCCATCGCATACAAGCGGGATGTAAGGCTATAAGTTCCATCAGCTCATCAACCTTAGAAGTTGGGTCTAGATCCTGAGATGTGTCGTAGGTTAGATCTGCGCAACCAAGGTAGATTTCTTTGCGCTGTTTCCAGAGTTGCTTGAGTTCTGCGATGAGGTCTTTATGATCTGTTAAAGGAGGTCGATTTTCGTCGAACTCGATCCTTTCCGCGAGCTTTTCTATATCCGCCGTTAATAGGATTACGAAGCCGTTTTTCTTGAGGTTTGAGGTGTTTTCCGGGTCTAGGAATGTGCCGCCGCCGGTTGCTATTACGAGGTTGTCTTTTTGAGCCATTTCTTGGGCGGCTTTTTTCTCCAATTCCCGGAAGTGATCCCAGCCATGTTCGCGCACAAGTTCTGCGATTTTACCGGATGCTGATTTCTCGATGTAGTCGTCCAGATCGATGAAATCTTTTCCGAGTTTTGCTGCGAGAAGTTTGCCGAGGGTGCTTTTTCCGCTACCTCGCATTCCTGTTAATATAATGTTTTTCATACTCTTTTAATAAAAGTAATGCTAATAAGGTTGTAATTGAGCTGATTATGATTGGTACTTGATAGCCATATGCTGCTCCGACAGGTCCGAAAATCAGAGAACCTGTTAGTATTCCGGACATTTGAGTGAATGTGATTAAGCCGGAGTTGCCGCCGACGCGTTCTTTTTTGAAAAATTCCGAAACTCCCATGTACAAAAAGACGAACATCATAGCGTCTCCCGCCTCATGGATCACTCTTCCTGCGAATGAGATGGGGATAAAGCTGTTTAACATAATTAAGTAGCCGATTCCTGATGTTAGAAGTCCCAGAGTGACGATTTTTTGCATTTTTACGCCTTTTTCTACCGCTTTTGCGGATATTCGTATTGAAATGAACATTGTAGCGATTGCTGCTCCCATATAAAGTCCCATTTGAGGGAATGAGAGTCCTAAGTTTTCTCTTAAAAATGGACCGTAAGATGTGAGTTCCGATCCCATGTGTATCGCAAAGCAGAAGATTATGCTTATGAAGAGTAGTATATGAGGTTTAAATATATCTTGTTTGTAGTTTAAAATGTCGAACTTGAATGTGTCGGTTTTTGGCAGAAGTGTGGAGCCTATTAACAGAAGTGTTAAGAGTCCGGCAACGACGAGAAGGTATTTTTGAAAATCCAGATATCCGAGAATGTTTCCACCGAAAAACACCCCCAGTCCCGATGCCAAAAGAGCGAATCCGACATAAGTTTTGATCCTGTATATCGGGCTTTGTTTGCCGGCGGTTTTATAAAAAAGGCTGTCCATCGAAACTGTGAACATATGACCTCCCGTACTTCCCATTAGCATTAATAAGATGACTGCAGGAAAATATTGAGTTGTGCTTAATCCTATAAATTCGATGATTAAGAGAACTAATCCGAGTTGGATGATCCTTTTTGAGGGGATCCTGTCATTGGTAAGCCCTGTCGGAAGGGTAAAAAGCATTCCTGTTATTGTGACTGATGCAAAAAGGAGTCCTATCTGCATTCCCGAATATCCTATGCTCGCAAAATATATTGCCCAGAAGAATCCCAGCGAGTTCAAACTGAATTTGTATGAGCTCATTAAGGTTGTCAGGAGTGGGAGTTGTTTTTTCATTGTTAGTAAGGAGTAATAAGTGCCAAGTACCAAGTTGATGGTGTTTCGCGAGGCGAAACGGCTATTGTAGTGAATGTGTTGGTTATCAGTTGCATTAGTTTTAATTGTGCACTATTTACTTACTTGGTACTGGGTACTTGGGACTTGAGACTAGTTTCAAAATCGTTCCAGAAATTAGGGTATGTTTTTGATACGCAACCGGGGTTTTGGATCTTGGTTTTTGGTTCTTGTGATTTAAGGAGGGCTGCGCACATTGCCATTCTGTGATCATCGTAAGTTGCGATAGTTGAGGGTTTGATTTTTTCTATTCCGTATATTTGGAGGCCATCATTCAGTTCTTTGACGCGAGCTCCTGTTTTTGAGAGTTCTATTTGAAGGGCTGCTAGGCGGTCACATTCTTTAAATCTTAGGTTTGAGAGTCCTTTCAAGGTTGAGCGGCCTTTTGCGAAGCAGCAGAGGATTGACAAGGTCATTGCGGAGTCCGGCAGCTCTTTTAGGTCTACTGTGCCGAGGGGTTTTAGCTGTTTCGGGCCTATTACTTGGATCCCTTGAGAGTCTTCTTTGACTTTGCAGCCCATTTTCTTTAAATACTTGAGGATTTGAATGTCTGCTTGGAGGCTTTTACTTGTTAGATTTGCGACTTTTACGTTGAATCCGAGTGCTCCGAGTGCGAAAAAGTAACTTGCCGAGGATGCATCGGTTTCTACTGTGTACATAGAGTCGAAATTCTTGATGATGTCGCGAGTCATCTTGATGTAAGGTTTTGAGACCAAGTTGTCGGTGATTTTTATTTCAGGATTTCCGAGTAGGGGAGAGCTTAATAGTAGTGCCGAGATGTATTGGCTGCTTGTTGAACCTTTTACGGTAATTTTTTTAGGTTTGATTGTTGGGTCGCCGTGAATCTTGAGTGGAGGACAGTAGTTTTTATGCTCTATCCTAAACCCTACACCCTCTAATCCTATTATCAGGTCTTTCATTGGTCTTTCTTGCATTCGCAAGTTGCCCGTTATTGTTGAGGTGAAAGGTTGCAGAGCCAATAGAGGGGTTAGGAAGCGCATTGCTGTTCCGGCGTTGCCGATATTGATTGTGCCGGGGTTTTTGAATGGCGTACCGTTGCTGGTAATCGTGATTTGCGAACTATTTTTTTGTTCGACTGTGATCCCGAGTTTTTTGAGGGCTCGAATCATGTATTTGGTGTCGTCGCAGTCGAGTGGATTTTTGATAACGGTTTTCCCTTTGCGAAGAGCTGCGAGAATAAGAGCTCGGTTTGTGTAAGATTTCGAAGAGGGGACTTTTATAAGCATGTGATTTTGGCTTTGCCGATTTTGTCGAGAACTACCCATTTTCCACTTTTTTTGTCGTTTTGGATCAGTTTTTCAAGGTTGCCGAGATAGTCTGGGATCTCTGTTGGTAGTTTGTACAGTTTTAAGAGTTTTTCGATTCTTTGAGTGTCTTTGAAGTTGAATTTGAGGTTCACTTGATGTATTCCGATTGCGACTGCTTCGCCATGGCTTAACCTGTAGCTTGAAGCTTTTTCGACTGCGTGGCCGATTGTGTGGCCGTAGTTTAAGAGCATTCGCGGGCCCTTTTCTTTTTCGTCTTTTTCGACGATTTTTTTCTTGATTGTTGCAGATTTTTCTATAAGTCCTGCAAGAGTCTTTTTGTCTTTGGCTAAGATTTTTTCACTATTTTTTTCTAAAAATTCAAAGAGCTTCTTATCGAAAGTACAAGCGTGCTTAATTGTCTCTGCTATTCCGTTAAGGAGTTCTTTTTTTGGCAGGGTTTGCAGGAATTTCGGGTCCAGAATGATCTTCTGAGGCTGATAAAAGGTTCCAAGCATATTTTTTCCTCCTTCCAGGTTCACGCCGGTTTTTCCTCCGATACTGGAATCGATCATGGCGAGGAGAGTTGTCGGGATCTGAATATAAGGGATCCCCCGCATATAAATAGACGCGAGGAATCCTGTGAAATCGCCGATAGTTCCGCCTCCGAGAGCTATTAAGGTGCTTTCTCGGTTTAGGCTGAGGTTCAAGAGTTTTTCGGCTGCTGTGCCGATGTTTTCAAGGGTTTTGATGCTTTCTCCCGGAGTTTTGACTATTAAGTCGAACTCACCGGGGATTAGCTCCTTGTAGTGATTGTATATGTTTTCGTCTGTGATGACGCAGTATTTACCTTTTTTTAGGTTTCTTAGGTTCATCTGGAGGGGTTAAGCTAATGCGTTTATTGACTGCTGCCGCGACCGGGACCATTTTGTACATCAGTTCCTTGAATTGTTCTGGAGTTATGGATTGGTCTCCGTCCGAGAGCGCTTCTTCCGGGTTCGGATGAACTTCGATTATCAGTCCGTCCGCTCCCGCTGCGATTGAGGCCAAAGCTGCCGGAGAAACAAGGCTTGCTCTTCCCGTTGCGTGGCTTGGATCGACTATTAGAGGAAGATGGCTGAGTTCTTTTGTTCTGGCGATTGCTCCGATAGATAATGTATTGCGCATATCGTCCTCGTATGTGCGGATTCCGCGTTCGCACAGGATTACATTTGGATTCCCGCCTGCGAGGATGTATTCGGCTGCGAGTAAAAACTCTTTTAGTTTTGCGCACAGTCCGCGTTTCAGAAGGACCGGTTTCTTGGTTTTACCCAGTTCGCGGAGAAGTGTGTAGTTCTGCATATTGCGGGCTCCTACTTGCAGAATGTCTGCGTATTTGGAGACCAAGTCGATGTCGCGGGCGTCCATTACTTCTGTTACAATGAGCATGTTTGATTCTTTTGCGGCCTTTTTCATCATCTTGAGGCCTTCTTCTTTATGGCCTTCGAATGAGTATGGGCCTGTTCGCGGCTTAAAAGCTCCGCCTCGGAGTATTTGGGCTCCGGTTGCTGCTACTGCTCGGGCAGTTAAGCTGATTTGTTCCTGGCTTTCTACGCTGCAGGGGCCTGCCATGATTGTCAGGTCTTTCCCGCCGATTTTGACACCTTTGATGTTGATTACTGTGTCCTTTGGTTGAGTTTCGCGGGAGGCGAGTTTGTATGGCCTGAGGACCGGCATAACCTGTCCGACGCTTGGCATGGCACGAAGATGTTTCGTGTCCAAGAGTCTTTCGTCGCCGATAACCGCGATGACGGTTCTTTCCACTCCTATTAAAGGTACCGGTTCCAGATTTTTCTTCTGGAGATGAGCGATGATATGGTCGATGTGCTCTTTCGGAGCACCTTGTTTCATTACAATAATCATATTTGATAGGTTATTAGCGGGAATAAAGATACCGTGACTTTTGGAAAGGTGCTAGAGTAAACCGTTTTTCTTTGTCCATCTTTTTTGGGGTTAAATTATAAAAAACACCTCATGTTTTGCATGAGGGGTGGACGGAATCTTTAAAGCCTCATGCTATTTAAGCACGTAAAAGTAAGCGTTTGTTGCCCAGAAATTTCTGCTTACTTTTTGCATGAGATTTTTTGAATTTGTGTTTATCTTTTACGCCTAATGTTTTAAATTGTCAACAATATGAAAACTTTAGGAATAATTGGTGGGAAGGGGAAGACAGGGAGGCAATTTGCCCGGATTTTCCGCAAATTAGGATTTAAAATTATCGTTTCCGATCTGGAGACTAAGCTTACGAACCGAGATCTTATTGAGAAGTCTGACATTGTTTTATTTAGTGTTCCTTTGCATCTTTCTGAGAAGATTATCAGGCAGGAGATTGGTGGTTGCAGGAAGGATCAGGTGGTGCTGGATGTTAGTAGTTTGAAAGAGAAACAGGTTAAAGCTATGAGTCGAGGGAAGGCTGAGGTTCTTGGGATGCATCCGCTTTTTGGTCCTTCTCATAAGAATTTCAAGGGGCTTTCTATTGTTCTTTGTCCGGGGAAATGCAAGATTTTGAATGAGTTTAAGAAGATGTTTGAATCTCTTGGGATGAAAGTTTCTGTTATGAAGCCTTCTGAGCATGATAAGTTGATGGCGGTTGTGCAGGTTATTCCACATTTGAAGACTATTTTGGCAGGGGAGCTTCTTAGGGAGTTTGGGATGAGCCCGAAAGTTCCTTACGAGATGAGTACGCCGATTTATAAGCTCGAGCTTGATATTATCGGGAGGATTTTTTCTCAGGAAGGGGAGCTTTATAACTCAATAATTACCGGGAATCCATACAGTAAGAAGTTGATTAAGTCTTTGTCGAAGATTTTGAAGAAGTATGAAGATGGGGATTTGAAAGTTTTGAATAAAAGGTTTGATAAGGTGAAAGAGTTTCTTGGAGATTTTCCAAAAGAGGCTTTTTCCGATAGCGAGCGTATTATTAACGAAATGCAGAAATGGAAATAACTACTCTTGGGCCGGATGGAACGCACGCTTCTCAAGGGGTCAAGAAGTTTTTCCCTGATGCGGAAGTTCGATTTGAGTCCAGTATCAGGGAGGTTCTTGATGCTTCCGGGGTAAGGGTTTTGCCTTTGGAAAACAGTATTGAGGGAACGGTTAGGCTTAGTTGGGATGGGATTTTAGATCGGGGGCTTAGCTTGAGTGGGATTTTCAAGATGCCGATTAGTCATGTTTTGGGGGCGCAGGGTGGGGATTTCAATAAGGTTATTTCGCATCCGCAAGCGATTGCTCAATGCAAAGGTTTTATCGGGGATCGAGAGGTTCTTTATTCTTCCAGTACTGCTGAGGCGGTAAAAATGGCTGCTCAGGATTCAAGCTTGGCGGCGATTGCTTCCGAGTATGCTTGCGAGATTTACGGGTTGCCTGTTCTTTCGCGGGGTGTTGAGGATGAAGAGGGGAATGAAACGATTTTCGGGGTTATTGCGGAGGAGGATGTTTTTCCTGACCTGAAAAAGGATGAAATGCATATTATGGTTACTCCGAAGAAGAATATGCCGGGGCTTTTATTTGATATTTTGAAGCCTTTTCATGATTACGGGGTGGATTTTACGAGGTTGGAGTCGCGGCCTACCAGGAAGAAATTGGGGGATTATAGGTTTTTGTTGAGTTTTAAGCTGGACCAAAATGTTGGGGCGGTTTTGGGGATTTTAAAGGAGAGGTACGGGGTTGTGGTTTTGGGGAGGTCGGTGGGGTTGTAAGGGATGGGTTGAGACGAGGAAGGGAACGAAGCCAGACAAAAAAAGAGACCCGGTTCAAGTAAGTTTGATGGACCGAGAGAGGCGTGATTTTGTGCGCAAAAGTGATTAAACCCTCACCCTGCAAATTGTCCAGTTAAAATACTTGATTTACTCCTGTTAGAGGTGTAGTTTTTTGGTAGAAATTAACCACTCGAAAATGACTGATAAAGAACTGTTTGATTTGTGCCGAAAATACGGCAGTGAAGCGTTGAAATGGCGGCGAAAATTTGCCGCATTATTGCCTGAGGTTGAGAAAAGGAAGCTCTGGCGGAAAAAAGGGTTTTATTCAATCTATGATTTTGGGAAGAGAGTTGGTGGGATTAGTGAGATAGTGGTAGATAAGGTTTTGTTTTTGGACAAAAAACTTTCAGAGAAGCCATTATTGAAAGCTGAAATTGAAAAGCAAGGATGGGCAAAAGTAGAAGTTGCAGCTCGAATACCGGTTGAGGAGGGGAAGGCGGTTGAGATGGTTCAATCGTTGTCAAAGAGTACTTTGCAGGTATATGCGAAGGAAGTTATTGACATGTCCGAGAAAGGTTTTAAACAAAAAGCCGGCTCTGAACTTCAACCTGTTACCTTTAAACTCGATTCCCAAACTCACTTTCAGCTCAAAAAATTTCAACAAAAATTGGAAAAGAAAAAAGGTAGGTCGATCCCTCTTGGGTTGGTTCTCAAAGAATTACTTGAATTAGCACCGGAAGGGAAGATACAGGGTGGTTCGCGGATTCCGGTCAAACAAAAACGCGAGCTTTATGGTAAATATAAAGGGAAATGTGCCATTAAAGATTGCAAGAATCCAGCTAATGAGTTTCATCATACCAAGAGGTTTGCTAAAGATGGAACTCATGAAGGTGTTGTTCCTCTTTGTCATGAACATCATCAGATCGCTCACGCAGGACTAATCGAGAATGAACAGGACGATCCTAAGGATTGGCGACCTCGCAAATACATGAAACCCAATGCCATCGACAGGAAATACCTTAAGAATCTCAAGATGGCGAATGCTCTATGATTTGGATATACTGCCAACGATCATGAAAACTTCCAAGCAAATCTGGTTTAACGGTGAATTCATCCCTTGGGCTGAGGCCCAGGTTCATGTGATGACCCATTCTTTGCATTATGGAGATGCTGTTTTTGAGGGGATTCGGGTTTATGGGGGGGCGGTTTTTCGGCTCGATGATCATTTGGAGAGGTTTTTTGAGTCGATGAAGGCTCTTGAAATGGAGTCGCCTTATGATCGAGCGCAAGTCTATGATGCGATTTTGGAGCTTTTGCGGCGGGAAGGGACGATCGATGGATATATCAGACCGATAGCTTTTTATGGGGATGGAGGTTTGAAAGTGGGCTGGGAGGGGATGCCGGTTTCTGTTGCGATTGGGGTTTTGCCGTGGGATGGTTACTCTTCTTCCGAGCTTAAGCTGAAGGTTAGTGATGTGAGGCGGTTTTCTCCCGAGATGGTTAAGATGGATGCGAAGGTTTCCGGGTATTATGTTAATTCGAATTTTGCCGGTCCCAATGCATTGCTTTTGGATTCTGAGGGTAATGTTGCGGAGGCTGCTTGTGCGAACATATTTTTTGTTCAGGATGGAAAGCTTTTCACGCCTTCTACAGGTTCGATTCTGCCGGGATTAACAAGGGATACGGTAATTCAAATTGCACGAGATGAGGGGATAGAGGTTGTCGAAGGGAATATTAAGGATCTCTCGGTGTTCCAGGAGGCTTTTACTACCGGAACCGCGACGGAGATTTGTCTTGTTGTAGAGATTGATAATCATAAGTATGATAGTCGCGAGGTGACAAGTTTTTTACAAGAAAAATATTCAGAAATTGTTTCCGGAAAAAATCAAAAATATAAAAAATGGCTAATTTATGTTGATTGACACGCATGTACACCTGGATTTCAAGCACTTCGATAAGGATCGGGGTGAGGTTATTCAGCGGGCGCTTGATGCCGGGGTCGAGAGGATGGTGAATATTGGGTGTGATGTTCGAACTTCTGATGCGAGCGTTGTGTTGGCGCATGAGTACGACTGTATTTTTGCAACTGTTGGGATTCATCCGCATGATTCGGATCAGTGGGGTGATGATGTGGCGAATAAATTTATTGTTCAAGCTAAGGATGAAAAGATGGTTGCTATAGGAGAGATTGGGCTTGATTATTACCATATGAGGAAGCCTGAGGAGGTGCAGAAAAAAGCTTTTGCAGGGCAGTTGGCTTTGGCTCGGGAGGTTTCTTTGCCGGTTGTTGTGCATATCCGAGATGCGGCTAGAGATGCTTACGACATCTTAGTTGAATCGGGTTTGGAGAGAGTGATTTTGCATTGTTTCAATGAGGATTTGGAGTTTGCGGAAAAATGCTGGGCGAAAGGTTGGATTACCGGGTTTGGAGGGCCTGTTACTTATCCGAATAATGAGCGACTGCGGGAGGTTGTAGAGATGGCTCCAAGCAAGCAATTCGTTTTGGAGACGGACTGTCCTTTTTTGCCGCCGCAAGCGCATAGAGGGCAGCGAAACGAACCCGCTTATGTGAAAGAGGTTCTCGAGGAAGTTGAGAAGATTAGGGGTGAGAGGATGGAGGTTGTTTATCCTTTTTAGGGTCTTGTTCGTCGAAAGCTGTTGAGAGGTTGTTTCCGAGGACTCTTTCTTTTACTGTTTCCATTTGTCTTGCGACATAGCTTTCGTGGTCGGCAGATATTTTATTGTCGATCCATGCTTGTTCGTGGAGTACTTGGATCTCGATTGGGAAAAGTCTCCTGTGTCTGTTTACAACTATTGGCATATCAACTGTGAAATGGATTGCTCTATATTTTTTGGATGAATGTTTATTGTTTCCGTTTGTTTTATCATTGCTTCTAAGTTCCTCATGGTCGATTGTTTCTTCGGAGAGTTGTTTAAATAGTTTTGCCGCTTTTCTAGGATCTCTTGATGTTTCTGCGATTGCATTTGCATCAATAAGGAGGTTTGTGGTTTCGCTTGGTCTTATGTATGCAGCAGGCAGAATTGCTTCCTTTGGGTCGTGAAACAGTTCGTAGATGAATGCCAGTGCTAATTGTGAAGATTTGGTTGTTATCCTGAATCCTACATGATCCAACACATGCTTTGATACGTTTTCAGGTTTGTGGAGAAGTTTTGCTATCATTCTCCATTTCTCTTTTACTCTCGGTTCGAATTTTACAATTGGAACTCCTTTTCCTCCGTTGGGTTGGAATACTAGATGTCCTTTTGATTGAAGATCCGGGTTTGTATTTTTCTTGATGTGATCTCTTTCGAAATCTCTGATTTTATTTTCTGCTGCTTCCGCCATAGATAGAAGTGGATCTCTCTCGAGGTAGTCGATTACTGTAATTATTCTTAAAAGTGCACATGCTTGAGGGATGAGTTTTTTGTGATCTTGACCTGCCGCTGTTTTGAATATTTTGTATATATCCTTTTCTGATAAGTTTCTTTTGTTTAGATTTACTAAGTCTTTGTTGATTCTTAAGTTTTTACTTCCTACTCTTTTATTAAAGAATTCAACCGCTTCTTTAATGATTTTACCGGCGTATTCCAAGTCGTCAGGGTTTTCGAGGTCTATGCCATGGTTTTTAAGGAATTGTCTGATTTTGGAATCTTCTGTTAATCCCAGAGTTGTGACATCCAGCATTGAGATGTAAGTGTCGTTTTCTTGTTTTACAAAAGGTGCTATCTCCGCTTCCAACAGTTCTCTTAGCGTCATTGCTGTTTCTTCGTCGAGGTCGGCGGTTTCCAGCGCGGCGGCTATTTTTTCACTTATTTGTGATCGTGGGGTTTCAAGCGTTTCACTGGTTATACCGAGTCCACGTCTGAACATTGCGTATTTTGCATCTTCATTCTGTTCTTGTGTGAATTTCTCGAATTGTTCGGCTCTGGCTTTGACCATCTTTACTTTAATTTACAGAGGGGAATAATACCATGAATTACTGAGCTTGTCAACGTGGCGAGTGGTGTTTGGAGTGCTATGCTGTTAGGCCGAGTTTTTGTGTTGCCGATAGTGCGTCCTGGAATCTTTTATTATTAATTGTCTCTCCTGTCAAACTTATTTCGCCGATTGCGATTTTCGATGGGGAGATGGGTGTTTTTTTGTAAGATGAAATAATGGCTTCCGTAACCGCTTTGTCGATTATCGGGTCTTTGACTTTTATGCCGCCTGTGATGTTGATGTATACATCGTGGTCGCTGAGATTTATTCCGTGATGTTTTTGGAGGACGGCTATTAGGAGATTGAGTCGGTTAAGGTCATATCCGGAGGTTGTGCGTTTGGGATATCCGAAGTGAGTAGGGGAGGTTAATGCTTGGACTTCTATGAGGAGCGGGCGGCTTCCTTCAAGGATTAGGCTTAAAACCGATCCTATGCGGGATTCTGTGCGATTTTTGAGTATTTCCGCTGAGGGGTTGGGGCACTCTTCGAGCCCTTGTGCGGTCATTTTGAAGATTCCGATTTCCGAGGTTGAGCCGAAGCGGTTTTTGGAGGTTCGCAAGATTCGCAGGTCGTGGTATCTGTCGCCTTCGAACTGTAGGACTGTGTCTACCAGATGTTCGAGGGTTTTGGGGCCTGCCAGGGAGCCGTCTTTGGTTACATGGCCGATTATTACGGTTGTTATGCCGTGTTTTTTGCAGTATCCGAGGAGTTCTTCTGCGCAGTAGCGGACCTGGGTCGTTGAGCCCGGGGTGCTTGTTACTGCATTGCTGCCGATCACTTGGATTGAGTCGATTATTGCGAAATCGGGTTTTTCCGAGTCGAGTGTTGCGATGATAGTTTCCAGGTTGGATTCGTTTGCCAATGTTATTCCGGGATGAGCTGCTTTGAGCCGGTTTGCGCGCTCTTGAATTTGGTATTCCGACTCTTCTCCCGAGATTATTAAGGTTTTTAAGTTTTGTTGTGCGATTTTGTGCGCGATTTGAAGGGTCAGGGTGGATTTTCCTATGCCGGGTTCTCCTGTTAGAAGGGTGAATGATGAGTTCAAAAAGCCTCCGCCGAGTGCTTGATCCAGTTCTTGGACTTTTGTTTGGATGCGGTTTTGTTTCCCGGGTGAAAAGCTGCTGATGGAGGTTGTTTTTGCCGGGTTTTCTCGGATTCTTTGGGGGCGGGCGGACTGTTTCACTATTATTTGTTCTTCAAGAGTGTTCCATTCCTCGCATTGCGGGCATTGTCCTGCCCAGGAGGGGGCGGAGTGGTTACAGTTTTTGCAGATGTATGTGGTTTTATTTTTCATTTTAGTTAACAGTGAGTAAGTAACAGACAACAGAATGTTTTTGTAGTTGGAGGTTTATTGTAGTTTTTGATGGTTTTAAAAAGCAAATATTTAAGGTTATTTTAACTTGCCAGGATAGGGGAGGGGTGTTAATTTATGTCCGCAAAATTTTTGCGTGGGTCAGTAGCTCAGTTGGTAGAGCAGCAGCCTCTTAAGCTGACGGTCCCGGGTTCGAGCCCCGGCTGACCCACCAGAGCCTCGCCAAGGCGGGGTAAATTTTCAATAATAAGAACAGGGATTCAATCTGGCACTACAAAAAAACCGAGCCGCTTGCGCGACCCGGTTTCAACTTTAAAAACAAAGTTACAAAAGAATTATCGTTCTTCTCTTGGACGTGCTTCGTTTACAGTTAGGTTTCGTCCACCGAAATCTTTTCCGTTGAACATTTCGATAGCAGCTTCTGCTTCTTCTCCGGTTTCGAATTCAACGAATCCGAATCCTTTTGATCGTCCTGACATTCTGTCAGTGATGATAGTTGCAGAAGTAACTGTTCCTGCTGCAGAGAAAGCTTCTTTAAGCTCTTCATCTGTTGTTGAGTAGGGTAGTCCCCCTACGTAGAGTTTTGTGCCCATCTTTTTTGGGTCAAGAAATAAAAAGTCGTAATCTTTCTTCATAACACGACTTTTTATTAGTCTGTCTGAGAAAACTTACGGGGGGATTTTGCCTTAAATAAGCGAATAAGTCAACTGATTTTTAGGTTTTCATAAAAAATAGATCAAATTCATCGCGAAAACAGTGACGGCGGAGGTTGTACACCAGAAGCAGAAGCTTCTTAGTATTGCGAATTGGATGGACATAAATATTAGAGATGATACTGCCCCGATGATTAGCGATAGTTCTGTTAAGTAGGGGAGGTTCAAGATTAATACTGTGATTACTATTAAGTAGTAGATTAATCCGAGTAGGTCGTTATGGATTCCCATTGTTTTGTCATATTTGCTGTTTAGTACGACTGAGCAGCCTTTTCCTATGACGCACATTGGTTTTTCTTTCCTTTTTCTTTTGTAAATCAGGTAGCCTGTTTCGAAAATTCCGAATATTGACAGGATCAGAAGGATTTGAAATTCCATGTTTTTTTGGGTTTATTTTTGTTCATTATACATTTTTCTTGATAGTTTTTGAATCAAGTGTTAATTTTGCGGGTGTCTTTTGAAAATTAGGAAAAAAGGCGACGTAGCCAAGTGGCTTAAGGCAGTGGTTTGCAAAACCATCATTCATGGGTTCGAATCCCATCGTCGCCTCCACAGCGCGAGGAAGCGAAGCGATCCCCGCGCCAAAAAAGCGCCTAAGGGCGCAACCTTAAACATAGGGGCGTAGTGTCAGTGGTAGCACGTTGGTCTCCAAAACCAAAAGGTCGGGTTCAAATCCTGGCGCCCCTGCCAGAAGTTTTTGTGGGTTACCTCGCAAACGGCTTCGCTTCCTGTTTTTCTCGGGCTAACATGTACGCCCTCGAAAAATCAGGAGCGCTGCAGATGCTTGCTCGATAACCACAAAAACTTTAACAAAAAGCCCGGGTGGTGGAATTGGTAGACACGCAGGACTTAAAATCCTGTTCCTGCAAAGGAGTGCGAGTTCGATTCTCGCCCCGGGCACCATGAAGGTTTCGATGAATTACCTCGCAACCGGCTTTAATTTCTCTTTTTTCCCCCGCCAAGGCGGGGATAAATGCTTTGCAAAAAAAATAGAAGCTCTTGTTGTGTTTTGCTTCGCAAAACTGCTTATTTGTATAGGCCCCGCTGTGGCGCGGCTTATGGTTGCTCGATAATTATCGAAACCTTTTGCTATCCGAATCTAATTCACCGCCAAACTCTTCACCATATGCTTGCAGTTTTCGAAAATAAATTCGTCTTCATCGGGGAGGAAGGTTGCGGTTGCGATGTATCCGAAGTTTTCGCTTACTACATAAACCTGTAAGAATCGGAGTAGGTCTGAGCTGACGCTGTTTCTTCCTTCGAAATAATTCAAATATGTTGGTATTGATTGGCCGGCTACAATAACTTCTACCTCTTGTTGTTCGAGCAATTTATAATCTATTAAGGTTCCTTCATGGTACTTAAGCATTTCTATGGCGTAATCGCCGTTTCCGAGGCCCTTACCCAATGTATTGGCCACTATGTTGACGTTTGCGATGAAGTCTTGGTCTTTTAGGTTGTTTTTGAAGGCTACAAGCGTATTTGAGGGGTAGTCCGATGTGAATTGGCTGATTACTTCCCAGTCGTTTGGTACTTCTATCGAGTATGTGGCTCCACTGTATTTGTAGTAAAGGGGATTGTCTGTATTTTCTTCAGGGGTGACATTTCCGAGACATCCTGTTAGTAGCAGAAGTAGTAGTAGTGGTAGTAATAGTAATTTTTTCATGGTTTTTGGTTTAAGATGACTTGATTTTAGCGTTTTTGTTTTTATTTTAAAAGAGACACCTCCGCATATGAGAGGTGCCTCCTTTGTTTAAAGCTCTTTATATCGTCGGAGTTGCTAAAATTTCTCGAAGTGTGTGAACCATTTTGGCTGCGGCTCCTCTTGTTGTGCTTTCTAAAGGATATCCGTATAGGTCTCCGTCAACTTCACTTCCTGTTATTGCTCGTGCTGTGTATCCCTGCATGAAATATTCGTAATACCATGATGTAGGGAATACATCGATGAACGGGTTTGACCATGATGCGACGTTTCCGAGGAAGTACTCGGGATCTACCATCATTGTTTCCGCCATTCCGATAAGCACTTTTGCAGTTTCGGCTCTATTGATTGTGTTGCCGGGTTTGAAAGTGCCGTCGTCGTATCCGTTGATGAATCCGTAGTATGCCGCTGTGTTGATGTATTTTGCGTACCATATGCTTTGATCAACATCAGTGAACCCTGCATCTTGGTTTATAATCGGCAGTTGGAAAGCTGCTACTGCGAGCTTTGTAAGTTCTGCTCTTGTGATCTCGTATTCCGGGTGAAAAGTTCCGTCATCGTATCCTGACAGAACTCCGTCTGCTGCAAGGCTCAGAACGGGATTTGAAAACCAGTCGTTATCTGATACATCGGAGAATGTGATTTCTCGGCCTTTTGTTTCTTCTGTGGCAACTTGGACCCCTTTTGTTAGGTTGTCGAAGAAAGCTCCCGTTTCATTTTCTTCTCCGATATTTGCTCCCTTAATAAAGTCTATGACTCCTTCTGTCGATTCATCGGATTCAATAAGGTCTACATTTAGTACGGCTTCTACAAGTTTATCTGCTGCTGATGCGGTTTCTTCATCTGCAGTATCTTCCAGTCCTAAAAGAGCTTTGTTAAGTACGGCGGCTAAATCCATCATATTTCCGATAGAATCTTCATCTGCGGCATCACCCGGCTCTCCTAAGATAGAAAGTTCAACAACATTATCTGTCCCGTCACCGATTTCGTATGCGATCAAGTCTTCTTCAGATGTAATTTCTTCATCCAAATAACCTGTAACTTTTATTTGGAAGCTTTGTTCTTCAGCTGTTTCCATCACTAGAGGGTAAACTCTGAAGATTATTCCGTCCCAATGTTTGTAAATATCGTTTGTCCATTGGATCCCGTCTTCAACTTCTGTGATTAGCTCTTCTATGTTTTCATTGTCTTCAAAAAGTACTTTTGTGATGAATTCCACTTTAAGACTGTTTGCATCGTTGGCTGTTATGAATCCTTCGTACTGTGATTGGACTTCGTTGGCATCAGGGCCGTCGATATCACCGATTCTTAATAAGATGAATGTCGGTTTTGTTATGAAGTCGTTATTTTCTGTTTCTGTTGGAGTTGTTTCTTCTCCCGGGAGTGTGAAGTTGAAATCCTTGCTGGCTTTTTCTTGTTTTTCGTATTTGACAGAGGCTGTTGCCTTGTAAGTTACGCCGGAGCTGAATTCGGTGTCCCAGTCTTCGAGGTTTGTTGAAGTGAAAACTTCACATCTTCCAAGTTCAAGTTCAATGTTTTGTTCGTGCTTTTCGCTTCCAACGGTAAATTGTAGAACTGCCTCGATTGTTCCTGTTATTTCGATGGCTTCTTCCGGGATTTTTACTTCTCCCGCTGTGTCGATTTCAGGTGTGTCCGAGCCGATATCCATAGCGTCGGATTTGTCTGTCGGAGCTACCGTTTCTTCTTCCGTTCCCAAATCTATTCCGTCAAGTTTATCGTTCTGATCATCGTTTTCTTCTCCCATGTCGGGAGCATCAACTCGGTCTTCCGGAGTTGCAGCTTCCTCTTCCGCGACGGGTACTTCTTTTGATATATCGCTTTCCGGAGTTGAGTCTACGGTTTCTCTTTCCAGGTCGATGCTATTGTCTATAGCCATATTGTTTTCCGCTCCTCCTGTTTTTGCCGGTGAATCTGTGCTGAGCACGGACGCTTGTCCGTATGTTTCCGACACTTCGGCGCAAACCGTTGCGAAAAGAGCGGTTTGTTCGGAATTCATCCCTGTGAATTGGATTTCCATATCAACTTCATCGAAGTCCAAATCAAGCGCTCCGAAGAAGCTTGTGGTTGATCCGAATATAATTGCGACAACCAGTACTCCTGCAAGGATTCCTCCTGTCAGTTTCTTGTTTGCGGTAAGTTTCGCAATGTGATTTTTTGCCAGCTTTTTACCGGCGGTGATTTTTGCAAGGATTTTGTCCTTGAGTGTTTCTGTTTGTTTTTTCATCTTTATTTTGGGTTAAATTTTATTGATGAAATATATATAATTAATCCTTTTTAGAAAGGGTATTTGTTTTTTTGTCCAGAATTATTTCCGCACTTTTTTTAATGTTTTCTATCTGTTCCATCTCTTGTTTCTTTTTGCGCAGTTCTTCAAGTATGTTCATCGGATTTTCTTCATCTTTTTCCGAGAAAAGGTTTTTAACCGAGCTAACGGCTTTTGTCATTTTGGCTTTATCGAGAGCTTTGGCTTTAAAGAGTTTGACTACTTTGTTGTTCGGGTCGCGCAGGAGTAGCCTTTCGCATATTTCTATGACATCTTCGTATTTGCCGTCGTTGAACCACATTCCAATCAGTTCCAAGACAACATCTTCGTCGGTTTTGGGCATCATGGATTCTCCTTTTTCTCCTGTTAGAATCAGGTGTCCGGCTTTTCTGTTCATCAAGTAATAGACATATATGAAGCCTGTGGCCACCAATATTGTTGCTTCGACAGTTCTGTTAAGTTGCAGGAAGAAATTGAATAATGCGTGCATGCTCATTGCGATTATTAGTCCTGTCAGTAATTTTTGATATTTGACTGTAAATCCTTTTTTTATTCCTGTTAATTTGTTTATAAAGGTTGCGAATTTGAATTTTTCTCCGGTCCATTCGTTTTGTTCCACTATATGTTGTGAAAATTTCCCCAGGCCATAGTAGTATCCGAATATTGCGGAAAATATGATGTGTCCGCAAACCGTGAAGCTTCCTCGGAATACTACAGTTGTGAATAGTGCGGCAAGATTGCCTGTGGACATCACCGAGTAGAAATAGTAGATGTTTTCTGAAAATGCGAATCCAAGTGCGGCAAGTATGCTGAATTTTACGGCGTCGTTTATGGTTTGAAGTCGCATTTTTGAGGCGTCCGCGATTCTTACCACGCCCATTTTGACTACCTCTTCCATCATTCCTATTACGATGAAGGTTGCCAGGAATCCGAGTTGTACATTGGTTGTATAGACCTTGTTCTCAATCCAGGTGTTTACATCCCATTCAGGGTGCAAATACCACAGGTATTGGATTGCAATTAGAGGTATTACTGTGAATGTTCCCAGGATAAATACTTCTATTAACGCTTTTTTTGAGTGCTGTTTTCTTTTGAAAAAAATATTTGTCCATATAACGATTGGGGCTATAGCGAGTGCCATAGCTACCAATGCCTGCCACCAAATTACGTTTTGGAACATAGGTCTTTGATAAATTTATCTATATATTCTAACACAAATCAACAGGTTTGAGAAGGGGTTTTTAATTTGTCATTGCATTTTTCGAATTTACAGATAAAATTGGGGCGCTTTTATTAAGTAAGATAAAAATATGCATGTAGGGATACTTTCTTTTAGGCCGCAAGATGGAAAGATAGCTTATGAGGAGTCTAGGCTGGTTAAGGCTGCTCGAGAACTGGGTTATAAGGGCAAGGTTTACAGGGCTTATGACTGTGAGCTTTATTACAATGGGGGAGGGCCGACAATCTTGTATAAGGGGAAGCCTTTTCCGAAGATTGATGTAATGATTCCTCGTGTGTCTGTTCTGAACAATGTGGATTTGAGTGCTTCTGTTGTAAAGCAGCTTGAGCTTATGGGAGTTCCGGTTCTCAACAGTTATAATTCGATTTTGAAGGCTAAGAATAAGCTGAGAACTCTCCAGATAATGTCGCATTATAATCTGCCGATTCCCAAGACTGTTGTTATCGGTAAGAATGAGGATCTTAAGGAGGCTATTAAGAAGGTTGGCGGTGCTCCTGTTATTATTAAATCTCCTTTTGGTTCGCTTGGGTCCGGAGTGATGATTGTCGAAAGTTATCGTGCGGCTGTTTCTACCGTTGATTTTTTTGGCAGTAAAATTGTTCTTATTCAGGAGTATGTTAAAGAATCCAAGGGTAAGGATACTCGTGTTTTTGTTGTTGGAGGGAAGGTTGTTGCGGCTATGGAAAGGACCGCCAAGAAAGGGGAGTTTAGGTCAAATGCCGCTCTCGGAGGGAAGGGGAGGATCGTTAGCTTGGATAAGGAGTATGAGGATTTGGCTTTGAAGGCTTCCGGAATTATGGGTCTTGATGTTGCAGGGGTGGATATTTTGACTACAAAAAACGGGCCTGTTATTCTCGAAGTTAATTCTAATCCCGGGTTTGAGGAGCTCGAGAAGGCTACAGGTATTGATGTGGCTAAGGCGATGGTAGAGAGGGCGGTTGGGATGCCGGTTATTTAGCGGATGGCTAATAGTTAATAGTTTTGCGAATGGCGCTTGTGGCGGGGCTCATCTTCCCGATTCCGTTCATCCGTCTAGGATAGCAAGTGCGGGTTTTGGGCTATTTGTTGAGGATGAGTAGTGGCTTTTGCCAGATTGACAGACCGCATGAATCATGCTATTGTTTCGGTGTAGTAACTTTTTATTTATGTCAGAATCTTTAATTATTCCATTTACCAGAGAAGAACTCTCCGGGCTAGAGGGTGAACCTGAAGATTTTACGATTGGACAGGTACCTTTGGCTTTAGAAATTCTAAAAAGGCATTTGCAATTTTTCAATGTTTTGGGTGAGGCGGAAGTTGTAGCGGGAAGTGAAGAATTGGAAGCATTAGATGCAGTTTTTGGTGATGATTTTGAGGGTTTTGAAATGGTTAGGGAATTTTATGATATTTTTTCAGGTAAACACGAGATACATCCAGGTGATTTAATGGAAGGTCATGGGCTTTTACCTGAAGATGTAGAACAAGCTATTATTGAAGCTGTTATTAGTGATGAGGTCTTGGATAACTCTGTTTATGAAAGTGATGATGCATTGGAGGGGATTAGCTTCAATAGATTATGGGAATTAATTTGTGATCGTAGAATTGAAGATCGTGGACTCTTTTTGGAGTATGGTAATCCGAAGTCTGATTATCCGTTTGCTAGAAGCATTAAAAATGATTTGGAATTGAGGATAGTTGAGCACCCTAAAACACATGTGCTTTATGTGCATTGCAATGATGAAGAGAGAGGTGATTTTATGAATTTTTTAGAGAAAGCATTATCTGTTGTCGATTTCTCTTGCGAAACCGAATTAGGCCCCTTCCAATTTCTTTTTGTAAAAGTCCCCGAGAAGAATTATTACGAAATTCAGATAAAGAATAGTCCTACTTATGGCGATAGGGATGCTGATCCTGCCAAAGTTCATAGAAAAATGTCAGAAGTTGATACCGGGACAGCTATCATATGTTTGTCCAACCCTGAGCAGATAGATTCTGTTGAAAAGGCTGAGGGAATAGCGAAAATGTGGGCAGATTTGACTTGTGGGTATATTAAAACGGGTGAGTTCTCGAATCCTTGAAGTGTTTTTGTGTAAAATGACTTGCACAAATCGTCGAATTTGGTTTAAATAGATGCTCTATAATCAAAATAACATGAGTATTGTTTCAAGTCCGGAAGCTGTAGAAGTCCTTGATCCTTTTGATGTTGGAGCGGATATTGAATTTAATGATTGCGATTTAGAGTTTCAGAGGTTCAGATGCTTTATAAATGATGTTGTGAATAATATGAAACCATATGATGATGAGCGTGTAGCAGGTTTGACTAAGCTGTTTGAACAATGTGTTGAACGCAATCGATATGATCGAGTTGAATATTCTGTTATTACTGATGTCGGATTTTTTAAGTTTTTTATTGTAAAAACTTCTGCTAAGGGGCATTACGAGATCCAGATTAAACAAAGTCCCGATTACGGTGGAAGAGATTCCGATTCTAATATAGTTGGCAGAGGGAATTCTATAGTTGATGGAGAGACGGATATTATATTGCTCTCTTGTCCCAAAAATGTTGACTCTGTGGAAAAGGCAAAGGGAATAGCTGGTCTATGGGTAAAGTTGACTTGTCGATATATTGAAACAGGAGAGCTTTTGAATTTTTAGACCTTTTTCTTCACAATCTTATCAATTAGTCCGTATTTAAGGGCTTCTTCGGCTGTTAGGAATTTGTCGCGGTCGGTGTCTTTTACGACTTGGTCGATTTTTTGACCTGTGTGATGGGCGATTATTTCGTTAAGTCTTTGTTTTGTTTGAAGAATGTGTTCTGCGTGGATTTGGATTTCTGTTGCCTGGCCTTCTACTCCTCCAAGAGGTTGGTGAATCATTACTTCAGAGTTAGGAAGTGAGAATCTTTTGCCTTTGGCTCCTCCGCAAAGCAATATAGCTCCCATTGAAGCCGCCATGCCGAGGCATACGGTTGATACATCGCATTTGATGTATTGCATTGTGTCGTAGATTGCGAGTCCGGCGGTAACATGTCCTCCCGGGCTGTGGATGTACATTGTGATGTCTTTTTTCGAGCTTTCATTCTCTAAGAATAAAAGCTGTGCAATTATCAGGTTAGCAACGTTCCCGTCAATCTGTGTTCCGAGGAAAATTACTCTGTCTTTAAGTAGGCGAGAATAGATGTCGTATGCTCGTTCACCTTGTGCTGTTTTTTCCAGGACTGTTGGGACGAGCATGTTGGCTGATACCGGGTCGAATTGGCTTTTTGTTGTTGGCATTTTTTTGTTTTTTATGAAAATTTCTCCGATTATTATAACATTAAATGAAGTTCTCTTGAAGAGAGGAGAGGTTGACTTGTAGTAGAGTAGTGTTAAGATTTTTTTTGATGGATGTAAAATTGGAAAAAGTTAATGAGAATAATTTTGATGATTTTGTTGAAATCATTGAAAAGATGTGCGAATGGGCAGGGAAAGAGTTGCTAGGTGATGATGGTAGATTGAGATTGAAAAAGCACTATTTTCAAGATAAGCCCAAGTTTAATGCTATTTTAGCTTTTATTGATGATAAACCTGTTGGGTTTGTTTCTTTTTTTGAAACATATGCAACTATGGATGCCCGAGTGACAATGTATGTTGAGGATATTTTTGTTTTAGAAGAATTTCAAAAACAAGGTATTGGCAAAGTTTTAATTTCCGAATGTTTGAATATTGCAAAGGAGAAAGATTATGGAAGAGTTGATCTTTTGTCTTTTAGGGAGGGGCCTCGTAAATTTTACGAAAAACTTGGTGCCAAGTGGCAAGATCATAACTACCATTATCGATTTTTTGAGGATGTAATTAAGGCAGGTTTTTAAATGCCTTCCAATACTTTTCTCCCGTTAACTGTAGCGATATTTGAAAGTTCCTCGATATCATAATATCGGCAGGCTTCCAGTAAGAACAGCAGTTCTTCGAATACATCTCCGTCAATAAAAGGGCAGAAGTAGTCGTGTACATTGTCTACGCCGAGGGCGACGTTTACTCCTGCTTCTACAAGTTGCGGAACAGGGCCTATCGAGTTGTGCAAAGGTGCTGTTTTATCTCGCATTTGCAGTTGGTCGATCATGGAGCGTGGGCAGATAATTACGCTCATATCGGCTTCTTTGATGAGTTTGATAACTTCTAACATATAATCATCTTCCTGAGCTGCCAGAGAGCAGCAATGAACTGCGTTTACGCGGCCTTGGAGACCATGCTCTATGACTTTGCGGGCGAGGAGTTCCGTGTCTTTTTCGTCCGGGTCGTTGTTTTGATCTATGTGAACGTCTACGGTTTTATTGTGTTTTTTGGCTATTTCAAAAATATAGTCTAAGTGCTCTGCTTGGTTCGGTCTGTCGCGAGAGGGGAGTCCTCCGAGTACATCTACAAGCGGGGCGGCTTTTTCGATCCACTCTTTGGCTTTTGGGTCGAGTGCTCCTTCGAGGACTTGGGAGCAGATTTGGATTTCGATTCGGTCCTTATATTTTTCTTTAATTTCAAGAGCTGCTTCCAGGCACATCATTCCTACAGTATTATCTACATCAACGTTGGTGCGAGTGATTGTTGAGCCTTGTTCGATCATTTTTTCCGCACTGATCGCCATTCTTTCCATCAAGTTCTGGTGTGTGTATTTTGCTTTTACATCTTTCCAAAGATTCCATTTAACCTCCATGCTGTCTAAAGTCATTTCAAGAGTTTCCGGGGTGATGACGTGAGCTTTATCGAAATGTGCATGGCAGGATACGATTCCGCCTTTTTCGGCGATTTTTTTACGAAGAAGCGCTTGCAGATCCCATTTTTGCATAATTTTTACATTAAAGATTGAATTTCTTCCTTGATTTTATCGAGTCCTAGATTTCCGGTTCCTCCTTGATGAGTGGACATTTTTAGCATTTTATTGATGTCTTCTTCTGTTATTTCAATTTTATCTATATTTGCGCCAATTTCTTGGTAAGCGTCGCGGAAGGTCATCCCTTCTTTGACTTTTTCGAAGGCTTTGTGTGCGGCGAAAAGCCCCGGACATTCGAGCATAGACTTGATCAATATATCTTTATTAGGGCTGATGTTGTCAAGGATTACACCCATGGCTTCCAGCGACATCTCGGTATATTTGAGTCCTAGGAAAAGGGGTCTCTTGATCTCTTGTCCGTCGCGGTGGTAGCCGGAGATTTTATTGATTATGTTTGTTGTGACTTCGTTGCGGCAGGCGAGGACGGTTGCAGTTCTTCCTCTTATCAGTTCTCCGACATCGAGGTTTTTCTTTTGAGGCATGATTGAAGAGCCTGTTGATATTGAGTCGTCCATGTTGAAGAATTGGAACTCTTGTGTTGTAAAAAAAAGCAAGTCGCAGGCCAGTCTGTTCAGACTCATCATTATTTGGCAGCAGGCTTCGAGTACAAGTCCTTCGATTTTTCCTCTTGAATTGTGGCAGTATATGACATTGTTTTGTGTTTTTTTGAATCCTATCTCTGAAGAAAGCCAGTCGCGATCAAAATCAAAAGGAGAGCCGTATCCGGCTCCCGATCCCAGAGGATTTTGGTCTACGATTTCATTTGTTATTTGGATGAGAAGCTTGGTGTCGTCCATTAGGCTTTCCGCAAAAGCTCCTATCCAAGTTCCTACAGTTGTCGGCATAGCCTTCTGCATGTGGGTGTAACCCGGCATTGGGACCATTTCGTGTTTTCTGGCGAACTCGATGCATTTGAGAGCCAGTTTCAAAGTGGACTTTCTGATTACCTCGGATTTTCTTTTCAAAAACCATCTCATCATTACAAGTACCTGATCGTTTCTGGATCTTCCCGTGTGGATTTTTTTTCCGGTATCTCCAAATTTTTCTATTAAATAGTCTTCAATCTTGGTATGAGAGTCTTCATCTTCGACTTTCAAGATAAATTCTCCTTTTTCATAAAGTTCAAGGATCTCATCAAGCCCTTGTTCCAGTTGATCGAGCTCCTGTTGAGTCAGAAGATCATGTTTTTTTAATAATCTGGCGTAGCAACGTGAACACCATACATCATCGGGAATCATCTCTTGGTCATAAATGATGTCCTCGCCGGCGTTATACTCTTCAACAGTTCTGTCTAGGGCGACGGTTTTCCCTTTGAACCATATTTTTTTCTTTATCGACTTGGCCATTTTGTGTGTTTTATAGGTAAATTTTCTTGGTTATTTTACATTGTTATGTTGTTTCTGTGCAAATTTTAAAAAAAAGTTAAAAAATAGTTTGACTTCAGGTGTTTTGCTGATAGAATGTCTCCGCTCTTTTCTTGTAAATAAAGAGAAGTTGTTCCTTAACAATTAGGATGTAATAGAGAAGCCACGTTGATTTTCTTTTTGAAAATCCACATTTAAAATTTCTTCTCGCAATTTAGCGAGGATAAACTTTTTCCATTTTTTGGAGAGTTTGATCCTGGCTCAGGATTAACGCTGGCAGTGTGTATAATACATGCAAGTCGAGCGCCCCCCACTTTGTTTTCAACAAAGTAAGTTCCAAGTAACAAATGACAAGCCCCAAACAAATAACAAGATCCAAATCCGAAAATTATAAAATTGGAATTTGGAAATTGTTTGGTTCTTGATTCTTGGCATCTTGTTTCTTGAAGATAAAGTGGGGGGAGCGGCAAACGGGTGAGTAACGCGTTGGAACCTACCTCGAACTCAGGGATAGCCCACCGAAAGGTGGATTAATACCGGATAGTCCCGAAAGGGTAAAGATTTTTCGGTTCGAGAGGGGCCTGCGTAATATCAGCTTGTTGGTAAGGTAATGGCTTACCAAGGCTATGACGTTTAGCTGGTCTGAGAGGATGATCAGCCACAGTGAGACTGAGACACGGCTCACACTCCTACGGGAGGCAGCAGTAGAGAATTTTTCGCAATGGGGGAAACCCTGACGAAGCAACACTGCGTGACTGATGACGGCCTTAGGGTTGTAAAGGTCTTTTTTGAGGGAATAATTCTGAAGGTACCTTAAGAATAAGCACCGGCTAATTCCGTGCCAGCAGCCGCGGTAATACGGAAGGTGCAAGCGTTATCCGGAATCATTGGGCGTAAAGCGTCCGTAGGCGGTGATTTAAGTTGGATGTTAAATTCAAGGGCTCAACCCTTGATTCGTATCCAAAACTGGATCACTAGAGACCTGTAGAGGCTCGTGGAATTCTGTATGTAGGGGTAAAATCCGTAGATATACAGAGGAACACCAAAAGCGAAGGCAGCGAGCTGGGCAGGTTCTGACGCTGAGGGACGAAAGCGTGGGTAGCGAACGGGATTAGATACCCCGGTAGTCCACGCCGTAAACGATGGATACTCGATATTGGCACATCGACCGTGTCAGTGTCTAAGCTAACGCATTAAGTATCCCGCCTGGGGAGTACGGTCGCAAGATTAAAACTCAAAGGAATAGACGGGGACCCACACAAGCGGTGGAGCATGTGGTTTAATTCGATAATAAGCGAGGAACCTTACCAAGACTTGACATCTCGGGAATTCTGAAGAAATTCGGAAGTGCCGTAAGGAACCCGATGACAGGTGCTGCATGGTTGTCGTCAGCTCGTGCCTTGAGGTGTTCGGTTAAGTCCGTAAACGAGCGCAACCCTTGTCCTTAGTTGCATTTTTCTAAGGAGACTGCCCTGACTTAGTTAGGGAGGAAGGTAAGGATGACGTCAAATCAGCATGGCCCTTATGTCTTGGGCGACACACGTGCTACAATGGCCGGTACAACGGGTAGCCAAGCGGTAACGCGGAGCCAATCCCTAAAAACCGGTCTCAGTTCGGATTGAGGGCTGCAACTCGCCCTCATGAAGTTGGAATCGCTAGTAAACGCGTATCAGCCATGGCGCGTTGAATATGTTCCTGGGTCTTGTACTCACCGCCCGTCACATCACGAAAGATGGGGGTGTCCGAAGGTCCCTGCTAAGCAGGGGACTAAGGCAAAACCATTGATTGGGATGAAGTCGTAACAAGGTATCCGTAGGAGAACCTGCGGATGGACCATCTCCTTTCTAGGGAGCAATTCGCATTCTGAAAGGTATGCGACTCCTAGGTCAACCCCACCTCGGTGGGGGAAGATAATCAGTAATGATTATCAACTCTGGTCAAAAGCTAGAGTCTAAACTCAAGCGTTTCTCTATTACATTCTGGTTGTTAAGTTAGACATTTCCGCTTGGGGAGTGTCTTTTTTTTGTAAAACTTCAGATTTTGGCTATAATATGGCTCCTTTTAAAATTTCTTATGTCAGAAATAAATTCTTGTCCGGAAGATTTTATGGATGGAGTGGAGATAAGTACTTCTGCTTCTAGGTATTTTTTGGAAAATTTGAGTAGGGGAATGTTTGGTCGAGTATTTGATGATAGGCATAAGCTTGCTTTGAGAAATAGGGTTTGGGAGATTCTTAGTATGAATGGTGGGATTGAGGCTTTATGTGGGGATGAAGTTGATGAAGCTCTTTCCAGGTTTGGTAAGTCTTTGTTGCAAGCTTCTGGTATGAATAAGCTTTTTCTTGAGTTTCGTGTTGAGGAGAATTGCAATGGTGATGGTGTTAGGAAAGACGTTCCTATTTCTTTTTCTATAAAAAGGGCGGGTAATGGGGGTGTCAATGTCGATAGCGAGTTATATCCCACTTATAAGCTTACTCCGCGAGATTGTGTTGATATGATTTGCATCCCTAGCAAAAGGAGGGTTACTATCTGATTTTTGCAAATTGTTTGACTAAGTCTTCGGTTTTCATTAAATTACCTTTTGCTTTTTGAAAAAACAGGGGCGAGTAGCTCAGCTGGTTAGAGCGCTACACTGATAATGTAGAGGTCGGAGGTTCAAGTCCTCCCTCGCCCACCATGATGTATAGTGGTAGAAGTGGTTGTAGTAGTGGGGTACTTGATTGTCACTACAACTACCACTACAATTACAACTAATGGGGCCGTAGCTCAGTTGGCTAGAGCGCCGCGCTTGCACCGCGGAGGCCAAGGGTTCGACTCCCTTCGGCTCCACCACAGCGCGAACAGAATGAAATTCTGGTTCGCGCCCTAAAAAACGTTGAATAAAAATAAAAATTAGGCGAAGCTTGTCTTAACAGGTTACTTCATGCTATAATATAACGATTATAGCGTTTTGTCAAACCTGCGAAAATGTACAAGTTGCTCAAGCATAAAATGCCGGCTTTAACAGGGAAGGGGAGAGTGTTTTCTTACATGATGTTTTTTTATATGCTGGCGGCGGGATTGATTTCGCCGGTTTTTGCGGAATATTTAAAAGAAATAACGGGGTCGGAGTCTTATGTGGGTGTGCTTTTTTCTCTTGCGTATTTTATTACTTTTGTTATCAGTATTCTGATCTCAAAAATTCTGTATAAGGTTTCCAGGTTGATTCTTTTGTACATTGGGTTTTTCGGGATGGCGATTACTTATTTGTTATTTTCCCTTATTGATTCTGCCGGATTTTTGATTGGGGTTCAGGTTTTGAAAGGTTTTTTTATTGCGGTTCTTTTTGTGGTTATTCCGCTCATGATTCGCGATTATACGGATGATGATAAGTTGTCTCGAGAGGAGGGCAGGTATTATTGGTTTATAAATCTGGCTTGGATTTTGGGGCCGATTACAGGGGGAGTTATATCTTATTATCTTGGAATTCGTTCTGTCTTTTTGTTTTCGATGTTGATACTTCTTTTTTCGGTTTGGTTTTTACGGCATGAGCATATTGTCTCTATATGTCGCAGGAAAAATGATGAAACAAGAGATCTGGTTAAGAATTTGAAGAGATTTTTTAATAAAACAACTTTTTTGCAGGCTTATTTGGTTGATTTAGGGGTTCATCTTTGGTATATCGTATCGGTTATGGCGATTCCTTTGTATATGATAAGCAGTGGGTTTTCGGTGATGGCGGTTGGATTGGTGATGGCTTTGAAGGTTATGCCTCTTATACTTTTCGAAAAATTTATTGCAGATCATGCCAAGGGAGAAGGTATAGGTTTGAGTATCAGAAACGGATTTATTGTTATGGTTATAGCTTTAATTGCTATTGCTGTTGTTAATGATGTGTATTTTTCTATAGGGATGTTCTTGATTGTAAGTTTGGGAGTTGCTTTTATCGAGCCTATCAAGGAGACTTATCTTTTCAGGCATATGAGTAGAGAGCAGGAGGATGATCTTTACCCTATTTATGCTACTGCGAGACAGGTTGCCTTTATGATAGGGCCTGTTTCCGCCGGTTTTACTATTACTTATTTCGGGTACCAGGTCTTGTTTTTACTTCTGGGATTTAGTTTAATACCCATGGTACTGGTCGGTTATTTAATTTCGAAAGAATGAGTCAATTTTTCATAGGATTGTGTTTGGTTGTTTCCGGGCTTGCCTTGATTGTTTTTAGGGAAAAAATCAAGAATCTCACGGGTAATATCGGGTTTGCGGAGGAGTATCTCGGAGTAGGGGGGACATGGACTTTTTATTTGATTCTCGGGATTGCTTTGTTTGTTCTCGGGCTTATGTGGTGGAGCGGTGCTTTTCAGGTTGGATTCGAAGGTTTGTTCGGCGGGTTTTTCTAGTTTTGGCAAGGGGCTTTTGGTCTTAATAACTTTTTTTTAAAAAATCAGTTGACAGGTTGGTATCGGGTCAATATAATACCTTCGCTTATTTTGATATTTTAACCTGTTTTTTTGAGCCTTTTTGCACTCTCCAACTTGAAGACGTGATGTCGAAAGTTAACCTAAATTTTTAGGTTGGAGAGTGCGCGAAGCGCACTCTTTTTTTTGTCCCGGGGTATTGGGACAATGTGATCATTGATAATTCGGCAATTTGTAAGTTCAAGTTTAAGAATTCTCTACCGACATGGAGAAATCTTATTGTCTTGATTGAACTTACACGCAATTTCTTTCGCTGATAATTTCTGTAAATTATCAGGTAAAAGTTATCAAATAATTAAAATAAATTGTAAAAAGAGCATAGAGTGAATGCCTTGACTCGAGATTCCGATGAAGGACGTGGCTAGCTGCGATAAGCTTCGGTGAGTTGCTAAGCAAACAGTGACCCGGAGATTTCCGAATGGGGAAACCCAATCAGAGTTATGTCTGATTACTCCTTTTTTAGGAGTGGACACTTGGTGAACTGAAACATCTAAGTAACCAAGGACAAGAAATCAAAAGAGATTCCCTTAGTAGTGGCGAGCGAACAGGGATCAGCCCAAACCTCACTTCGGTGAGGGGTTGTAGGACCCAATATGGATTTATTCCCTATTAACCAAACGTCTCTGGGAAGAGCGGCCAAAGCGGGTAAAAGCCCCGTAGGTGAAAATAGGTTTAAATCCTAGGATTATCCTGAGTAGGGTCGGACACGTGTAATCCGGCTTGAATCTGGGAGGACCACCTTCCAAGGCTAAATTAGATCTCGAGATCGATAGTGAACTAGTACCGTGAGGGAAAGGTGAAAAGCACCCCGGTTAGGGGGATGAAATAGTACCTGAAACTCTATGCTTAAAAGGAATCGGAGCTCCGCTTGCGGGGTGACGGTGTACTTTTTGTAGAACGGGCCAACGAGTTAGCTGTATACGGCAAGATTAATCCCCTTTAGGGAGTAGTCGAAGCGAAAGCGAGTCTTCACCGGCGACCTTTAGTCGTATGCACTAGACCCGAAACCAGGTGAGCTATCCATGAGCAGGCTGAACCTCGAGTAATATCGAGGGGAGGGCCGAACCCAACTATGTTGCAAGATGGTGGGATGACTTGTGGATAGAGGTGAAATGCTAATCGAACCTGGAGATAGCTGGTTCTCTCCGAAATAGCTTTAGGGCTAGCCTCGGAATAAGCGCAAAGGGGGTAGAGCTCTGTTTAGGCTAGGGGGCGAAACAAGTCTACCAAACCTAGATAAACTTCGAATACCTTTGTTAGCATGTCCGGGAGTCAGACAGTGACAGCTAAGTGCCATTGTCAAAAGGGAAACAGCCCAGATCGCCGTCTAAGGTCCCTAATGAAACTTAAGTGGGAAAGGATGTAGAATTGTACAGACAACCAGGATGTTGGCTTAGAAGCAGCCATTCATTTAAAGAGTGCGTAATAGCTCACTGGTCGATGTGGTTCTGCGCCGAAAATATAACGGGGCTAAAGTTTCAACCGAAGACGCGGATCCAATTTATTGGATGGTAGGAGAGCGTTCCCTTCAGCGATGAAGGTCAGATGGGAATCTGGCTGGAGCGTTGGGAAGTGAAAATGTTGGCATAAGTAACGTAAGTCAGGTGAAAACCCTGGCCACCGAAAACCTAAGGTTTCCCAAGCCACGTCAGTCGACTTGGGGTTAGTCGGTCCTAAGGTGTAGCCGAAAGGCGTAGCCGATGGATAACAGGTTAATATTCCTGTACAGCTTATTTTTCGCCAGAGCAAAACCGGAATGCGATATTTATCTATCGTTTCAATGACTTCGGTCTGAGAAACATCTGATTTATATCAAGTGAAAGTGGCGCTAGCTAAGGAGTGACGTTTTTGGATATCCGGAGCGGATTAATGAATTTCTGTGCAAGCTCTAAGTTTATGCTTCTGTAGGCAAATCCGCAGAGGTTCGCGAGGAGTGATGCAAATTTTGTCCTTTGTGACGAGAGATTCCGGCCATTTCAAGAACCAAGAAAACCTTCGTAGCGAGAAATGTAAGCTACCGTACCGCAAACCAACACTGGTAGGTGGGTTGAGTATACTAAGGTGAACGAGATAACTATCGTTAAGGAACTCGGCAAAACAGCAGGCGTAACTTCGGGATAAGCCTTGCCCGATTTTCTTATGATTTCGATTATGAGAAGATTAGGCCGCAGCGAAAGAGCCCATGCAACTGTTTACCAAAAACACAGGCCTCTGCTAAACCGTAAGGTGATGTATAGGGGCTGACGCCTGCCCAGTGCCAGAAGGTCACGAGGAAGAGTTCACGCTCTGAATCTAAGCCCTGGTGAACGGCGGCCGTAACTATAACGGTCCTAAGGTAGCGAAATTCCTTGTCAGGTAAGTTCTGACCCGCACGAATGGCGTAATGGTATGGGCACTGTCTCAACGATAGACTCGGTGAAATTGCAGAAACGGTAAAAATGCCGTTTAACCACAGCAAGACGAAAAGACCCCGTGCAGCTTTACTACAGCTTGACATTGGGTCGAGACATAACTTGTGCAGGATAGGTGGGAGACTTTGAAGCTTGGACGTTAGTCCGAGTGGAGTCATCCTTGAGATACCACCCTTGTTATGTTTTGGCTCTAACTCCTTCTGGGAGGACATTGTTTGGTGGGTAGTTTATCTGGGGCGGATGCCTCCTAAAGAGTAACGGAGGCGCGCGATGGTTCCCTAGGTCTGGATGGAAATCAGGCCGATAGTGTATTCGCATAAGGGAGCTTGACTGCAAGACCTACAAGTCGAGCAGGTGCGAAAGCAGGCGAAAGTGATCCGGTAGTACCACGTGGGTGGGCTATCGCTCAACGGATAAAAGTTACGCCGGGGATAACAGGCTAGTCGCTTCCAAGAGTTCACATCGACGAAGCGGTTCGGCACCTCGATGTCGGCTCGTCGCATCCTGGGGCTGGAGAAGGTCCCAAGG
>JAHIUS010000052.1 GCA_018816885.1 Patescibacteria group bacterium | reverse complement strand
GCCCTTCACTCACGCTTCGAAACCATGAAGAGACTTCACTGTGGTATTCGCAACGTTGATAGGTTCGCAAAGAGACTCATGTTTTGCCTTCTGCCTTTCTCCGTTCTTACACAATTATTTGCCCGAAGTGTTTAATGAGCCCAAAACAACTTGCCTTTTACTGGAAAATATTGCAAAAATATACTTTGCGGTGGGCGAGGGTGGGTTTTTGGCTTGTACGAGCGATTTTTGCGCCGTTTCAGGGGGCGGTAGTTTTTTGTTGATTTTGGGCAATCTTAATATTTGAGGCGGGGGAGGCCGTTGCTTTCAAAACCCTGGTTTTTGGCTTCGAAAAGCGCCGTGGCCATATTGCCGTATAAAATACTTATTCTCAAAAATCGCTGTATAAAAATTTTGTTCTGCGGGGGTGTGGATTTCGCGGGTTTTGAGTCCCTGTTTTTGGCTTCTTTTAGCCGTTTCGCGGGATGCCGGAAAACCTTTGTTTTTGCCTGTCCCCAGATTCAAAGTTTGAGTAAAAAAATAGCACAGATGGCTTAAATAAGCCTTTTTTCGTACAAGAAGCGTGCACAAGGTCTTGTCTAGGGTTTTTCTTTTTGATTATATTCGAGTACACTTAGACTCGCTAATTTCAATAAAAAATAAAACTATGCCTAAAAGTCGTCTCATTGTAGGCCTCGATGTGGGGAGTTCGAAAATTCGAACTGTTGTATGTACTCTTGAAGAAAAGGGCTCTACTCCGAATATTATCGGGGTTGGGGTCGCTCTTTCCATGGGTCTTCGTAAAGGGTCTGTAATTGATGTTGAAGAAACTATTAACAGTATTTCATCTTCTCTTGAGGATGCTGAAAGAATGGCCGGCGAGCCTATTCATAATGTTTTTCTCGGGATTGGCGGTACGCACCTTGCTTCTCAGGACAGCAAAGGAGTTATTGCCGTTTCTCATTCGGGGAATGAGATTACGGAAGATGATGTCGATAGGGTTCTGGAGGCCGCTCAAGCGGTTTCTATCCCGAGCAACAGAAGAATTTTGCGAATTATCCCGAAGTCTTTTTCTGTCGACGAACAGAAAGGTATCAAGTATCCCGTTGGGATGACCGGAATCAGACTTGAAGTCGATGCGCATTTGGTTACTGGGCTTATACCCGCCGTGAAAAATATTGAAAAATGTGTTCACCAAGCCGGTGTTGATATCAACGACATTATCCCTACCGGACTTGCGGCGTCAGAAGCCGTCCTGTCCAAAAGACAAAAGGAGCTCGGTGTCGCAGTTATCGATATCGGGTGCGGCGGAACTTCTCTCTCCGTTTTTGAAGAGGGAACGACTTTGCATACCGCAGTTATTCCGGTGGGGGGGGAAAATGCAACTAACGATATCGCTATCGGCCTTCGGACTTCCATCGATACTGCCGAGAAGATCAAGGTTGAGTACGGAACATGTTTCCCTGATGACGTAAGCGATCGCGAGACTATTGATCTTTCCCTTTTGAGTAAAATTGATACGCAAACTGTTTCCAAAAGACAGCTTGCCGAGATTCTTCAGGCCAGATATCACGAGATTTTTATTCTTGTTAAAGACGAACTTTCTAAAATCCACCGTGACGGTATGCTCCCAGCAGGCATCGTCCTAACGGGATCGGCAACCAAGATGCCGGGTACCGTTGACCTTGCTCGCGAGATCCTGAATCTTCCAGTCCAAATCGGTTTCCCTCAAAATTACGAGGGAGTTGTCGACAAAATCGATGATCCTTCATACGCAACCTCTATCGGGCTTGCTATTTGGGGGGCTCGGTTTGAAGGCCATGGCGGGTACGGTTTTGACCTAAAAGGATTCAAGGTCGATAAGATGTACGGTAGCGTAAAGAGCTGGGTCAAGGGGCTCCTGCCGTGAAGGCATAGGGCATGAATTGAAAAAACTTAATCTATATATACCCCCTAACTAATCAAAATCATGACTGATGACACTGCACATGCAGGAAACAGCAACGATGACTCACTTAAGAACCTGTTCTCAGGAGGAAACGGTTCCAGAAGGAGGAATCTGGAAGTCACGCCCGATATAACACCGGTTGCTTCTATAAAAGTTGTTGGCGTTGGGGGAGGAGGTGGAAACGCGTTAAACCGTATGATTAAATCCAATGTCCGAGGGATAGATTTCGCTGCGGTTAACACTGATGCACAAGCGCTTTATCATTCTGAAGCGCCTTTAAAAATCAATATCGGGAAGGCTACAACCCGCGGCCTTGGAGCAGGAAGCCACCCGGAAATCGGCAAACAGGCTGCCGAAGAAAGTTCCGAAGAAATCAAGCAAGCGCTTGATGGAGCCGACATGGTGTTCATCACCTGCGGTCTCGGAGGCGGAACCGGTACCGGAGCAGCTCCTGTCATCGCCGAAATCGCCAAAGATCTCGGTATCTTGACAGTCGGGGTTGTTACCAAGCCTTTCTCTTTTGAGGGACACAGAAGACGAACTCATGCCGAGGAAGGCCTCGAGAATTTGAAAAACAAGGTTGATACGATGATCGTTATTCCTAACGACAAGATCTTGTCTCTTATCGACAAAAAAACTCCTCTTACCGAGGCGTTTACTGTTGTTGATGATGTTCTGCGGCAAGGTGTTCAGGGTATTTCCGATCTTATCACCGTTCACGGAATGATTAATGTCGACTTCGCGGATGTGAAGGCGATCATGGAAAATGCCGGGTCCGCCCTTATGGGTATCGGCTACGGTACGGGAGAAAATCGTGCCGTTGAAGCTGCTCGCGCCGCTATCGACAGCCCTTTGTTGGAAATGGATATCGCAGGAGCAAAGGGAATTTTATTCAATATCACGGGTGGAAACGACCTCTCTATGTTTGAGGTTGATGAAGCTGCTCGAATTATCACCGAAGCCGCCGATCCCGAAGCTAATATTATCTTCGGTTCTGTTGTTAACGACTCTTACACCGGCGAGATCAAGATCACCGTGGTTGCTACAGGCTTCGACGAAGCTCGAAAAAGCGTTTCGACTATTCATCGTTCCGCCGCCATGCCGAATACCGACCACATCTCGAAAGATGTCGAGAGTGAATATGATATCCCTGCGTTTATTAGACAAAAGATGGGGGATTAGGCTTTGTGTTTTGTTGCTCGTTTAGGCTTCGCTTCCTGTTTTTCTCGGGCTAGCATGTACGCCCTCGAAAAACTAGGAGCGTTGCAGAAAAACTCGCAACAAAAACAAAACCTTCGAGGTTTGATCGTTGTATAATTTATATTTATTGTTATGTCTAAAATTGAAAATGTCGGTCGAAGTGTAGCTACTTCTGCCGTAATGACTCTTGCTCTTGCGACTGGAGGGTGTGATGGACAAGCAGGGTCCGGCGAAGAAGGCGCCACTTATGTTGAGCCATCCGATGCTATTGAAGTGATACATGGGGCTGACACCGAAGAGACTGAACAAATTCCAGCAGCTTGTGCACATCCAGGCATAACTGTTGAGCGCGGAAGGATTGTTAACTGGAGTCTTTCAGCACGAAACTACGAAGACCCTTACAAAGATTTTGTCTTAAACTGCAATGATGCGCTTGCAGGGCGTAATTGTTCAGGGCTTAGGGATGAGGGATTTACGCTGTTAGACCAAGGGGAGTTTTTGGATATAGTTGAATGTGACGAAGGTGGGAATCCTCATTACAAAAGCTTGCATTCACCTTTTTCACTTGAGCGACATAGGCTTGATTTTCAATCCCATGAGGGCGACTGTACTGATGTTACGAAGGATATTCGTTACCGTTTAAGCATAATGGCTAATCGTGTTGCCTGTGATCCTGAAACCAATGAGCCTTATGAGGATTTGACAGAGGGCATTGGGGCTAGGTCCGGAGGACGAGTACGTGTACCCGGTTACGGGAACCTTAAATGATGATAAGTCATTTCCAGGTTTTGAATTCTGCTGTGACTTGAGTCGCTCGCAACAAAAACAAAACCTTCGAGGTTTGATTTATTGCCGGGAGCTATTCGCTCCCGGCTTTTATATGATAAAATCCAGGTATGAAACCTACGTTTTGCGAAATTACGGCGGAGGAGCTCGATGCGTTTGCGGCGAAGCATCCGCATGGCAATATCCACCAAACCTCGAAATGGGTTGAGTTCCAGTCGCGTGTTCCGGGAAGGGGGAAGTGCCTTAAGGTTGGTGTTCGGGATGGTGATAGCTTGCGAGCGGCGGCCGCTTTGGTGCGGCAGACGTTGCCTTTTGGGCTTTGCTGGTACTTCATCCCCCGTGGGCCGTTGCTTACTGACGAGGGTGATTGGGAGGCTCTTTGGGCCGGCTTAAAGCCTATTTTGAAGAAGGAGAAGTGTGTGTTTTTGCGGATTGAGTTTCCTTCTGAGGAAGGTTTTGACCTTGGGAGAAAGGCTCATGCGCATTTTTTCCCGGAACATTCTTTAATTGTGGATTTGGGCCCTGAAGAAGAAGTTTTAAAGCAGATGAAGCAGAAGGGGAGGTACAATATTAAGGTTGCTAAGAAGCATGGAGTTGAGGTTCGGAAGTCTCAAGATGCGGGGGAGTTTTTTGAGGTTTTTAAAGAAACTACCGCAAGGGACGGGTTCTCGGGGCACTCGCAAAAATACTACGAGGACATGCTTGAGGCGCTGGGGGATGCTGCTGAGTTATGGGTGGCGGAACATGAGGGACGGGTTTTGGCCGGGGCTATTGTGACTTATTTTGGCGAGACTGCTACTTATTATTTTGGGGCCAGTTCTTCGAGAGATCGAAAGGTTATGGCTCCTTATTTGCTGCACTGGGAGATTATGAAAGATGCGCGAGCGAGGGGATGCAGGGGATATGATCTATTCGGTGTTGCTCCCGAGGGCGATCGGAAGCATCCTTGGGTCGGGGTAACGGCGTTTAAGGAGAAGTTTGGGGGAAGGAGGGTTGAATATTTTGGTGCGAGGGAAAAAGTTATGCGACCTTTTTGGTATTTTGTGGTGCGGTTTCGGAAAATGTTTAAATAAGCTGTTATCTTCCGTAATCCACTATTTCCGGACTTCTCTCGTCTGGGTTTTTGGTCTGCCTTAAATAGCGCTGCCTTAATTCTCTTGGCAGGTCGCCCAATTTTTCGTTGATGAGCTGACTTTCATCGTTTTTGTCATGTTCTTTGTTTTCTAAATCTTCTTCCGGAGTTTCCATTGCTGGATTTTGGGTTAAATTTCTTGCCCCTTTTCCTCTTTTGTCTTTTTGCGAGTACTTTTCGCACGATCAACAAATAAGATGCCGTCGAGGTGGTCTAGCTCATGTTGGATGATACGGGCGTTAAGATCGGATAGTTTTAAGGTTTGAGGAGCTCCTTTGGCGGTAAGGAAGCTTACTATGATTTCTTTTGGGCGTTCAACGATCCCCCAGATGTCCGGGATACTGAGACAGCCTTCTTCATCTTCGTATTTTTCTTCGGAAAAATGCAGGATTTCCGGATTAAGCATTGGGATTATCATCTGTTCCGGTTTGCCCGGGTTAAATCTGACGATAATTATCCTGATATTATGACCGACTTGCGGGGCTGCGAGGCCAACGCCGTTTTGAGAAAGCATCTCTTTCTCCATGTTTTTCAGGAATTTTTTGATCTTGCCTGTAGGCTTGGCGACGGGCTCCGATTTTTTGCGGAGGATTTCGTTGTCGATGCCTTGTTGGAAGCTAAGTATCATGTATCAAGTAGCAAGTATTAAGTATGTGGTGTTTTGCCTGTCGGCAAAACGGCTTTTTTGTAGTTAGGGCCGTTGGCCCTTTTGGAATTATTTTTTAGCCCTGAGAGATGCTTCTATCAAATCATCCAGGTCGCCGTCAAGGACTTTGTCGGTTTGGCTGGTTTCGTAATTCGTTCTGTGGTCTTTGACCATCTGGTAAGGATGGAGGACGTAAGACCTGATTTGGTTGCCCCAGGAATGCTGGATGTGTTCGCCTTTGAGGTCTTCGATTTTTTCCAGGCGATGTTTTTCTTGCAGGGAGATGAGTTTGGATTTTAGGTTTTTTAGGGCTGTTTGTTTGTTTTGAAGTTGGGATCGTTCGTTTTGGCATTGGACGACAAGGCCTGTCGGGATGTGAGTTATTCTGACCGCTGAATCCGTTGTGTTGACCGATTGGCCGCCGTGGCCACTTGCGCGGAAAGTTTCCAGCTTGAGGTCGTCTTCTTTTATTTCAAGTTCGTGCTCCTCAATCTGCGGGGTTACTTCGATAAGCGCGAAGGAGGTTTCGCGGGTTCCTCCCGAATTAAATGGTGACAATCTTACCAGCCTGTGAACTCCGTGCTCTTCTTTTAAAAATCCATAAGCGAATGGGCCCGATACTCGGAGTTCTGCGCTTTTGATCCCGGCGTCGTCTGCGACGGTTTTTTCCAAAATTTCCACTTTCCAATCTTGCGATTCGGCATAGCGGGTATACATTCGAAGGAGCATTTCGGCCCAATCTTGGGCGTCTGTGCCTCCCGTTCCGGCGTGAATTGCGATGATTGCCGGAGATTTGTCGTATTTGCCGTTTAGGTAGAGTTGGATTGAAAGTTTATCAAGCTTCTTTTCTAGCTCGGAAAGCTCCTGCTCCCCGATAATCTCCAGCATTTCGAGGCTGTCCTGCGCTTCTTGTTCAAAACTATTCCACTCTTCCATGGTATTGCGAATATGACCTGCCTCCTCGGAGATATGGCGGGCTTTATCTTGGTCATCCCAGAAACCTTCTTGGGTCATTTGAGTATCAAGTTCTTGGAGTTTTTTCTCAAGTTCGGGGAATTTGAGAAAGTCTTTGGCTGATTTGATTTCCGAGAGGATGTGCTGTAATTTTTCTTTAGTTTCTTGCATCACGAACTTTATAGATTAAATATCCCTCAATGTCCACCGCCCGAAAAGTCCTCGACAATACAGTTGCTCAAGTTGGGGGGCGCATTATTATGGCGCTTTTCAGTATTTTGATTGTTAAGCTGATCACGACTTATCTCGGGGTGGAGGGGTACGGAAAGTATGCGGCGATTTATGAGTATTTGGCTTTTTTTGGGATTGCGGCTGACCTGGGGCTCTTCACAATTTCGGTTAGGGAGATGGCGAAGGAGGACACGCAGGAGGGGAAGGAGCATGTGCTATCCAATGTGCTGACTTTAAGGTCTATTCTGTGCTTGGTGGTTCTGGCGATTGCGATCGGACTGGCTTATCTTGTGCCGCAATATCGAGATCTTCATTTTGGGATCGTTATCGCTTCGGCGGCGGTGTTTTTGTCGATTTTGCAGAGTACGGTTTCGAGTATGTTGCAGGTTCATTTGAAGATGCAGTATGCGAGTTTGGCTCAGGTTGTGGGGAAGGCTGTTGCGCTTTCTTACATGGCTTATACCGTTTTTTACGGGTTCACCGAGCCTTCTTTGGCCGGGTTTTATAATCTGATTTTTGCCGGAGTTGTTGGGAATATCGTTCTGCTGATGATTACGTTTTTGTTTGCGATCAGGTACGGGAAAATCCGGTTCGGGCGTGACTGGGGTTATATTAAAAGGGTGCTTCTGCGGTGTCTGCCTTACGGGATTGCGCTGGTTTTGAATATGATTTATTTCAGGATGGGGTCGATTCTTCTGCTGGTGATGAAGGGGCCGGTTGACGTGGGAATTTATAGTGTGCCGATGAGGATTCTGGAGATTTTGTCACTTGTACCGGTGTTCTTTATGAACAGCGTTTTGCCGATTTTGACCAGGCATATTAAGGAGGGTACTGATCGAGTGAAGGATATTTTGAAGTACAGTTTTGACTTTCTTTTTATGGCGGCTGTGCCGATGGTGATCGGGGCTTTTATTCTGGCTTATCCGATTGTGTTTGTGATTTCGAGTGAGGAGTTTTTGAGCAGACTCGATGAAGGTTTTTACGGGAGTGACATTGCACTCAAATTCCTGATGGTGGCGATGATGATCGCTTTTATAAATTCGCTGTTTATTTATTCGATAATTGCGACCTCGCATCAAAATAAACTGCTTTGGATTAACGGGTCTTGTGCGGTTTTTAACGTTGCGCTGAACCTGATGCTGATTCCCGAGTTGGGATTCCGGGGGGCGGCTATTGCTGCGATTGCGACGGAGGTTTTGCTTCTGATTCTGGCTTCTACTGTTGCGAGAAGGTATCTCGAGTTTACCTTTTCTTTTGAAACTATTTGGAAAGTTCTTTTTTCCGGGATCGCAATGGGGCTCGTCGTTTGGGGGCTGCGGGATTGGAGTTACGAAATCATGCAAAACGCCAATATCCTTGTGCTTGTGCCTATCGGGGGGATTGTTTATGCGGGGATGATGATGCTGACGAAAGGGGTGCCGAAAGAGCTGATTGAGTTGGTGAGGAGGTAGGGCTGTAGGATTATAGGGGTGTAGAAGTGGTATGTGGTATAATGTCTTTGTAATTTAATCAAAAATCTTATGGATTCATTGTTAGTGTTTGTCGTTTATTTTTTGTTTCTTGTTGCATTCGGTACTGCTAGCTTTGGTGTTTTGAACTCTGGGTTTCTTTACTTGATGCCTAAAAGTGTTTGTCTCAAAAAATCTCCTTGGTCAGTTTTTTGGTTATCTTTTTTGCAGATCTTGGCAATAGCGTTGGTTTTCACGATCTTCAATCTTGCCCATCAAGCTTTTGGGGTCATCCTCTTGTCTGATTCTGCCTTATGGGATGGTGGTTTCGTTTTGGTCGCTGCCTTCATTGGAATGGTTTCTGTCGCGTCTCATTTTGGATTTAAATATTTTTATACCGTTGATTTTAATAGGCTGGCAGCATGGAGCCCTATAAGAAAAGTTTTTTTTGCTTATGCCTTGGCCGTTATCATAATGTCTGTATTATTATTTGTTTTTCGGGGCCACCTGCCTAGTGGTTCCGGGTATAAATTTGCCTTGGCTGGTGATAAATGGCTGAGTAGCTCTGAGGCGGTGCTGATGTTTTTGCCTCTGGGCATCCCTTTTATCCTTTCATTATTTGTTAAAAGCCCCGCGTTTTATTTTTCCTTTTTTATGCTTTGTACTTTCTCTTTGTTGGTTCAGGTTTTGTCAATTTTTATGCCCTATACCTAAAGGCTAGCTATGCCTTAGGAATATTCTGCGTTAGGTGTGGGCATGGGGCAGAGAGCGACCTCTTATTGTTGTAGTGCTACCTCTACCTTTTCTTTTGTTGTTTTTGCCGGCCTTTCTGTTGTTGAATCGCCGCAGCCGAAAAGTCCTGCGTGGCCTGCCCAGTCCATTCTGTCTTCGCCCGGTTTTTCTGGGAAGTCCGGTGGGGCATCGGGCCCTGTGATCCAGTTGATTGGCATGATTAAAACTTGTTAGCTAATTTGGAGAATACCTTGCCACGCTCCTTGTAATTCTCAAATAAATCGAAACTTGCACAGGCTGGTGACATCAACACCGTGTCTCCGGGCTTGACGAGGGTTTTTAGTTCGAGAAAGGCGGCTTGGTAGTCGGGGAGGTGGGTGATGTGCTGGAAATCGAGTTTTTGGAGTTCCTGCTCCATTCTTTTGGCGCAGGAGTCGCCGATTAGGATGACTTGCTTGATGTTTGGGTTGGTTGCTACCGCTTCCGCCCATTTGGTGAAATCTGAGTTCTTTTCAGAGCCTCCGGCGAGGAGAATTATCGGCGAATTGAATGACTTTATTGCGGCCATGCCTGTTTCGGGGGTGGTCGCGAAGGAGTCGTTTATGAATTTGATGCCGTTTTTTTCTGCGACAAGCTCGAGGCGGTGGGGAAGTCCTTTGAATTCGCGGATCACTTTTTGGATTTCGGGGAGAGATACGCCCATCAAGGTTGCCGCGAGTGATGCGGGAAGGACGTTTTCGATATTATGGGGGCCGAGGAGTGAGATTTCTTCTGCTTGAACTAATGGTTTTTTGAAGAGTCCGGTCTTTAAAAAGAGCTGATTCTCTTCGAGAAAGCCGCCTTTTGTAGAGTGGCGCGTGGAGATTTTGTATTTTTTGGATTGGCCGAGTTCGAAGAAGGGCTGGTTGCCTTCGTAATCGGCGTTGATTATTGCGATGTCTCCTTTTTTCTGGCTGGCGATTAATGGATGTTTGGCCGACCTATAGGCTTCTACTGAGTCGCGATAGTCCTGGTGGTCCACTGTTGTACCGAGGATTATCCCGATTTTTGGGCCGATATGGAGGTCTTCGATTTGGCCGTGGCCGAGTTCTAAGATTACTGTCGAATTCCCGTTCAGTTCTTCCAAAAAATCGAGCGGTGAATTGCCTATGTTCCCTCCGAGAAAGGAGCCTTTTATCATTTTGTGGATGAGTGTGCAGGTTGTGCCTTTGCCTTTTGTTCCGGTCACTGCAATTATCTGGCATGGGCACTCCTGAAAAAATATTTTCGTGACGCTTGTTATTGTTTTGTGGGCGGCGGCTCTTTGGATTTCCGGTGTTTTGAGTGGGATGCCGGGGGAACGAACGATAATGTCGAATTCCGTTAAGTTGTCGAGGTACTGTGTTCCGAGGCGGGTCTTTAGGTCTTTTGGGTTTAAATTTTCGTTCTGGTCGCAGACTGTTATGTCGGTAAATCCTTTTTTGCGGAAATATTCGGCGGCGCTTTGGCCTTCGATGCCGTATCCGAGAATTGCAATTTTTGAGTCTTTTTTGTAATCCATCGACGGTAAGTATAAGTTGTTTTTGACTTTTTTGGCAATTTTAGATAGGGTGGGGGCCTTTTAAAAAATACTTATGACTAATTCGAATTTCACCGTTAGTTATCGTCCGACAGACAATTCCGATCCTGAATATGTAAGCTTGGTTGTAAGCGAGGAGCTTGGTGATGATTTGTTCGACATCCCAACCGAACACACTCTGGACGGGTTTGAAAGCCTTCCTCCGGATGGGCATGTTGTTATCAGGCAAACCGCCGAAAGGGTTTTTGAGGTTATGCTGGAGAAGGGGTAAACTGCTATTTCCATCTCTTCCAGGGAGCCGGGATCTTCCGCTCCTATTGATGTCTCTGTTTTGGTGAGCGCAATAGTCGCCGGCAAAGAAACCAACAAAAATCGTTTCTTAAAGGAGAAGGGCCTGCCTTTTGCGGAATATTTGAAAAGCCGCCATGTACCAATTAATATTGTCGACTGTATTAAGCGAGCGGTTTTAAGGTGCTTTGCTGATGCTGCCAATGAGAGTGTTTTTAGCAAGTAGGTTGGTTTTCTTGTTCATGCTATTGCGCGCTCATGCCAATTTATGGTATAATATATATTGAGAATCTAATTTTGTAATAAAATATATGAACAAAGACAAAATCCGGGGAAGGAGACTGGGAAACGCGCGTAAGAATTTCAAACAAAAACTACAAGGTGGCCACAAGGGTCAGCCTGTTTTACGCGTTATCCCCCTCGGCGGCCTCGAAGAGGTCGGAAAAAATTCAATGGTTTTTGAGTGCGGGAAAGATATTGTGGCTATCGATATGGGGCTGCAATTCCCTGAAGAAAATATGCTCGGAATCGACTATGTTGTCCCTGACGTGACTTACCTTGAAGAGCGACGCAAAAATATTCGAGGGATTATTATCACTCACGGGCATCTTGACCATATCGGAGGGCTTAGGCATGTACTGCCTAAACTTGGTTTCCCAACTATTTATGCGACTAAGCTTACCATGGGGCTTATCAAGAAGCAGCTTGCGGAGTACGGGGTTTTGGATAGCGCCAAGCTCGAGGTTATTACCCCTGACAGCGTTCTTAGGCTGGGCGATTTCCGGGCGGGATTTTTCCGTGTAAATCATAGTATCCCTGATGGGGTTGGTGTTTATTTAAAATCTCCCGCCGGATCTATTGTGCATACAGGGGATTTTAAGTTTGATGCTCATCCGGCTGACGACAAACCCGCTGAAATTAAAAAGATGCAGGCTCTTGGCAGGAAAAAAGGTAATGACCAGATTGATATTTTGTTTTCCGACAGCACCAATGCGATTAAACCGGGTCGAACTGTTTCCGAAAAAGTTATCGGGGATGAGCTTGATCGTTTGATTGAGAGGGCTGGCGGAAGAATTATTATCGCATCTTTTTCTTCTTTAATTGGAAGGATCCAGCAAATTCTTAATTCCGCCGCTAAGCATGGCCGCATTGTTGCGGTTAGCGGTATGAGTATGGAGAATAATATTAATATTGCGCGTGAACTCGGCTACTTAAAGGTCCCGCAGGGTGTTCTTAAGCCTTTGAAGCAGGTGCTTAAGGCTCCGCCGGGGAAAACCATACTTATAACCACCGGCAGTCAGGGAGAAGCGATGGCCGCCTTGGCTCGAATGGCGACAAACGACCACAAGCATGTAAAAATCCAGAATGGTGATACTGTTGTTCTTTCTTCGTCGCCGATAATCGGGAATGAGCGCGCCGTTGCCGCCGTGAAAAACAATCTTTGCCGGCTTGGCGCCAATATTGTGACAAATGAAATTATGGATGTTCATACTTCCGGGCATGCTTGCCAGGAGGATCTTCTACAGATGATGGGCTTTGTTCGTCCGCGAAATTTAGCCCCGGTACATGGCGATCTTTACATGAGAACCACTCATAAGATGCTTGCCGTGAAGAAGGGCGGGTTCCGCGAGGAGAATGTTATCGTTCTGGATAATGGGAGTGTTCTTGAGCTTTCCAATGGGAAAATTTTGATAAAAAAAGAGAAGATCCCCGTTAACTATATTGTTGTTGACGGTCTTGGAACCGGTGATATCGGCTCACAGGTGCTTGTTGATCGGGAAGCTATGTCGCAGAACGGGGTTCTTGTTGTGGTTTTTAAGGTTGATAAAAAGACTAAAAAGCTGAAGGATAAACCCCTGGTTTTGTCTCGCGGCTTTATTTATGTTAATGAGTCTGATGAAATTATAAAGAAATTGAAGGAGGAGGCCGAGAAGGCTTATAAATATATTTTAGGGAAAGATTCCAAGGCTTCTGCGCAAGACGTGTGCAATTACGTGAAGGGGGTTTTGGACAGCACCTCCCATAAAAAGCTTGCGCGAAAACCACTTATCGTTCCATGGGTGATGAATGTTTAACGGGTTTTGCCCAGGTTTTGCACGAGTTTCTCCGGGTTTTACAGGATTAAATTTTTATACTTCTGTTTTTTGGCTTTAACTCGCCGTATTTAACGGTATTGTTTTTGCACAATTTTTAAATAAATTCTTTTTTATAAGGCTTTATTTTGTGTTTTTATGTTTTAAAAAGATGTATATCGCAATGTTTTTTGTTTTTTGTCACGGGGTCTCTAATACTACTGATTTTATATATATATAAATTAATTAAAATTTAGAAAACAATAAGAATGTGTAAATGTGCAAAAGATTTTCTTGGTTCGTGTTTCACTATGTTATACGCTTTTGCGCAATTTGATTTTTTTTGATAAGTATAATTATAAAGGTATAATCTTTAATGTTTTTTTAATAAAAAATATAATGAAAATTAAATGTTCCAAAAAAGTTCTCGCCAGGGCTCTTAATATCGCAAGCAAGGCGGTGAGTCCAAATAATACACTCCCCGTTTTAAACAATATTCTGATCAAGGCTGAAGGAAAGAAGGTTTTTTTCTCAGCCACTAATCTTGAAATTGCAATAAATACAATTATTGAGGCAGATGTTTTAAACGAGGGCAGCATCACTATTCCTTCGAAGATTTTAACAAGTTATATCGGGCTTCTTAAAGAAGGAGATATTGAGCTTAAGTCTGAGTTGGGGATGAGCCTGTCGATTAAATCCACTCATTCCGAGACGAAAATTAAAGGCATTGCTCCCGACGAGTTTCCTATGATACCCAAGGTTGAGGATGCGATTTCTTTTAAAATTCCTTCCAAAAACTTCAAGGAAGCAGTTGAACAGGTTGCCTTTGCCGCATCTTCCAATACCGCAAGACCCGTTCTTACAGGTGTTCTTTTTAGGGTTAAAAAGGATGAACTTACAATGGTTGCAACCGATAGCTACAGGCTTTCTGAAAAAAAACTTAAACTTAAAGAGATGGCCAGGGATGATGTCGAATGTCTTGTTCCCGCAAGAACAACACAAGAGCTTGGCCGTATTCTTGACGGCAGCGAGGATATTGAGGTTGAGGTTGGGAAAAATCAAATCCTCTTCCGGTCAGGCAACACGGTTTTAACTTCAAGACTTATTGAAGGTAATTTCCCGGAATATGAGAAAATTTTACCAAAAGAGACAAAAACAAAATGCCACACATCTGTTGAAGACCTCGTTTTGGCGGTAAAGAAAGTTTCTTTGTTTGTTATGGAGACAAATAATAATATTAAGATGACAGTTACAAACGATGGGAAAATGCTTGTTTCCACAGAGGAGACGCAGGTTGGAGAGGGGCGCGCCGATGTTGACGTTAAGGTTGAAGGAGAAAACAATAAAGTTGCTCTTAATGCTCAATACTTACTTGATGTACTTTCCAGTATCGGCGAGGACGAGGTTTTTGTTGAACTTGTTGATAAAATAAATCCGATACTTTTAAAGCCCTTGAAAAAAACAGATTATAGACATATAATCATGCCGCTTAAGCTCTAATTCACGAGCTTTTTACATTTTTGATAGGATCTATGAGGAATAATTTAACTGCGTTATTTCCCGGCATTAATGACGGGAAGGTTATCGAGCAATTTTTACACGACGGCACCACCACTATTTCAGGGGGTGGTAATTTTTCTTCCAAATCTTTTTTTATTTCACACTTACTTCAGGCCGACCAAGATATTGAGAATTTGCTTTGGATTGTTTCCAATCACCAGGAAAAAGAAAGCGCCATGCGCGCCATTACTCTTTGGAGCCATTTTACTGTTTATTGTTTAGGGCTTGAACCTAACGACCTACACAATAACGATATTGAAAGAAAAAATAAGATAAATATTTTATCTTTTTTAAGTAAGGTTAAGAGCAGTAAAGGTCAGGCCTTTATTATTGAATACAAAGATGTTTCCAGGGTTTTTCCGGACTGGGACTATATTAAAAGTGAGTCGTTTTGTGTTAAGGCCGGCGATAGCGTTGACCATGCTGTTCTTTTCGAAAAACTCATATCTCTTGGTTATGAGGTTTCGGAAGATCTTCATGTTTCAAAAGGAGAGTACCATTGTATTGGAGACGTTTTATATATTTTCCCCTTTAATTTTAATAAACCCGTTGTTTTTGATATAGGGTTTTCAGAGATAGGTGATATTTCTTATTATGATTTTTTGGGGAAAAAGAGATGTTCTCCCTTAAAAAAGGTTGATTTTTTACCGATAGGCTCGCCCGAAAACAACTCTTCAATTTTTGATTATTTCAATAAAGGATCTTTGCTTATTGAAGATGAACCCGAGGTTCCCGACGAGGAGGCCGACAGTTATCATGAAGCTCTAAACAATGTTGATCCACAGGTTAAAAGGATCAATTTCACTTCTTTTATGGAGGAATCCCCCTACCATCATCACCTGCACTACCTTTCAGTTCTTAAATACCAGAATATTTTAGATTTCATCGCCGATATTAAGGAAAAAATTTCTACCGACTGGAAAATAGTACTTTTTACAAAAAATATTGCAGAGTACGAGGGTGTTTTTCAAGATAAGCATGTTAAGTACGAGGTGCTCAAGAGCGGCCTTGACCTTGCGCGGTATAGGGTTAATTTTGTTGAAATTGATAAAGGCGACGCATTCCCTCCTTCTTTTCAGAATCCCGGGCTTAAAGCTTTCATTGTTACCGATAGGGAGGTTATCGATTTAAAAGAAACCGCGAAAGCCGAAGATGCCAGGCATCGTGTTTTTTCCGACTTTTTGACAGGGCTTAAAGTTAACGACTATGTTGTTCATTCGGATCACGGTATCGGTGTTTTTATGGGGCTTGACAAGAAAACAGTTGATGAGGTTACGCGCGAGTATTTAAAGATCGGGTATGCGGAAAACGACAAATTATTTGTTCCCATTGATCAGGCCGATAAGGTTAGTAAGTTTATTGGCGCCGGCGACCAGCCACCGAAACTAACAAGACTCGGATCAGCGGAATGGGAGACCATTACCAATAAGGTTCGTAAAGAGACCGAGAAGATTGCGGCCGAACTGCTTTTGCTTTATGCGAAGCGCGAGCAGGCGCAAGGCGTTTCCTTTGAAAACGATAATGACAATCAAATTAAATTCGAAAAAACATTCCCTTATACAGAGACCCCCGGACAGGATCGTGCGATTAAGGACGTTAAGGCCGATATGGAGCGCAGAAAACCAATGGACAGGCTTGTTTGCGGGGATGTTGGGTTTGGCAAGACAGAGGTGGCCATGAGGGCCGCCTTTAAGGCGGTTCAAGGCGGCAGGCAGGTTGCTCTTGTTGCGCCGATTACCATTTTGGCCGATCAGCACTATAAGAGTTTTAAAAAAAGGATGGAAGATTTTCATATAAGAATAGAGATGATGAGCCGATTCAAGACGGTTTCGGAGCAAAAAAAGATTTTAAAAAAACTGGAAAGGGGCGAGGTTGATATTGTGATCGGTACGCATCGTCTGCTGCAGCCGGATATTAAGTTTAAGAATCTCGGGCTTGTCATTATTGATGAAGAGCAGAGGTTCGGGGTTCAGCAAAAGGAAAAACTGAAGGACATGAGGGCCGAGGTTGATGTACTTACTTTGACAGCAACGCCAATCCCAAGGACGCTAAATTTGAGTCTTAATAATCTGCGTGATATTACCACTATTACAACTCCCCCGCCCGGTCGCTTGCCGATTATTACGGAGGTTAGGAAGTTTAGCTATACACTTATTCGTGAGGCTATTTTGCGAGAGACGAAAGACGGTGGGCAGGTCTATTTTCTTCATAATCGGGTGCAAACTATCGAGGACGTTGCTTCGAAACTGAGGGCGCTTGTTCCGGAAGTGAGGTTTATCGTGACTCACGGCAAGCTTTCGTCTACAGAACTTGAGGAGAGGATTATGGGATTCAAAAAAGCTAAATACGATGTTCTTATAAGCTCTACAATTATAGAGAACGGGATTGATCTACCGAATGCGAATACATTGATCGTTAATGATGCCGACAGGTTTGGGTTGGCTCAACTCTATCAGCTTAGAGGTAGGGTTGGGCGAGGTAGGAAACAGGCTTATGCGTTCTTTTTGTACAACAAGGAGAGGTTGCAGCTTGATGCCAAGAAAAGGCTGAGGGCTATCGTTGAGGCTTCTGAGCTTGGGAGTGGGTTCCAGATTGCGATGAAAGATCTTGAGATTCGAGGGGCCGGAGATATTTTGGGGGCGAGTCAGTCGGGGGCGATCAATGTTGTTGGGGTTAGCCATTTTATCAGGATGCTCAATCAAGCCGTTGAGGAGCTTAAATCCGGCGGTAGCATCAAGAAAGGTGAGTTACCTCAAGAAGTTACTATTGAACTGCCGATGCCGGCTCTTATCCCGGATGATTATATTGTGAATTTTAAGGATAAAATTAATGTTTATCAAAAGCTTGCTTCTGCGGATAGCTATAAATATTTGTCCGAATTACGGGCGGAAGTTGCCACGGATTACGGCAAAATGCCGACAGAGGTTTCCAATTTATTTAGGATACTTGAGCTTAAATTGTTGGCGAAGAAGGCCGGAGTCACAAATGTGCGGGCCGAAAATGTCCACAGTGATAAAGACAGGCAGGTTATTTTGACCATGTCGGAGAGGGTTAAGCCTGAAAATATTATGAATGTGCTGGAATATAACGCTAAGTGGATTATTTCGGGGAATAAGTTGAAGTGCAGGTTTACGGATTTGGGTGGGCACTGGGTTGATGAGCTTGGGGAGGGGCTTAGGAATCTTGCGGGGAAGATAGTGGGGTGAATGCCCGTGAATGTTTAATTTCCAATTACCAGTTTTCAAATAATGATTAATTAGGGATATAGGGAAAAAATAGTTGCTGTGTAGGTGTCACGTTTTTTGCTAGAAATTCTCTAGCATGTAATCAATCATTTTCTTCCTGCGTTGCTTAGAAATGCCACGATGAATGAGAACTTTTTGTTTGATGTGAGAAAAG
>JAHIUS010000004.1 GCA_018816885.1 Patescibacteria group bacterium | reverse complement strand
TTATGTGCACTATGAAGACGGGCATGACAGCAGGATGATTCTTATGCAGTACGGGGTTGGACCGGGGCTGGATTATGAGGTTTTGGCCTATTTTTACCCAGGAGAACATACGGATTGGGATCTTATCTCGGGAGTGAATGAAGCGGCAGGTTCTTCAAAAAACATTATTGAAACCGGCGATAGCGCCGAGGTTATTATTGTTATGGAAGGTTATCGATATTTTGAAAGCGGACCTTATGACTTCATGATGCAGTACCCTTCAAGTTGGTACTACAGCGGGGGCGGCGGGCATTACAGCTTCAGTGATAGCACCGATGGGGCTGAACTTATAGGATTGGATATTTCCAAAGGAGATATCTCTTCCAAGACAGGGTTTTCTGTCGCTTTGACTAACGGCAAATCCGGCAAAAGCTCTTCTGCAGAAGGACTTTATGGGATTTATGTGGAGAGGGATGATGAGAGTTGTTACTTCATTCAGGGAGGCAGTGGCCATGAGGATATTATTTTAGAAATGGCGGGGTCGATAGTTGATTAGAGTTGTTAGTTGTTTTTTTGCAAAATAACTATGGATCATGGTAAGTTTCTTTCCTGACCTCTTAACGAAATAAACCATGGCTCCAGAAACACCTAGCGCATCGTTTGAAAAACTTATTGAAGAGTTAACACCTGAAGGTCGCGCGCAAGCTTTCCGACTCGCTTTGGAAAAAGGGCTGATTGATGAATTGCCGTAGGGAGAGGAGTTGCCACCTGATTTTGAAGAAGTTGATACGATTTCGGAAGCTACTGCATTGAAAGTAAGACTCAAAAACTCTTATTTAACCGAGAAAGACCCTAATCCTCATATTGAGATAGATTCTTTCACTGTTTCGCCTGAACATGCTAATACTCGGTTTATACGCCTTGATGTGATGGAAGGTTGCTGTTTTGCGGTAAATATTTCAGATGTTCAAGAGGCAATCGATATCTGTTTAGAATTTAATGATTATGAAAATGCGGGATCTCTTTGTGAAACCTCCGGAGACCATGTCAGGGCTGCCGAGGTTTATGAAGAAGGAAGGTGTTTTTATAAGGCGGCTCGCACATCCAGAGAAATGGGAGATTTTTTGCGTGCTATGAAAAACTCAGAAAAACGAGGAAACTTCCGGGATGCCATGATGCAGGCTAGAAGAATCAAAGATGTCAAAGAGCGTGTATATGAACAATTAGCGGAGCTGCTTCAACCACGATAACTGGCTAAATATGTGAAAAATTAATTTGACTTCCACTTTTTAGCACTCTAAAATCAAGAGTGCCAGCTTTTTGGAAGCAAACTACACATCATTTCACTGCTTCATGCAAACCTATTGAGGTGATTCTCCTCTGAAAATCTGGTATAATTGCTCAGATAAGATTTAAAACAAATCAGAAATGTCAGACAAAGACCAATTCGAAAAATTTACCAAGGAAGCCAAACAGGCTCTCATTGTAGCTCAGGAAGTCTCTAAGCAGATGAAGGGAGACTACACCGGGACCGAGCATATCCTTATGGGGATTTTGAGCCAAACTAACTCTCTCGGAGCTGCGGTTCTTATGAACTTCGGGGTTTCTATCGAGAATGTGAATCTTGTGCTTAAAACTGTCGGCCGAACTAAGACCGCAAAAAGTGCCGGCAAAGGTTCTTCTCGCGGAGATCTTTCCGGTTTTGGGAAAAAAGTTATAGAGGATGCCGTCAAATATGCGCACGAATTCGGACATGTCTTTATCGGTACGGAACATCTGCTTTTCGCGCTGGTTTCTCAAGAAAACACGGCTGCAACGGTTATTTTGGAAAACATGAAGGTTAATCCCGAGGATGTTAAGCAGGAGCTTATCTCTGCTTTTGAAACTATTAAACAAGGAAGTGGAGCAATGGGAATGCCGGGGATGGCGAATCCTCTGGAAATGCTTATCGGAGGGCTGCAAAATGTAATGGTCGGGAACCAAAAGGAGGCTCCTTATAAGAAGAAAAAAGGTCAATCCAAGACTCCCGCTCTCGACTATTTCACGACAGATCTTGTCGAGCAGTACAAGAACAAGGAACTCGACCCTATTATCGGGCGTAGCGAGGAGATCGAGCGTATGGTCAGTATTTTACAGAGGAAAACCAAGAATAATCCTGTTATTATCGGTGAACCGGGTGTTGGTAAAACTGCGGTTGTGGAAGGTTTGGCTCAGGCTATTGTTGAGGAAAATGTCCCTAACAACATGCTTGATAAAAAAATCCTTTCCCTTCAGATGTCTGCGGTTGTTGCCGGGACTAAATACAGAGGTGAATTCGAAGAAAGGTTCAAGCAAATTATTGATGAGGCGATGTCTGTCGATAATGTGATTCTTTTCATAGATGAACTCCATACTGTTATGGGGGCCGGATCTGCGGAAGGAAGTCTTGATGCGGCGAATATTATCAAACCCGCCCTGTCACGCGGCAAACTGCGCGTAATCGGCGCCACAACCACCTC
>JAHIUS010000051.1 GCA_018816885.1 Patescibacteria group bacterium | reverse complement strand
CTCCTTACTCCTTACTCCTTACTCCTTACTCCTTACTCCTTACTCCTTACTCCTTACTCCTTACTCCTTACTCCTTACTCCTTACTCCTTACTCCTTACTCCTTACTCCTTACTCCTTACTCCTTACTCCTTACTAATTACTACTCCACTACAACATGAAAAAATGTAGTTTCTGCCAGAAAGGTATCAAGCACATCGATTACAAAAAAATCGCGATGCTTAGACCGCACACCACAAGTTTCAACAGGATTCAGGCCAGAAGGTATAACAGCCTTTGCCTAAATCACCAGAAACAAGTGGCTCGTGCAACCAAAAACGCCAGAATCGCCGCGCTCTTGCCATTCACGCCATAATGTGGTACTGTTCAGGCATGAATAATGAGGACGCGAAAGTCAGCATGTCTCGACGCGGCAACGGCGGAAGCTAACGCAGCCCGCAAATTTAAAGACGCTAAAATCGGAAGATAGGCGTTTTTTTATAAAACATAAGTTCCAGGGTTGTCTTTACCTGTAAATTATGTTAGAATAATAAGATTTAAAAGCGCGGAGAACAATGCGGTCGTTCCGGCTCAATAAAAAACTAAATATGCCTGAAAAATACGAAACAGCAATACTCAAGTGGAAAGCCCCTGAATACATCAAGCACAACAAGGGGCCCGCATGGCTTGGAACTGCGGCGGTAACAGCCGCGGCATTCGTGATTTACGCAATCATGACCAGTGAATGGATCATGGCGCTCACATTTTTTACTTTGGCGTTGGTTTATTATGTTCATCAGAGGCAGGATCCGAAAGAAGTGGAGGTAATCATTTCGGAAATGGGAATAAAAGTCGGAGGACAAAAATTCCCTTTCAATCAGATGAGTAAATTCTGGATCATATACAATCCTCCATTTGTAAAAACTCTTTACATCAGTTTCGCACAGAGATATAAGCCGGATCTTGTAATTCAACTTGATGAGCAGGATCCGGTTAAGCTCAGGAATGTCATGCTAACTCAACTTCCCGAGTGGGAGGGGAAAGAAGAGTCTGCAATAGACGCTTTAATTCGAGCATTTAAGCTTTAAGATGGAAAAAAATACCCAAAACTCGGGGCTATCGGAAACAGAACAGCAAGATCTCGATAAATCTGCAAGAGAGTATGCCAAAAGAGCTGTTTCGAAGATAAGAGTAGTAAAGAACGCCAAGAAAAAAGACCTAATAACAGATGTGAAAAAGATGTACAAAGAGGACGAACAAGCTATGCGTGAAATGCTAGAAACAGATATCAGGCAGGAAGAGGAAAATAAGTCCATAGACGAGCAGTATCAGTACGACAAAGCAAGGATTTTGAAAGATTACAGAGGTGCTCAAAAAGCTCTTTACGATCAATATGAAGGGATGATAAGGCTCGCGGGAGGTCAAAACGAGAAGGTCGATACGGATGTGGAGGTGTTGGATTTCAGCTTGTATTATTACCCTTATCTAAAAGATCTTGATCCCGGAAAAACTTATGAAGTGGCGAAAAATGGAGAAGGTGGAGATGCGGAAATCGCGGTTTTGGAAAAACTTGTTGGAAAACAGGAGCTAAAAGAAGAAGATTACGAAATAATTGCGGAAGACATCCTCAAACTTGCAACCAAAATGCCTGAGGAAGAAAACATGGAAGACCCTTCAAGAGTGGTTATCGACATGGGGCAGACGGCATTCATGGCGCTCGCCGCCTCACTCGACGCAAAACAAAGAACAGCGCTTGGAAAAGTCCTGATAAATCATGGCGACAAAGGGGCTCGCGCCGTCCACAAACTAACACAAGTCGGCTACTTCACAATCGCTCAATCAAAGGAAATCTTCAAGGAAGCCTCAGCCTCAAACCAAGAAAAATATAACAAATATTTTGACAATACTTATGAAAATTCTTACGCAGAGAGCCAACAAAAAGTTTATCAGTACCTCAAAAAAGCGGTTGAATACATAGATTACGCACCTCACAGGAATCTCGCACTTAAATACCTAACGGCGTTTTATGTGGCGGTTTGGGAGGTTGGAAGGTACGGGCTTTTCGGAGCGATCGCGCTTAACGGTTTATACGAAGTTAAGTCTGGAAACTATGCGGGACTTGTTACAAATCCGGTGATACTTGGGAGTACCGCAGCAGTTGCAGTTCTTTCGGATGTTATGTCGGATGGAAGATTAAGTTCATCTCTATTTCAGGATAAAGATGAAAAAATGCGTGCAAAAAGACAAGAAAAAATCGATGAATTAAAGAGCAGTAAAGAGTACGGAATGGCATACCACCCGGATTTGTCAGGATGGTTCACTCAGCATGTTGAAGATGTTGCGACCGGTTTTGAAAAAGTAAATCCGGAAAAAGACGGCGGCAAAAAAAAGACGATAACTTTCGAATCCATGGGGATTACGGAATTTCCCCAAGAGAAAGGCCATACCAAGCAACAAACAGAGCAGCTTCTAACAAAGTGGTTCTACTACATGTATTTCGACATGGAGGCCAACACAATTTCCGAAAGAAAAGAAATTTTAGACACACTAAATGGATAAGAACTTACTTACAAAGCGAATAAAAGCAATTGCGGAAAGACTGCAAAGCGAAACCTATACTCCGCTTCTCAGAGAAGAGTTGATGAGATATATGGATGTTCCGGATACTCCTTTTGAGGGGGATCGCAGACTGCAGAACGAACTTATTGATGCGCTTTTGGAAAGGAAGTCGGACCCCGAAGAATTAGTGGAAAAATTTACGCAAAAACCGGAAGAAAGGAAGTCGCCGGTAGATACCGTCGAAAAACAAGAAGAGCAAGAAACCCTTACGGCAAAAGCATCGAGCGAAGGTGCTTTGACACAAGAAACGGAAATCAGAAAAGAAGGAGAAGAAACAAAATACAACCTCGAATATACGGAAGACCGGCCGCAAGCCACGAAAAAGGCTTTAAAAAGCATCACAGTTACGGTTCCTAAGTACAAAGTTCGACGAGAGCAAGAAGAGCAAGAAGAGCAAGAAGAGCAAGAAGAAAGCCCGATTCCGGAAACAACCAAAATCAATATACCGAGCACTCCGATGGAGGCGAAAAACAAAAGACAGGAACAAACCCCCGAGGCGGCAGAGCAAAAAAACATGGAAAAGACACAACAAGATATGCTTCAGAAAATGACCGAGCAGCAGCAAGAAGCGTTTCAAGAGCAGCAAAAAATGCTTGCTCAGAGGAGACAGGAAGAGATCGCGGCAAGACAAGCCGCAGCCAAACGAAAAAAGAAAAAATCTTTACTCAAAAACCCGTTAGCGATAGCCGGAGCAAGCGTTGGAGTAGCATCCGCGGCTGCAGGCGTGCCACTGGTTTGGACCCTTTTTGACATAATCACAGAATAATGAAAAAACTCTTACAAAAAATTTGGAAAAACAGATCGGCAGCGCTGATATTAAGCTTGGTGCTTATCATTGTACTGGTACCGGATACGGCTTTTGGAGCTTCGGAGCTCAGCGAAGAGCTTGATACGGTCGTTTTGAAAATGAACAAAGCGATAAATGTAATGTTTAGCGTTGTACATGCGGTTTTCTGGCCGATACTTCTTCTTATCGGAAGTCTGATGGATAACGATCTGATTTTCGGGCCGGGAATAGGAGAAAGGTTGAGGGAGATATGGGTGGTTATAAGAAATATTGTGAACATAGTTTTCGTATTTTTGCTTTTGATTGTCGCTTTTTATAATGTGGCCTCGGGTTTATGGGGAGGCGGAGGCGAAGGAAGTTTCGCTTTAAAGACGGTTATGCCGAAGTTCATAGTGGCGGTTATCGTTGTGAACTTCTCGTTTCTTGGCTGTAAAGTCATATTGGACACGGCGAATGTCTTGTCGATGGCTGTTTATGATTTGGCCACGGTCGTGGAAGATTATGATCCGGATAAGCAGCGTGCCCAGCTGGAAGCAACAATATGCGGCAATCCGACTTCGGTGGTTGAAGAAAATGCAGATGCGGGCATGGCTCAGGGAGGTGATTCTCCGGAAAGTGCTCCGGAAGCTGACGGCATTGAAGCATGGGATTACAATAAAGCCACCGTTTTCAGCCAAATGTTCTGTTGTCATAACGGTAATCCGGAAACTGGAGATTACGACAGCGATTGTGCAGTAAACTATGTCGGGACTGAAGACGAACCGACGGAGATTTATCCGTCATTCAACAGTTTCGCCAACGATTTTTTCAAAAAACTGGATCAAAACAATATAGGAGTAGTGATGGCAATCAACCTGGGAGGTCTAAACGAATTGACAAGCATCTCGGGAAATAAGGGGAAGATCGATATGAAAGGGTTGACAGTGAATACAATATTTTCGATAATCATGTATCTCGTGTTCGGAATTGCATACATTGCGCTGTTTATAGTGCTTCTGGCAAGGCTGGTTGTGCTGTGGTTTGTTATAGCCCTTTCGCCGATTATTGTGCTTGCGTGGGTTGTTCCCCAGATCAATCAGTATACGTCCGAACTTAATTTGGGAGAAAGATTTATAAAGCATCTGATGGCGCCGATAATTATCGGGCTTTCGATGTCTATAGGATATTTGATGGCTTCAAAATTAAGCCAAACAAGCGGAGCCGGGATTGAGACGAGTTTTGGGACAATAACAGGAGGAGAGCTTCTAAAAGGAGACTCAACGGGCGCACTATTGACGCCTAATATTGCAGACATCCAACAGCTTTTGATAGCCGCGATAGCGGTAGCCGTAGTTTGGCTCGGTGTATTCGGAGCCGCAGATCAAACAATCGCAAGCTCCGTTACAGGCAAGATCAAAGAGTACGGCACTCGTGCCGCCAAATTCGCAGCAACATTGCCTACATATTTGCCGTTTATACCTATGACTACGAAGGATGGGAAAACGGATGATTACAGTTTGAAGGCGGTTACGGGTGCGATTCAGATCATGGCTCAAAGGCCGGGAATTGAGGCGGCGAAAAGTGCCAGGAAGCTGTCGGACGATATTTTAGGACCAAGTGATGCGGAAATGTCGGAACGATTCAAAACTCTGTACAAGGAATTTAAAGATACAGATGATACAACCGTGAAATCAAAGAAAATTCGAGAGATGCTTAGAGGAGAGATCAGAAACAAAGAAGACTACAGGGTATTCAATGAAATGTTGAAAGAGTCAAAGGTCGATATACCGAAAGATCTTGAATGGTCTAAGTTTGGCGATTGGTATAACGCTAATGGTAGAGAAAAGATAGATGCTGCCAGATTGGATACACAAGGAGAAAAGTATACAGACAATTCAGCCTCAGCCGAAAAACCTGCGGCCGACACAACAACCCCTGAGCAGGAAACCAAGCAAATCATCACAGACATCACGATTAACGCAACCGACAAACCCACGGCGGTAACACGATTAAGTGACGGGATAGCCAACAGCAAATTCAGCGACCCAAGCAAGAAGCAGGAAGTGCTTGAACTTTTGGTCAATGATGAGAACAAACTCGACCAATCAAAAGTCGACAAACTTGAAATAAATGAACAAGGTGTAATCCAGGTCAAAGAATCCATAAGCAAACTTAAAGAAAAATGATTTTAAAAAACCTCCAAAACCTGCTTAACGAAAATAACTCCTTCACAAAGGAGAATAGATTCGTGCATGCAGATGGAGACGGGAATTCAAATGCCGGAGGAGGAGCCGATGATGATAAAAAGGATCCGAACCTGGATGATCTCGATCAACTGCTGGAAGAGACCAGAAGCAGCCAAGAGATAACAGATTTATACAAACTGAAAGATAAAATCTCGGCGTCGGACGATTTGCGCGGAGTCAGAGAGTCGGCAGATGGACAACAAGATACGATTTTAACAAAATTCAACGAAAGAATGGCCGGAATTAACGAGCTCACATCTTTCGAGAAATACCTGCAAACAGCTTTAAAAGAGATAGATAGAACCGGTGGGTGGTGGCTTATACCGGATGATGGTGCTGCTATCGATAAAATGTCAAAATTCAAAGAAGAACTCGCTAAAATAACGGGAGTGCTGGGGACAGATTTGCCGCGGGAGCGAATGCAGAATGAGGCAAGAGAAATCGTAAAAGATCTTTTATCAAAAACATCCACGAAAAAAGCAAAACTGGAACAAGCCTTTATAGACGAAATAGACGCGACAGCACTCCACAAGTTGGATGACATAGAAGAAGTCTTTAAAAAAAGCGCGTCGCACAAACTGGATGCAGCAAAAAGAGATAAAATAAGATTTGAAGGGCAAATTGCATTGCTTCGGAAGCTCCGCAAATGCAAATCCAAAAAAGAAAGAATAAAACTTATAAATGAAGCGCAACCGGACGAAAGCAAGCATATATCAACGGATCCGTCTCAGGCGGTATCGGAATTAAAGCGAAAAATAGAAGATGTAAGCGATAACAAAGAAGCTTTAAGCATATTAAAAGCATTCTTCCTTGCAGAAGGTATTAAATCCGGAGATTCGGAAGAGATTGCGGGAGTGCTGGAGATGGTGATGGGGTCCATGATAGAGGATAAAACAATAAGACTCGGAAGGGCAAATCCTGACAGAAAAAGAAGGTATGAAGTTAGAATAGAAGTTTTGAATAAAGAAATAAAAGACCTCACCAAAGATGTCCGTCAGTCACCTGAAAAACTCAAGCTCTTTCTCCTAAGAAACTCATCGATAATCTTCGATGAAGACTATGAGGTGGGTATGTCGGAAGTAGAATGGAAGCAAGTAAAAGAAGAGGAGAATTATGGCGACGACATAGGTATGCACCTCAAGTTAATTGATGGGATAGGAAATGTTTTGGACGAGGGGAAGGCCTTGGCGAAAGATAAAGAAAAAGCGAAAAAAGCAAACCCGGAAGATATAAGAAGGCGAATGGGGGAGACAAAGCAGAAAGCTGATGAGCTCCAAAAAAGGATAAAAGCCCCGATTTCCAAAATAAGATCAAGAATACAGGGCGAAGTAAAATCAAAGATCGAATCCGTCTTCAAAGACGACCTCGATGGAAAAAAGGAACAGTTTAGAGCTTTGGGTTACGATGAGTTCGGAAACATTATGGATGGGGTGGGGATCCTGGGCACATTAAAGGATTGGGATAATCTGGCGGGAACCGTGACAACCGGGATAGACTCTGAATCGGGGAAAGATTTAAGCGCTTATTTTGATGCGAAAGGAAATTTCAATCTACCAAAAGACAAAGAAGATTTTGATCCGGGTATCTCTGATTACTTGAAAATTGCAGCTCATCCGGGAGCCAGCGATAAAACCGTAAGGTACGCACTCGTTTCTGCGGAAGACATGATAAGTGCATTTGAGCGCAAACTGGCGGAGCCGGAAGATATAATCGTGTCGATAGAATCATTCAATAACAAGATAGACGATTTCTTGAGTAATATTGGTGATAAGATAAGTGAAAAAGAAGTATACAGATTACGTTTTATATCTCTTTATGATTTTAAACACATAGGAGAAAGGCTCGTTGAGTGGACGAAAGATAGATACAAGAGAAGGAGTGATAGATTGATCGGAGATGTTGGAACCGCGGTTTTCTCAGGTCTGCCCGGACCTTTTGCCACTTTGGGTAACGAATTTGACAGGATTAAGGAGCAATCCGAGAAGGATATGGTCGAAAAATACAAAACAGCTTACTCCAACAAAGATGCCTGGCAGGTGATGGAAGTTATGTACAATACAAGAAATCGGGATGAAATGAAGGCTTGTATGTATCTTCTCGCAGATTTAGGGCGTATCAGGTGGGATGATCCGAAGCTTTGGAGTCAGCTTATGTACTTCTCGCATAGTGCGATTAATTTTAATATCAACAATCCGGATACGGAAGTTATGCATCAAGGTAAGCTTCATAAAAAATTAAGAAAGGCCGTAGGTGTAGTCTGGGATTACGATACATTCCAAACTTGGAGTTCAACAAATGAATCCAGTCATAACTCCAAGATGGAGAGGCATACGAATTTTTGTCATAAAACCGCTGAAATGCCGGGAGGTTCGATCAGGTTTTTGAAAAGTATGCTTGCGGAATACAAAGAAGACAAAAGAAACAACAGAGTGCCGAAAGTCGACCCGCAGCTTTATGAAAAAATGCTTCATTACGACATCAAATACGGTAAAGGAAGCGGGGAAAGTAAACTGTATTTCTTGCTGCAAGGTATTGCGTGTGGTTTGCTGCCTAGAGATATAGCTTCGCGTGTTAATGGTGAATGGATTAATGACTATCCGGTAATAGACATCTTCGGATCCAAGGTGGAAGGATCGGAGAAACCGACGATGGAACATATCAAAAAATGGGCGGAAATAGATGGCGACATTAATGAGCCGGGTGGAGCATTTAAGTACTGGTTCCAATCTTATGTACTGCATCTGCCGAGAGTTTACCAGCGTGTTAATAAAGCACTTCCTCAAGGTCTTCCGCAGGATCATGATGACGCGACAGCATGGGTGGGAGTGATGAACGCGAAGACCGCGGAATCGATTTTGGGGCAGAACGCCACAGGTTATCGTATGCCGCCTACAGGTTATCAGAATGCTACGATAGGGATGCTTAATTATCTGGATGTTTTGGCGGAAAACTTCGAAAATATGGGAGAGGGAGAAACAGGAGGAATTGCACAATTAACTCGTTTTGCAACAATGCACTCGGTATTTGACGGGATTATATCCGGAAGAATGCATTCGGGTAGACCGGATTTTTACAGATGGACAGGGAATGAGTACGAAAAACCTCGTATAGTTGAAGGTTATACGGATGTGTACGGTCGAGCGAAAGTGGACGGTGAGAAAGAAAATGGGGCGACAACGCCTAAAGAACTTGTGGATATAACCAAGGGTTACCTTCTGCATCTCGAGCCGGATTATTTCGGCTTTATACAAAATAAATCTGGGACGGCGACTCCAAAAGAAATTCAGGCATTCGTGGCAAGAATGAAATCGACATACAACGACAACATCTTCGGAAAAGGCAAAAAAGAACCCGGAACGGTAGAGGAGTTGCACCATGCAACAGGGGAGTTCCTTAGGGGATTATTCCAAACCACGAAAGGACGATCAAATATCAAGACAATGATCGAAGCGATTAAAAAAGACCACGAAGAAATGGAAGAACGAATGCGAAAAATAAATCCTAATTTCAGGAATGTAGCAGATCGAACAAGGGAGGCCAAACAAAATTGGAACCGGAAGCAAATGTCTAAGAATCAAGCAGCTTAACAAACCCTGCAACACTGTTTTCCTCCTGCCCCTTAGTCTCATAATCCCTCACCGCGATCTTTTTGCTCGTAACCTCTTTTTCACCGATTACAAGCATGTAAGGAACCTTTGCAAGCTCGGCATTGCGAATTTTCTTACCCAAACTTTCGTCTGAGCGATCCATTTCAACCCGAACCCCAGCGTCATATAACTCACGGTAAACGCTCTCCGCGTAATCCATGAATTTTTCCGATACAGGAAGAATCCTCGCCTGCACGGGAGCCAACCAAACAGGGAAAGCCCCGCCGTAATGCTCAATCAAAACACCCGCAAAACGCTCAAGCGAACCGTAAAGAGCGCGATGAATCATGATAGGACGATGACTATTGCCATCCTCGCCGGTATATTCCAGGTCAAACCTTTCAGGCATCGAGAAATCCAACTGAATAGTCCCGCACTGCCAAGTCCGCCCGATACAATCTTTGATGTGGTAATCGATTTTCGGCCCATAAAAAGCCCCATCACCCTCATTAACTTGATACTCAAGCCCCGACTCCTCAATAATTTCCTTCAAAATAGCCTCCGAAGTCTCCCAAACTTCATCCGACCCGATAGCCTTCTCCGGTCTGGTGGAAAGTTCAACATGATATTTAAAACCAAAAGGCTCATAAAGCTTCTCGGTAAGCTCCATAACCTTTTTGAGCTCCTCTTTAACCTGATCTTCCCGGCAAAAAATATGCGCATCATCCTGAGTAAACGACCTCACCCTGAATAAACCGTGAAGAACCCCCGACTTCTCATGCCTGTGGACAAGCCCAAGCTCCCCGCTCCTCATCGGTAGATCGCGATAAGAACGACGACGAGTCTTATAAACAAGCATGCCGCCCGGACAGTTCATCGGCTTAACCGCGAACGCAGTTTCGTCAATATCCGTGAAGTACATATTCTCCTTATAATTGTCCCAGTGCCCCGACCTGTGCCAGAGATCCTCATTCAAAATTATCGGTGTGGAAATAATCTCGTATCCGTACTGTCGATGCAGTTTGTACCAATGTTTTTTGAGCTGATCTAAAAGTGCCACACCCTTCGCGTGCCAGAAAGGGAATCCCGGTCCTTCCTCATGGAAGCTGAACAAATCGAGATCCTTCCCGAGACGGCGATGATCCCTCTTTTTAGCCTCATCAAGCAGTTTCAGGTGCTCATCCAGCTCTTTTTGGTTTTCAAAACACACTCCATAAATCCTCTGCAACATTTTGTTTTTCTCGTCACCCTTCCAGTAAGCTCCCGCAATAGTTGTTAATTTAAAAGCCCCAACCTGACCTGTATGATCGATGTGCGGCCCGATGCACATATCCACAAATTTGATATCACCTTTGACGTCAAGATTTTCATAAAAAGAGACTTCCTTCTCGCCTTTTTCAGCCAAATCGGAAATCATTTCAACCTTATAATCCTGCCCTGCCTTCTGCGCGATCTTCTTAGCGTCAGCAATAGAAACATCCCTTTTCTCAAACTTCTGCGCCTGCTTCACAATATGCTTCATCTTTTTCTCAATAAGCGGCAAATCCTCCGGAATAAGTGTGCGCGGCAGATCGAAGTCATAATAAAACCCATGCTCAATGGAAGGGCCGATAGCCAACTTTGCCTCAGGGAACATCTCAAGAACAGCTTGAGCCAGAACGTGCGCGCACGAATGGCGGCGAGCTCCGAGGTCGAATGTTTTTTTGTTTTTAGACATAATTTTAATTTTAAAATATAAAAACCCTAACATATCTGCTAGGGCCCAACATAATGCGGACGGTTCCACCTAACTTCCCCGGATTGGGGCTCTCATTTTGATTGTCTCTTCAGCTCTTGCGGGTGGTACATTGAGGGTCTGTCCTAAAGAGGCTTCCAGCCAAGGCCTCTTCTCTCTGTTAAGACGACTTCCTTAATGCTTGGTCCGCAATACGAACGCTAAAGCAATAAAAAAGTACATCTAAAAGAGGGAGTCGTCAATGTTTGAGAGGATTCGAGGTTATGGGAGATCTCCTGACTCTATCCAGTCTTTGCTTGCTTTTTCACGCCGCTTATAATTATCATACCACTTTTCTTGTTCCTGAATTTCTTCAGGGTGTAAAAGTTCTCCAGACCAAGTATATGCAGGGTTTTGCCATAATTTGTCTTCACCTTCGATTCTTATAACATGATGGAATCCCATGTGGAAATATCGAGATCCGTCAACCAATACTTCTCCATATTTCTTGGCCATTAATAGTACTTCATCATCACCAGAGTCAAAATGACTAGAACCCGAATAATCGCCTTCAGGCAACTTTAGCATATATATATCGTCCTGGAATTCTTCAAAATCTTCAAAAAAGATACCATCATGTTGTTGAACACAATTATCTCGTCCTTCTCTTGTCACATATGCGGTTATATTATGGCCAAATGAATCATTTTCCAAACCTGCTATCCTTCTTTTGCGATAAGCTTCTATAGAATCACCTTTTCTTTGTAAGGCTAGATTTTCAATTTCGGCCTCTACGAAAGCTCGAGGTTCTTGAGAATCACTTAACGCCTTCTGAATTTTTTCGATAAAAAAATCTATACATCGCCCAAATTCATCCTTAGTAGTTTCTTCTACAGCCTCTCCAATCCCAGAAGCTTTTTGAAAAAACCTTTCATCCGGCTCCGGCATCTCCCTGATTTTTTTTGATTCGTTCATGATAATTATGATTAAAGAATAAATGATTTCCAACGTTGAACGGTGCTGGGACTTACGCAAACTTCTTTTGCAGCCTTGCGAACACTAACACCGCCTGCTATGAGCAGACGCGCCAGTTCAACCTTGTCTTTTGGAGAGTGTAAGCGATAGATAAAGCTTTCCCTGTGCCCGACCCAAGTCTTTTTACACTCCGAACATTGAAAACGGCTATCTTTTAGGCTGTGAATCACCACTTTATTGGGAACTTTTACCCCGTATAAAGGACACTCTTCATTAGGACAAGCCTGATTTCTGATATTGTTGTATTCGTTCATTATGAAAAAAAATTACAAAAAACCTCCGTCTGGCATTAAAGGCGGGGGCAGAATAACTATTTTGAAAGCGCACTAAACTACCTCACACCTTTTGTGTGGAGTAGCAGGAGATTAATTGTGCGCATTGATGGGAACATGGCCCAACTATACACGCGATTTGACAAAAGTCAATACATGTGTGCTCGTATACCGTGGTAAGTTGAAAATGTTTGACTAAAGAGCCATAAGCCAGTATAGTATGCCCATGAACCCGCACGATTTTATAAATTTTGATTCAAAGAAGAAGCCTTGTCTCGCGTGAGAACAGGGTCGCTAACTGATGTAAGAATTTAGAAATAATAGACCTTTCTCCCGCAGAAAGGTTTTTTGTATTTCTTAAATTTTTTACAATCATGAATAATCAAAATATACAGTGGGGAATAGGTGAGGAAGCTGCAGTCGCGGAAATTGATTCTTATCTGGGGAGAAACCGCATGAGACCGAATTTAGGCAGGTCGTTCGCTTTTTATCCAACAGATCCTTACGACTTAACAATCAGGCTCAGAACTCGCGTACAGGAAAAATATGGCTGCGATATGTTCAGCCACTTCACTTATGAAGGAGGCGCAGAGTACATAGACGCGAACATTCAAAAAATGGGACAAGAAATGTTCGGATGCAGTGAGGGAATGCGTGGTGGGCTTGTACTGCCGAGCTGTACTTCCGCAATTCAGCACGCTGTGGAAATAGCACTGACAGACGATGACAATGAGGTGGTTCTTGCCTCGGAAGAAGCTCGTTTTCTAATAGAAAGAACCGTCAAAAGAACGGAAGCCCTCTATTACAATGACCGGGAAGATCTCGAAGAAATAATCGATGAAATTTATAGGTCAAAAAGAAAAATAGCTCTAAACTTCATGTTGGGAGGGCGAACAACAACAGGAGTGGTAGAAGCCATATCGAGAATTATAGAGATGATCGAAGAAAAAAGGCCGGAAGATATAGAAAGACCGTTTCATCTGGTAGATGCGGCGCCTCACGGATTCAATATGTGGGCGCAGGACAGAGCGAACGAAATCGATTTTTCCAACCCGATAGATGCTTTGATTGTGAACCCTCAAAAAGTTGGCTCGACAGATGGGGGAACGCTGTTTTTTGTAAGGAATCTTTATCATCTTGCGATTATTGCGGGTATGGATTGGGTTTCTATGCCCGAGGATGAAATCTTATCAAGAAGACTCGAACTCCAGGCAAGAGCTTCCACATTGGTGTCGCGCGATGGGACTTCAACTTGTGCTTTTTTCGGGACTTTGCAAACAAGGGGGGTAGAGTGGTTCCGGGAAGAACGCCAAAAAGTCATAGATATGCGTAATTACCTGCTGTCATTGTTGGAGTCGCATCCGGATTATTTCTCAATATTGCCGTCAGATAACAATGTGATAGCTTTTACAACAAAAAATACGGGACACATAGCAAGAGAGATAAATAATGGCGAGGATAGAGTCCAAGGTGAATTCATAGGATATTCTTTTCGGGATGATATCTTATGGGCGGTTACCAACAGAAGGCATACAAAAGCGCATATAGATAGGTTTTTTCAGGGGCTGTGTGATATTATTGAAGCGTTATGATCCTTTCAAACCTAAAACTGGAGAACTTCCGCAACTTCGAAAAACTCGAGGTGGATTTTGATCCGAAAAAGAAACTCACAGTCCTCCTGGGAGACAACGCCCAAGGGAAAACCAACTTTCTCGAAGCAATTTATTTTCTTGCAATAACAAGATCTTTCAGAACAAAAAGATTCGTAGACACAATAATGTGGGATCGCGAGCACGGAAGGATTTCATGCAAACTGGAAGATAAAGAAAGGGAGCACAACTTGGAAATCGGTTTCACATCCGCCCCAAACAAACAAAAACGCCTCAAAAAAGAAGGCACAGTAGTGGAAAGCAGAAAATATCTCCACCACCTCGCAGTAGTCTTATTCGTTCCATCGGATATTCGCATAATAACCGGCGAACCCGAACGCAAACGCCGCTATTTAAACCTCATGGCAGTTCAAGCTTTCCCGGGGTTTCTCGAATCACTCGTTACTTACTCTCGCGCCCTCAAAAACCGCAACGAAACACTCCGAATGATCCGTTGCGGGAACGGCAGCCGCGACCACTTGCAAATTTGGGATGAAAAACTCGCAGAACTCGGGCTCCAAATCTGGGGTAGGCGCAAAGAAATAATAGATTTTTTCTCAGAAAAACTCCCAAAGACCTACCAAGAAATCGCCGATACAAAAGACGAAATCGAGCTCAAATACAAAACGGAAATTCCAACCTCAAAACAAGAGTACCTAACACGCCTGCAGGAAAATTACGACCGCGACTTACGCAAATTCGCAACACATTTCGGTCCGCACAGAGATAACTTCCAAGTGATGGCCGGCAAACACGAACTCAAGGAGTACGGCTCAAGAGGGGAGTGCAGAACCGCAATCTTGGCACTCAAGCTGCTCGAACTGGAATTCTTGCGCGAGAAAATAGGTCAAAAACCTGTTCTATTGCTCGATGATGTCTTCTCCGAATTGGACCATCACAGGCAAGGACGCCTGATCGAAGCTGTCCTAAACCATCAAACATTCCTAACAACAACTTGCCGAGAACACCTGGGAAGGTTTGAGGGAGATATTAGGGTGCTTGAGGTGGAAGGTGGAGAGGTTAAATCTATGGATTAAAAGGTAACATAAAAGGTGATTACCGGGCTGAAAAACACAACGCAGGCATTGTTAAATCCACGTATTTGTGTTATAATACCAAGATTGACGGCACGCGCAACGGGAAGAATTCACGTTTGCGCGCCTCACTATCAATCAAAGCCGTTTTGCCGCCAGGCAAAACACCACCATACCTGATACATAATACCTGATACTTGCTACAATCAATCTCCCCACATCTCGCAAAAGTCCTGATCTGTATGCTCCTGGCATCAGTTCCCGCCATTATATGGGCGTGGATTTTCCTGAAAAAAAGAAAAGAACCGATGTCGACAGTACTGATAACCTTTATCGCGGGGATGGTATCCGTAACACCGATTCTTCTTTATAAAGCAAGTTGGAAATACTTTCCGGATGCGAACCTGTTTAGCTATTTTGACAGGTTTGGAGGCGACATTTTCGGGTTCACGAATATAGCAATATTGCCGCTTGGAGTCCTCTTGGGGTTTCTCTTGGTAGGGATGATCGAGGAGTACGCGAAACACCTCGCAGTAGACGCAACAGATAAAGGCAGGTTGAAAAACATAGATGATGCGATTGAGCTCAGCATAGTCGCAGCTCTCGGATTCGCGTTTGTGGAAAACATCATGTATTTCTTCTATATCTGGCAGTATCAGGGTATCGATACGCTTTATATTTCGTTCATTTTTCGGTCGATATTCTCGACATTTGCTCACATATTATTCTCGGGAATTTACGGCTATTACTATGGTTTGGCTTACTTCGCCGAGCCGATTTATCAGCAGGAAATTAAGCAGAAAAGAGGCCGTCTCAGGAAGCTGCTGCATAAGGTGCTTAACTTCGATGGAGGAGCTCTTTTTGCCCAGGAAAAGGTTACCCAAGGACTCTTTTATGCCGTTGTGCTTCACGCGCTTTTCAACGTGATGCTTGAGATGAATTTCACATTCTTTATGGTTCCGTTCCTTGTTTTCGGATATGCGATTTTGACCTATCTTTTGGCTTTAAAAAGATCTCACATCGAGTATAAGAGAGTTGGGACCAAGATGTTTTGGGATTAACTGATTAGGAAAAGCTTGTCAGTCTTGTAAAAAAAGCGTATCATTTTTCGGCTAATCTCCAGTCTCTAATCTCCAAACATGTCTTTTGATTATATCCATGTAAAGAAAGCCAGAATCCACAACTTGAAGGACATAAGTGTTAAGATTCCGCGAGAGAAGATGACTGTAATTACCGGGCTTTCAGGTTCGGGGAAGTCTTCGCTTGCTTTCGATACAATTTACGCAGAAGGTCAGAGGAGGTATGTGGAAAGTCTTTCTACTTATGCCAGGCAATTCCTTCAGTTGATGGAAAAGCCGGAAGTTGAGTCGATAGAAGGGCTTTCGCCCGCAATTTCCATAGATCAGAAGACTGCAAGTCGCAATCCGCGTTCAACGGTGGGAACTGTAACCGAAATCTACGATTTTCTAAGACTTCTTTTTGCAAAAATCGGCCACCCTCACTGTCCCAAGTGTGGAAAGGCGATTACTCGCCAAAATACGAGCGAAATTCTTGAGCATGTTGCGGCGATGGATGAAGGCCGCAGAGTTCTCCTGCTCGCACCTGTTGTGGTAGACCGCAAAGGTCGTCACGAGAGGGTTTTTGAAAAGATGAAAAAAGAAGGGTTTGTACGTGCCCAAGTTGACGGTGAAATTTATACGATTCTGGAAGTTCCGGAGCTCGATGAGAAGAAAAAACATACGATCGAGATAGTTGTCGATCGTTTAGTGGTGAAAGATTTTAAAAAGAAAACAAAAAAACTGTCATCAGGTCAAGAAATAGATCTTCCGAATCCAAGCAGAACAAGACTTGCAGACTCGATAGAAACAACGCTCAAATACGGAGAAGGAATAATGGTAATTCAAGATCACGAAACAGGAGAAAAACAAGTTTTCTCAGAGAACTTCGCATGTGCGGACTGCAACGTAAGTTTGCCGGCAATCGAACCGAGGAATTTCTCTTTCAACAGCCCTCACGGCGCTTGCGAAACCTGCCACGGACTCGGAACCAAGCTCGAAGTTGACCCCGACCTTATAATCCCGAACAAAAAACTTTCAATCAGTGAAGGAGCAATAATGCCCTGGTCAACAACAACATCACATTTAACCTGGTACAACAAGATTCTTCAAGCGGTTTCCGGGAAGCACAAGTTTTCAATAGATATTCCTGTGGAAAAGATGAAAGAAGCGGATATTGAGAAAGTTCTTTATGGGACGGGAGCGGAGCTTTATACGGTGGAAACGGGGAATGGGAACGGCTCAAATAAGTTCGAAGGCGAATATAAAACAAAATTCGAAGGAGTAATCCCAAACCTGGAACGACGATATCTCGAAACAGATTCGGACTATGTTCGTAAAAAGATCGAAGAGTTCATGCGCATCCTCAAATGCCCTTCTTGCGGGGGCAAGAGACTGAAGCCGGAAATGCTGGCAATAACCGTAGACGGCAAATCGATAATCGATCTAACGGAATTCTCGATAGATGAAGCTCATGACTTTTTCGGAAAAATCAAACTTACCGAAACGGAAGCCAAGATCGCCGAACCTATTCTGAAAGAAGTCGGAAATCGACTGAAATTCTTGGATAATGTTGGTATCTCATACCTAACGCTAAACCGTGCAGCAAACACTTTGTCGGGAGGAGAAGCCCAGAGAATCAGGCTCGCAACACAAATCGGAGCACAGTTGGTAGGGGTTTTGTATGTCCTTGATGAACCTTCAATCGGACTTCACCAAAACGACAACGAAAAACTCATAAAAACCCTTCACAATTTGCGCGATCTCGGCAACACGGTAATCGTAGTGGAACACGACATCGACACAATGCTTGCCGCAGACCACATCATAGATATTGGTCCGGGAGCGGGGAAGAACGGCGGGGAGGTAACTTTTGAAGGAACACCCAAAGAAATTCTCTTGGACAAAGAGTCTGTAACAGGAAGCTACCTTTCCGGAAGAAAAAAAGTCGAAATCCCCAAAAAACGCCGCAAAGGAAACGGTAAAAAGATACAAATCATCGGCGCTTGCGAACACAACCTGAAAGATGTCGACGCAACACTTCCGCTCGGAACTTTTATCGGGATAACGGGAGTATCCGGCTCGGGAAAATCAACGCTGATCAACGAAATCCTCGTCAAAAAAGTTGCCTCGGTAATCAATAGATCCAAAGTGATAGCGGGAGGCCACAAAGATATCCGCGGAATCGAGCACTTGGACAAAATAATCAACATAGACCAGTCGCCAATAGGGAGAACACCAAGATCCAACCCCGCAACTTACACCGGAGTCTTCACGGACATCCGCGACCTCTTCGCAGGAACACCGGAAGCCAAACTCAGAGGATACAAACCCGGACGTTTCAGCTTTAACGTAAAAGGAGGCCGTTGCGAAGCCTGCCAGGGAGACGGAATGAAAAAGATCGAAATGCACTTCCTGCCGGACATTTATGTAAGTTGTGAAGTCTGTAAAGGCCGCCGCTATAACGCGGAAGCCCTGGAAGTCAGCTACAGAGGCAAAAACATCGCGGACGTGCTAGATATGACGGTGAACGAAGCCCTCGAATTCTTCAAAGCGATTCCGTCAGTCAAAACCAAGCTAAAAACCCTCTCGGAAGTCGGTCTCGGCTATATCCACCTCGGCCAATCAGCCACAACTCTATCCGGAGGTGAAGCGCAGAGAATTAAGCTCGCTACAGAGCTTTGCAAGCGTTCCACCGGAAAAACCCTCTATGTACTCGACGAACCCACTACAGGGCTTCATTTCGACGATGTGAAGCGCCTGCTGGACGTTCTGCAGAAGCTTGTGGACAAAGGCAACACGGTTCTCGCAATTGAACACAATCTTGATGTCATCAAATCTGTTGATTATGTAATCGATCTCGGTCCCGAAGGTGGTAATGATGGGGGACTTGTCGTTGCTGAAGGTACTCCTGAAGAAGTCGCCAAGGTGAAAAAATCTTATACCGGGGTTTGGCTCAAGAAGATGGGGTTGTAGTAGACTCAAGATCATAGACTCAAGATCATAGACTCAAGATCATAGACTCAAGATCATAGACTCAAGATCATAGACTCAAGATCATAGACTCAAGATCATAGACTCAAGATCATAGACTCAAGATCATAGACTCAAGACTCCAAAAGAGTAGGGTCGTCTTCTTCGAGGGCGCGCAAGATATCTGGATCAGGTTCTGTCGGAGCATTAGGGGTATCAAGTGACATAACTAAATTAGCAGTAGATTCTTTGAAAGAAGAAGCAAGTAATACAAGACTAGTATCAAGAATATTAGGATTATTAGCTACATCTATAATAATTTCTGCAATCTTAGCCAGTAATAAATTTTCAATTAAGTCTGCCGTTTCATCGGTTATCTCTCCAAGCTTGAAGTGACTTAATAAAAACCCTCTTTTACCTTGATGTTTTTCAAATGTAAAACGCCCATAAAAGCTACAGGTTAAGCCAGAATTACCGCCCTCTACAATTAATCCTTCAGGATCTAATTCCAGGGCTATGGAATTAACGGTAAGAGGTTGGCCTCCTCTAAATTCAGCATGTTGCTGTTTGTAATAACTCAATACTTCATTATAAGCAGGAGTATTAGGTTCCATGGGGATATAAAGATATTCTCCCATAACCCCAACCGTTAAACGTTTTTTCTGTGGATAAAGTTCAAATAAAACATTTTGTCCTAACAATTTAGAAAAAAAGGCTTGGCTGTAATAAGAGTGATCTTCAGAAACTTCCAGCTCTAACGTGCCAAAGAGAGCGATCACATAATCATAGAGAGCTTGTGCGATTTCCTGCTTTTTGTCGGGTTGTCGTGGATTTTCCATAGGGAAGCATCATACCAGGGAAAAAACTCAAAGCAAATTGATTGTTTCCCAACAGGCTAGACGCTTTAACTAGATTTAATAGAATTAACTCAAGTTTAATGCTTTTTAATAAAACAAAACAAAAACCCACAAACGCAATCCAAAAACAACAAAACACTTCCAATTAGTATAAAACATGCTAAAATCTAACACGCAAACAAAAACAAAAACAAAAACTTGTAAAACTCGCTGAAACATAGTAAAATATAAGAGAATTAAATAAAATTAAACGCACCAGATGGGAAGCCGTCTAATGACACCAGAGCAAGTGGCCAAGATCTTGCAGGTACACCACCTTACTGTCCTAAAATTCATCAAACAAAAAAAACTAAAAGCAATCAAACTCGGGCGAATTTACAGAATAAAAGAAACAGACCTCGATAAATTCCTCGACAAATACTACGTTTAAAACAAAAACCAAACCATGCTTCTCAACTGCCTGAAATGCGGAAAATCAATCTCCAGTAAAAAGGAACTCTGTCCATACTGCAGACACGAAATCCCAATGTCGCTCCAAGAAGAAACTCGCAAACACGGATCTATCAAAGGAGCAGTTTTGAAAGGAAATTACAAAGGCACCATCCTGTCTTTTGTAGTTAGGAGGTAATAATCTACGCATCTTACCGGCAATCATCCTCAGAGAAATTCTCAGGGGATTTTTGCATTTGACATATGCAGAGGAAAATTTGTGATTGGTCCCGGGACCAATCAACACAGTAACATTAAATGCGTCAAGAGTTGTCTTGCCAAGCTTTTGTTTTCTAGAAAGAGCCGGCTCTTGCCACACCACAAAATAGCCATAAATCACGAAAATCCCCGGGGAAAAACGTGACAAATGGGGCTTCTGTTTTTTTTGCGAAGCAGTGCGGCCAAAGGCCAGCACAAAAACTAGCCTGCTCGAAGAGCACCAAAGCAATTATAGCTTCTGGATTTATTTCGAGATTTTCCGTATACCAAGTAAAACAGACATTTAAACGGTAGAAGGTGAATTTATTGTTGAGCGAACATTTGGGGCTTCTATTTTTTTGCGAAGCAAAAAAGAGAAACATCAACCGAGAGCGAAATAATAAATTTACCTAATCTCCGCATTGCTTCTTAGAAACCTTCCGACTCTGCTTCTTCGCCTCAACAATCACAGGTTTCGATGTAGCGTTTAAGATAGTCTGAAAATCCTTAAGTTTTTCGGTGAATCCGTAAGAAACTTCCGATCCGGCTCCGTACAGAAGCCTGTATTTGTCCAAAAGATCACCTTCGGTAACGGCAATTGCATAGTTTCTGATCTCATCCGCATATTCATCGAAATAAGCGACGGAACTTCCTCCCGTATAAGAGTCACTGACATATATGGAGGGCTTGAACTCGGCAAGCTCTTTCTTGGTCGCATCAATATTTTTTTGTAATTGCTCGGCTGCAGATGACTTGGCGCTGAACTTTACGTCCGGCGGTTTGGCTTCGCCCAGGTCGAACTCTTTTTCCTCATCGGAAAGCTTCAATTGCGCAAAAGTTTTCGTCAAATCCTCCCATTTCTCGATAATCGCGCCCCAACTGTCTTCAACACAGAATACAAAACCTTCCAAATTATCCTCGTATTCATCCTTGAACTGCTCAAAGAGCTCTATAAATTCCTCGGAATTCACCCAAGCCTTTTTCTCAACAAACTCCTCCCACATGTCATTATAAAGCTGGCCGTCAATGTTTTTATAAACGGATCCCATAACTCGTTCCGTATCTTTGGAAAGAAGAGGTCTTGTATCAAAAGGTATCAAATTTCGAACAAAAAACAGCTCCATGGTTGTCTTTACATACTCATCCCAGTATTCGGAAGCCTTATCGGATTCACACGCGTAATAAGCCTCGCGTATATCTTGCTGAATCTCATCGATTTTATCATCAATTTCAAAAATAGCCTGCAAATGGCAGAAGTTTTTCACGAAAATATCAACCCAATAAGTCGAGAAATTATTTAAATCAATTAGAGAAGCAAGGTAAACGGGATACTGCTTGGCGCAAGCGATATCGATCGGAATAAGGCCTTCCATATCTTCCATAAATTCCTCTCCGATCTCTTCCCCCATCTCCTCGAAATCATCCTGAGCGTCATTTTGGGCCAAAACGATAGACCCTCCAATCCCTGCAAGAATAGTTAGAATCAAAATCCAAATTGTAAGTTTTTTCAGCATCTAATTGTCTTTATATTCTTTGGACTGGATCTCAGGCAGGGGAGCATCATCGCCATCGTAAAGAGCCAAAATCATGTCGTATATGGAAGAGAAATATACATTCATCTGATCCATTTCGTAAGAAAGAGCCTGATACATTGAAGTTATATCATTGAGTTGATTTTCAAAAGAAAATTCGGTGATAGCTTCTTCCCGTGCCCTAAAAGCTTCCTCGGTCAAACTGATAGTAAGGTCTGTAGCCTCGACCAGAGATAGGTTATCACCTTGTATGTTGGCGACAATCATGGCGTTTTCATCAGCAACGCTCATCTCGGCCTCTTCCGCTTGCTCGGCAAGCTCCTCGGGATCATCTTCCAAGGTTTCTTTGGTCTCGTACTCGGCATAAATCTGTTGAATAAACTCAATGCTTTTCTCGGAAATAACAGATATAATCTCGTCATTCGGAGGGGTGGGGACAGGGCTGGCGATAGGGAACACTTGGATGCTCGGATTGACTTTAAGGCCGTCATCTTTACAAGTGGCATCCTCCATCATATTTCCGGTTACTTTGCCTCCTCCGAGGTCGTGAGAGGTGGTTTCTTTAAGAAGTTCAACTATAAAAGTGAAATGACAGTCGATACAGTTATCGGTTTCGTAATATTCCGGTTCATCATCCGCCTCAACAAAGTTTATCTCCAAACAGAAGAATTCATTACACGGATCAGGGCGGCCCCAATCGCCGGGCTGGGGGGCGTCAAGTTCGAAATCGATATTGTCATCGCCGGAAAGGTCTCCGTCGCCTCCTCCGTTGCCGCCTTCACCATCTTTCTCCTCATCGTTCTCATTTCCATCCTCGTTTTCAGCAAGAAAATCGGAGAAGGCGTTACTCAGCTTACTGTCTTCAAAACAAACATCCTTATTATCAATATCTCCATCTTGATCCGGATCCCCCAAGAATACGATATCGGGTGTGTAGATTCCGCCAGTACCGCTTCCGCCGGATTCATTTTGATTGGGATCTTCAAGCGCGGGTATGCCGCCGTCATCATCACCGCCTCCGAAGCCCAGACCGCCGCCTCCGCCATACCCCACAGTATTTGAAGTGTGAAAAAGAATATATTCGATAGTTTGCAGATCAACAATCAAATCAAACCCCGAATCGGAAGTGTCCCCGTTGACAAAAATCTCCTGAGCCAAAGAAGTGCTCTCAAACTCGCTTCTCATTTCCTCGACAGTAAGTTCATTGTTGTAATAATTTTTTATTTTCAGAAATTCAAAAGAAGCATCCTCGATATTCATCGAAGCGTAATCGGTAATGAGATAAATATCTCCACTCAAAATATCTCTCATATCATCTTCTTTATAATCAAAACGCTCCGCAGTTGTGGCGATAGCCGCATCAATCGGACCTTTTTTTGAGTTCTGGTAAACCATCAGGTACATGTGTCGGCCGTTCTTTTTCCCTTTTTTAAAAACGGTTTTCCAGGTTGGGGCTTGGCTAAGGCCGGACTCTTTATAAACGGATTCCGAGATCTCTTCCGTAAAAATTTCCATAAGGCTCGGTTCGTCTTTGGCGGAAGCCGACTGCAAATATGTTGCTGCAGCTACCAACAGACATACGCCTATCAGTATCTTTGAGCCCCATTTTTGATCGAAACTTTTCTCCATTAGCTACATTTATTTGTTGAAACATCGATGAAATCTGTCGGCCACTCCGAGAGTGCATCACGCCATTTTGAAAGCTGTTTATTATAAGATTCGAGAGCCTCGATAGTGGCCTCGTACTCCAAATGAATCGGATACATTATTTGGAACTCATTATAGATTGCGAGAGTCATGTCCATCGCTTTATAAGCCGCCTCTTTCTCAAGGTCGATAATAGTCGCTCGGTCAGACATTATTTGTGTCAAATCGTCGATCAAATATTTTTTCCCGTCTTCAACATCAATAACATAAGAAAATGTGTCTACTCCTTTCGTGAACTCGATATACTCCTTGGTGACAGCCTCGGCAACGCAGTAAGTTGTGACATTATCTTCCGAACAAGCAGTAGGCACCTCTCTTTCTCCTTCTCCGCTTACAAGCAGCTCCAATCTTTTATTAAAAATATCATTGATGTTCGTGTGATAGGCCGTGACCGAATCGTAAAAAGTATCATAATGATCGCTCGAGTATTTGCTCGAATCATCTGTTGCAGCCTCGATAATCTGCCAGTTAAGGAAAATTGCCAGCAACAAAACAGCCGTCGTGATCCTCCAGTTTTTAAGTATTTTTTTCATATTAACCTTTTACGCAATTTTTAGTAAAACCGGGCAGGGAATCCTTGATTTTGATGAACTGTCCGCGCATCTCTGAAACTCTCATTAACATGTCCGAAAGTCGTTCGTTTATCCATTTGTACTCATCCAAAAGCGCAGTTGTCTTCTTGGCCGAAGCACTTGATCTGATCTGCGTTTTCATGATTTCCGCATTTGAAGAAATATGTTTTTGCGCCAAATCCAAACAAACCGCGGCTTTATCGGCAACCAACGTGCCGGAATCCCCGGCCTCAAAAATCATAGCTTCCATTATCGCGTTTTGAACGGTGGAAACATAGTCGTTATAATATTTTTCCAAAACGGAATCGATAATTTCGGAAGTAGGCTCGGCGCTTGTGAAAGAGTCGCTCAGGAAAGCTGTCAAATCTTCGTCAGCCTCCGCTATCACCTCGAGAACATCACCGTAACACTCATAATCTCCGGTCTCAGCCACTGCCTCTTCCTCTTCTTGAGCAAGACTGATAACACTCAAATCAACAACAATACTGAGCACCAAAACAACAATTCCGAACACGAAAAACTCTTTAAACTCACTCAAAATTTTCAACCATTTACTGTTCACTGTTAGTTATTAACTTGATAAAGGTTACTTACGGAATAGAACTCGGTATTACTTGAGTTTGTAATTGCAGAGTAGATAATATCACCGTCAGTTATCTGTTGGCCATTTTCGATTGAAGAAGGACATGGACAAGTCAAACATTCGTCGCTTACGAAATATATTCCGGAAGCAAGATCGGTAAGAAGGTCTCCGCCCGAATATTCAGCTTCAATTTTCTGCGGATAATCATCCGGCGCATAAAGAGGATCACTGCCCCTTCCTATTTCAACTCCATCCCAAACTCCTCCATCATCGGTATCCGGATCAAAAGGATCAGACCCGTAAATATGCTCCTCATCCCAATCATAAAGCCCGTCTCCGTCAGTATCGACAAGGTAACAGTTATAAGCTTTCAAAGCCCTTACGGACATTTCAACAAACTCATACCTTGTTACTTCATGTAGCGGATCGAGGGCCTCCTCCTGCGTCAAAATATAATGCTCCTCTCCCGCCGGATCTGTAATTAAATAAGGAGAAATATCTTGAGCGATTTCAATGTAAGGATCCCACCACGGATTACCGGCCTCAACTTCTCCAAGATCAATAAACCCTTCAGAATTCAAAGCCTCAAGAATAATCTTAGCAGCCTCGGCGCGTGTAATGGTCTCTCCCGGTTTGAAAGGGGCCATGCCGTTTACATCGATTTCCGCAAGATAACCCGTAATAAATCCTCTCAAATAAGACTCCTTGGTCTCATCGTAATACCAAGCGTTAACATCAGAAATATCATTGAACACTTGAGGCGGATAGTAAGCCTCCTCTCGCGGTACAATACACAAGATAGCAAGCATAATTTTGGCAAATTCAGCTCTTTTGATCTCTTGATCCGGAAGGAAGTAGTTCTCGCCATCAATCTCGTAGCCGGACAAAACGCCTTTTCCGGCAAGATCATAAACATCAAGGAAAAGAGGATCATCAATCTCAATATCAGCGAAAGGCTCATCAACTTCCAAAAGAGGATCAAGCCCGTTCTCAATCTCGGTGTAATCGGAAAGACCATCGTTATCAGAATCGGAATCGTTAAGGTCTGTACCGAGCGCGGCCTCATCAAGATTAGAAAGTCCGTCTCCATCGTTATCCTGATTCGCATCGGAAGGATCAAGCGGGTTAAGCCCGTAAATAATCTCGGTGTCGTCCGGAATACCGTCTCCGTCGGAATCTTTCCCGAGATCAACATCTGCGCCGGACATAGGGGGGAGCATAAGGTCGTTTGTTGTTGATTCGGAAACCTCATCGGAAGTGGAAATCAAAAGCTCGGCAATAGTTTTGCCTTCATAAGTAAGTTCGATAATCAGAGGGTCATTCAGGCTTTGCGCCTCTTTAAGATTTAAATCAAAACCATCCTGCAAAAGATAAATATTTCCATCGGAAGCAATGAGAACTTGCCGCTCATCATCCAGAAGCACTTCGACGCTGCCCGGGAATAGAGGGTCGGACGCCCCGATACTTTCAAAATCAAAACTACCGGAAACAACCTTCACCTGCACGCCCCGATCTGCAGAGCTGAACTCTTCGATAATCGCAACATCGGTATTAGGATCAGTAACAAGCAAAATACTCTGAAGAATCTCGCCGCTGGCGATTTCGTAAATAATAAGTCGAGTCGGCCAATCAAGGTCGGCCTCAATCACATCAACAGCATAACGCTCGTCAATAATAATGATCTGACTTGTCTCGGGGCTGAACTCGGCAACACGGTCACCGTCACCATTCAAAATAAGAGTTCTGCTCTCAATATCGACATCGGCAATCTCATAAGTGCCGTACTCGGCAGTGAAGTATTTGCCGCTGCCTGTCGCGCCGTCTGTGATTATTTGAGTGATAACGGAATCTCTATCGCGGATCAAAATAAACGGCATATCGACGATCTCAGGATCAACGTGGCCGGTTACGATGCCTGTCTCGGTGGAAGCATGGTCTATGAAGATATCCGGGACGAAAACATTGATCGTGGTAAGTTGTGAGCTTGCGTTCCCGGCTTCATCTGTGACCCAAAGCGCGACTTGATGTGTGCCGGCCTCATCATAAGGGCCGACTTCATAATAAGGATCGTCGCGGTCGTTGGCGGAAAGGCCGTCTCCGTCGTAATCGACAGTCGGATCAAGATCGTGATAGTAGTTGGCGTCGTTGTTGGAAACACCGTCGCCGTCGTAATCGGCACCTATATTCGTGTCCCAGTAGTACTCTCGGATTTCGGATTCGCTGTCGAAAGAACCGCTCGCATCAAGAGTCAAAGTATTGAATATCGCGAGGTCTTTTGTGCTAGCTCCGGCATCCGGATAAGGTGGAGAATCATCGGCACAGATTTGAGGCGCGAGAAGGACTGTATTGGTGCTTGTTGAGTGTGCGCCGTTTTCATCTATCGACCATATTTGAGTGTAGTAGGTTCCGTTTTCGAGAGTTATGTCTATACTTGGATTGCTTGAGGAAGTTAGCTTTTTAAAGAAATAAGTCTGATCTTCTCCAAGATCGATAATACCTCCCTCGGCAAGAACGATTTCGGCATCTCCTTGCACGATGTCCTCTTCGTAGATCAGCATTCCGTCAACAAGCGTCTGCTGGTCGGCTCTATTCGACTCGGAAGTATCGATTATCTCGATCGCACCTTTTTCAACCCGGATAGAAAGATTCCAATTGAAATAAGTATCGATGGCAAAAACAGTATTTGCGGAAAGAATAAGAGTGTACTGATCTTCCAGGTCGAGATAAATCTCGGAATCTTCAAGCGTATGAATCAGATCGCCACCTTTAATTATAGTCTCGCCGTTTTCGTAGACAGGTGTTCGCAGATAGGAATTTTTTAATAAAGCATTCGCGGAGGCGGATCCGATATGAGCGAACCCTTTGGAGACATCCGTAAATGTATAAGAAGTATTTTTCGGAATAATAAAAATATCATTATAGTCGGTAACAAAAGCTTGGCCTTGCGAACTGGTGGAAACAGTATCTCCGAGAACATAACCCGATCCGGAACCGTCACGGAATATAACATCCTCATCACTCGGATCCGCAAGCAGACTGATGATTCCAATCGGTGAATTCCCAAGATCAATATCGGAAAGATTGTCGTAATAATAAACATCGTAACCGACTATGTCCGAGTCTGCGTTGAATGAAATATTGGCCTCTTCGTTCCCGATTTCACCATTGTAGAATCCGTTGATACTTGGTCTCTCGGGCATGAAGTAATCATCCTCAAAAAGTCTCGGCACGCCGGCATAATGCCCGAAAGAAGGAGGATTATTGTCGAGATTTTCTTTTACATAAATGGTGCCTCCATAACTGTAAACAATGTCGTCATCCGAATCATTATCCATGTCAAAGACCACTATATGACTCTCGCTGTCAGCCTCATCCGTATAGTCGACAAGGCGGTCGTTGACTTGCTCTACCGGATCATAAATGAACATACCTTTAGGTGTAGAAGAAGGAGGAGTGTAGGCAGAACCCGCCTCCGAAGCGTCATTTTCTCCAATATCGGCTAGAAGGAAGTTCTCGACAGCCTCGGACATCCCATCTTCGATATCCGAAAGATTTTCATCAGTAACAGGGGAGTAGTCGGAAGTGGATGCCTCGAAATCCGGTACATTGGTCCATGAGCCGCCTTCTTCATAATCGGCAAGCAGATAGTCGGAAGCCGAATCTTGAACGAGAAGTCTTTGGAACCCGTCCCAACCGGTATCTTCAATCGTAGTGCTTATAGAGCCATTATTTTCAACATAAGCGATAAGGTGTTCTTGCAGACTTAATAAAGACTCTGTCGGAGTCCCGGCGATGTATTCGTGGTATTCGCGATAATTCGACGCGACAGCATCCTCGTAATCCGGCAAATCTTCTTTGGAGATGTATTTCTGTTCCGCAACAAGAATTATATCTTCAGGGACAGTTTTATTGTATTCCTCTGTGAAATCCTGAAGGCTTTTAAGTGCCTGCGCAAGAAGTCCGGCCTGCTCCGCATAAATTTCTTCGACTCCGCTTGGCTCAGCCATACCTATATCCATATCGATCTCATCAGGCATGAAAGTGTCGCCGGCCTCAGCGGGAGCGGACATCGCTTCCTCGGCAACATCGGAGATGGTTTCGGAGATTTTATTGAAGCCGGAAACAAATATATTGGTCATACCGTTGGCAAGATCGGCGGCAAACTTCGTCGCATCAAGGATAGGTGTGAACTCAATCGAGAAGTTCATTTTTGCAATAATTTCAATCTGCTTCACGAAATCCAACGAAATAGCGGGCGCATTGAACTTAAGCCCGAAATCGATAGGGAACAGAACATCCAAAGGTCTTTGAGTCAGATCTTCGATCTTGCCCTTAAGCATGCTTTCGGAAGTAGGAATCATACCCTGCAGAACAAGACATATTATTTGAATAACATTACCCACAATATCCAAAGCAATCTGTATCCCTATATCAAGAGAAGGAACCTCCGGCGGTGGTGGGATGTCCGGGAGCTTAGGAATAGGCAGAGGCGGTAATTTCGGAAGATCAGGAAGGCTCGGAGGACCCGGAATGACAGGTACGGAAGGCAATGACAAGCCAACGCCGAATGTAGGCAGGTCAGGCAGCTTCAGAGGCGGGAATTCAGGTAAAATAAGCGGTTCCGCATGGAAAGCTATCTCCGGCCAGCTTATTACAAGCCCCGCCTGTATTTGAGACACATCAAGAACTATATCCGGCCAGTTCGGTAGTTCAACAACAGGGATTTCAGGGATAAATATGAAAAGCTTCATCAGTAGCTCAATAAGACTTCCTCTCGAATTCGTACATTTATCACAAGAATCCTGATAATTAATCGCGACTTCGAAGAGAGTACCCCAGGTGCGAAAAGCGTTAATAATATCTTTTACAAACTGCTTCCAAAGAAGAATTCTCTCCTTATTCACCAGTAAATAACCTATAGTATTGCCCAAAACAGCCTCCAAATAACATATGATTTGTTCAATCAGCTCAACCTCAAGGTGTCTGTACTTAACGAGCTCTTTCGGGAACTCAAGATAATCGTCAAGTACCTGAATATTCGCTTCAACAGAGTTTATAAGCTCAAGTACGCCGTCAATTTCGGCGGAAAACCCGTTTTCCAGCCAGGTATCGCGAACACGCTCAGCCTCAGCTTTGGCTTCAAGCAACCAGATATACCACAGCTCTTTGTACTTGATAATTTCCGAATAGGTCAGGACGGGTATATTGAAGGTAACGGTTTCGGTTTCAACTTGCAGTACTGGAAGACTGTTTAAAATCGATAAAAACTTGGAAAGACCGTTGATATCGGAAGTTTCAATTTTTTCAATCGTTTCGGGGATATTTCCAACCAAAGAAACAATATCTGGATAAATAAAATAAATGTCCGGCAAATCGAGAAGCTGCAGTATCTCGTGCTTCTGCCTCTTCCACCAATCAGTGAATATATCGGGGAAGCCGGGGACCTGTATGTTCATCGAAAAAGACGCCGAAACGGCATAATTATCAAGCGTGTAATTGGTCAGACCGCCGCTGCCTCCTCCTCCTCCGGGTTCAACTCCCGGTATGGAAGAAGCAATATTCATTAAGGCGGAAGTGCCTTGTGATACAAAAGATGTAGCTGCGGACATGACGGCGTTGAATCCCGCATTAAGCTCGTCGCAAACCCCCGAAAGCTGCAAAATCGGCAAATTAAACGACCAACAGAAACCATTAGGATAAGGCCCGACACAAAAAGCTGTCGCCATGCCGAGTGTTGTAGTAATCGAAAAATACATTCTGAAAGTCTGCGATGCATAACACATCGGCCCGACACAAAGAAACGGAGGGAACGAAAGAATTCCAAAAACAGGGAAGCCCGGATCAATCCCGGCAGGTATCCCCAGTACATTAAACATGCCGGTAGCCAAAAAAGCCACATTAACAGGGGTAGCGATGCATCCTCCTCCGCATATAAGGGATTCCAAGAACCCTTCGGTAGCAGAGAGAGCCATCTTGGTATAAGTAATAGCCTCGCCTACAACTTCAACGGCGGCTTCCGCAAACTCACCAACTTCGGCGGCGGCTTGAGCAATGGTCATGTCACCTGTATCGGCAATAGTCGGCTCTCGATCCCAACTGTCAACAAGCCCGTCACCGTCCATATCATTAATCAATATATCCGCAACTGCATTATAGAGCTCGGGAGGCTCGATCTCCTGCTCCTCGTCCTCATTAATGCTTATTTCAAAAGCAATATCGTCAGGTATGGAATCCTCATTCAGGTCTTTTTCAAAATCAATTTCAGGCAAACCGGCACTGGCAAAAATATCAGCGATAAGAGAATTACTCTCTTCCGAAGCATCGGGTGGATCGGAAGTTTCTTGAGTGTAGTTTATCTTACGGAGACCTCCGAAGAATCCGAGAATATTATGCCCTCCTTCAAAATAAGATCCGTTCGAATAAAAATAAACAACCTGACCTGTCGGATTGCCCTCCGGAGAAGCCAATATATCAAGATAATCATCATCATTATAATCATCAAAATCATGTCCGATCATCAAATTAACCTTGGGAACAGAGTTCACGATCGCGCTATAGCTGATTTGAACAGTCTGTCCCGCGCCAACGGAAACCCCGCTCAAAACAAAAGGTCTTTCATTTACACCGGTCTTCTCAACCTGCAAATTCCCGCATGAACTCATGCACTCGAAGCTTTCCAAGTCAACATTAAGTAAAGAAGGAGCGATGTCGCTCAAATAAAGATCGTAAATGGCGGAATTAGTCAGATTTGTAACGGAAAGCATGTATTCGACCTGATCATCAGGCTCGATAACACTTCCGTTAATATCAACACCGGTTTTGCTTACCGAAATATTTTCATCAAAAGAAGACTTCAAAAACAAAACCTCCTCGGAAGAACTAAGCTCATCTCCGGAAATCTTAAGCCCATTAAGCCCGGATGCAAGAAGCGTACTGTACTCATCATCAAGCCCCGTATCGGTCCCTGAAACCTCTATAGGAAGAGAATAAGTATAAGCCCCCTTCGGAATAGGAATACCGTCATAATACAGATAAACCTCATCGCCGTAATCGCTGTCGGCATCAACTTTTACCCCCAAATTCCCAATATACTGCCCCTCGGGATCAATCTCCCCGGCATCATTATAAAAAAGCTTAATAGTGCCAACGTTATCGGACGTAACAATATCAGGGTAATCGTCATCATTCATGTCTTTCGCCATAATCTGATAAACCTGACTTCCAACATCAATATCAAGATTAATTCTCTCGAAGCTGCCCTCATTATTTTTATAAAGATACACGCAAATTTCACCATCAATACAAGCATCCTCGGTTGCAATCAGCAGATCTTCATAGCCGTCTTGATCGAAATCCGTATGATCAAAACTCAAAATCCCACCTGCAATCTCAAGCAAATCTCCGCGATCCTCGAACCTGTCCTCGGAATTCTGATTCTCAAGAAGCTTGATAGTGCCGTCCTCATAAGCAATGAGCAGATCCTGTAAATTGTCGTTGTTGTAATCGAGCGGAACGATATCTTGAGGCGGCTCATCACCGGCAAGAATGATTTTCCCAATGTCTTTGGTGTATCCGAGGCTGTTCGCGGAATTATCGTTTTTTAAAGAAATTGTCGGGTCGCCAAGAAGTACCCCTATCTCCGAAACAGCGGTCAAATTGGACTCTCCGGCGGAATTCCCGGCGGCGAAAAGAAGTATGTTTTTGTTATCTCCCTTAAAACCTATCCCGCCTTCCGTTCCGGCATTATCAAGGGAAGAGTACCCGAGTGAAGGAGCTTGCGAAGAGGGGAGAGTAGAGAATTTATCTGTCAAAAAGTATCCCACCGGATCGGCGCTCGAACTGCCGCTGAAAGATATTTCAAACCCGTACTCGCTGCTCGGATGTTGTTTCATGTAAACCCCGGGATTAAGGGAAGTCCAGTCGTTCCAGTCAAACTCATCGGAAAGAAGCTGCACATCTTGAGAAGTTCCCGCAATAAGCAAGACGGTTGCAATAAAGTTACCGTTTTTGAAGACATCAACGGCCGGATAATCAAACTCGGAATTCAAATCCAAATTATAAGCCGCCGAATAAAGCTTAAGCTGTCCGTTGCCAAAAACGGAAAGAACCTCATTGCCATTCTCAAGAAGACTCATCGAGCTGTTAAACCTGGAAAACCGCTGTTTAATTGTATAGTCATCATCAGTTGTCTTAAGGGAAATATAAACTCCGTTGTCGCTCTCGGAAGAAAGATCTTCGCTCTGATAAACCCCGCCATTCGCGACAACAATAATCTCGGCCAAAGTCAGATTCAATGGATCATCCTTCCAAACAAACTTCATGGGAAGACCGCTGTCACCGCTTGGAACAACCTCATGTACAAGGAAGTTTCCCTCAATGAGAGTACTCTTACCGCTCGAATCCAACTGCATCATTCGCTTATTCGGCTCGGGATAATCCAGAAGACTGGCCGCAGCTTGAGTTTTTCCGTTAAAAAGGAAAACGCCTCCAAAATAATCATCATGCGTCACTTGCCCGACAGGGGCCCCAAGCAAATTAGCATAAAGAACCTCGGGATTAATCTCGGAAATCTCTGCAAGAACTTGAGTGCTCGTTGTCCCGGACATAAGGTTAGGAGAGGAGGCGATAACATTGACAACACCGCTTTCCTCGCCGGCATTGACAATGAATACGGCAGAACCTTCATTTGTATATATGTACTGACCTCCAAGAGTTCCGTATTCCTGCGTGCCGTCCGTAATCCTAAGAAGAACTTCGGTCGCCGAATCGTTGTAGGCGAAATTTCCGTAAGCATCATAAGCTGAAACCAAGAAGCTTTTACTGGAGCCTACTGTTGCGATATTGCTGCCGTCATAAGGCGCAATCCTGAGCTCGTGCACCGGTCCCGGCTCGGTAACAACCTTGGCGCTTCCCGGTTCAATCCCGACGGCGGAAGCCATTATATAGGCATCTCCGGCAACGGTAGAAGACATGAAACTTCCGGTCCCGACTCCCGCAGAAAGCTCGATCTGTGTCGCGGAATCGATAACCCCGAAAGAGTCATCAATAGAGGCTACATCGATAGGTGTATTGAACCCGGTAAGCAAATTTCCATTTTCATCAACGGCTCGTACTTCAAACTCTGTCGAAGAGTGCCCGTTTGCCGTCAGAACGCTATCAAGAGGATCAACAACAAGACTTATTCCGTCTAGAACCTGAATATCTTTGGTCGCGGAAACCCCAAGATAACTCGCCGTCAAAGTTATCACGCCCTCTTCCTCAGTCGACACAACGGAAAAAGGTATATAGCCCTCAAAAGTGGTCACTTGTATCCCTGCGACATCTTCATCCTCATCTATAATATTGCTAAGTTGCCCCCCGCCCTCAAAAGTAACAACATAAGGGTCGTTATAAGCAATATTCCCGTAAGCATCGTAAATAAATAGCGCGCCTGACATCTTATTAACCCCTCCCGCCGCCATCACATCTGAAGATAGGGAGAACTCCATACTTGCAGGTTCGCCCGGATAAACCTCAAGATCCGCATCATGCACCGGCAAATATTCGGGAGAAATTTCAGCTGTAATTTCGAGTTCCCCGGAAGTGGTTTTGGCAATTATTTCCGTTTCGGCAACTCCGCCCAAAACCGCAACATTCTTATGTTTTACATCGGCATAATTGTTGCCGGAATCTTTGATGATAAAAGTTATAATGCTGCTGTTATCCGTCGTGTCGATAAGTCCGTTTTCATTTATAACCTCCGCTCTTAAGTGAAGCCGTGAATATCCGTCAGCCGGAATTTTTTTAATATAAATAATATTCTCGGTAACAATAGTCTCGACATAATCGGAAGAAGCATAAACAAAATCCTTTTCCCAGTAATCCCCGGCGGCAAAAACCCCTCCCTCAAGCGAAAACCCAAATAAATCATCATCCCCCCGTAAAGGATCAACTCCGTAAAGAACCTCCAGACCGTCAATCACCCCGCCATCATCGGTATCATTATCGTTGTATAGAGTGGAAAAGATATCATTCTCCTCGTCATTGGAAAGATAATCACTGTCCGCATCATCTATCCCGTCATCGGTGAAATCAAGCGGATCCGTACCCCTGATAACCTCAGTGAAGTCCGTAATCCCTCCGTCATCGGTATCGGGGTCAAAAGGGTCTGTGAGGTAGTTGAGAAGCTCCTCCGTATCGGAAAGCCCGTCCTGATCTTGATCGTCTCCGCGACAGTCATAAATATCGATAAGGTTCACAACCATCATCGCGAACTCGGCCCTTGTAATGTCGCCTTCCAGAAAATCTATGAACGTCCCGCCGGCCTTTATCTCTGAATGAAAAAACTCTCGAAAAGCATCACTGCTGAAGTGATCCAATTCCAAAAACCTGTCCTCCGGATAAAGCCCAAGCGACTGCGCCTTAACGATGTAGTTGTAAAACCAGGGTTTGTCATCACCCAGATAATCATTAGACTTAAAAACATCATCAACAGTCGCGGCGGCTTCCAAGATGACCTTAGTAGCCTCGGCACGACTTATATTGTTGCCCGGCAAATAATATCCCTGATTTATTTTTCCTTTATAACCGGAAATCAACTCCTCGTTCTTAGCCTCCGCAACACAGTAATAAAGCCCGTCTGAAATATCATCATCAGGGAAAGGGTCGGCGCTGTACTTCGCCTCAATATCTTCATTAACACTTTCCGCATAACTGGAACAGTAATGACAGATTCCGCCAAGATTCAGCTTGGTAAACTCCTCTCTCGTAATAGCCTTTTCCGGCTTAAAGCTACCATCCGAATAACCCGTAACAATTCCTCTCAAATAAAGTTCGATAACATCGGAATAAGCCTCGTGCCCGGGAGTCAGATCGCTAAACAAAGGATCTCCCGAAGAAGATGGGTCGTAACCGTTTTGCAGCTCGTCCCAATCGTTGTAGCCGTCTTCATCGGTATCTTCCAGCAGGTAATCCGTTCCGATAGTGTATTCAAAAAGATCATTCAGCCCCTCCAGGTCGCTATCCGGCCATATCGGGTCCGCGAGAGCCTTTTCTCCTTTAAAAAACCCTAAAACCTTATCCCAAAAACTCAAATAATCTTCCTCGGGCATAATAATATTAATATCTCTCGAACTAAGATCAACCTCGACTTCCGCAATTTTCTCGTCATCGATTTTGATAGAAAAACCGGAAGCGAAATTGTAATCAAGCAGATCGATAGTCACCCCTAAATCATCCCGCACAAAAATCTGTCCGTTATTTTTGATAGCCGCAATCGGACGCACAGCGCCTTCCCAAATAAGCAGTTCATCGTCACCGTTTTCAGCAACGGTGTAGTTGTCGTATTCAACCTTGTCCGTGACGGAAACATGATCCCAATCCAAAGCCCCCGGCACAACATACAAAACCCCGAGCGTTTCACCATCATAATCAAAACCTATTCTTGTAGGCTTCTCTCCCTCGGCGGGAAGAACCTCGATTTCAACTCCATCGGCAACCTGAATCTTGCCTGTTTCGGAATCAACGGAAACAAGAGTTTCGTCATTATAATTAAGAACAATGTCGCTAAGCTCAGTGCCGGTATAAATATTTTCACCAGTAATAAACTCAACATCATAAGTGTAAACCTTCACATGCCTGGTAACGGATTCAACATATCCGATAGCGCCCATTACATCATTGTTAAGAGCGGTGGCATTTAAAGTAATAACTCCCGGCTCCAAGGTGGATGTAAGAGTAAAAGAAGCCTCTCCCTCAAAGGCAATGATAGGGTTAGTAGAAGAAATACGCCCGAATTCATCGCCTTCAATAATATCCAATTGAACCTCTGTAAAGTTATCATAAGTATTAATCTCGCCGGCCGAATTATAAAGTTTCACAATGACCTCGGTAGAGTCCGAGCCGCCCGTTGCAATCTTATCTCTCTCGATATCAAAAGCCATATATACGGACTCTTCCGCGCCGTCCAAAATCCCGTCATCATTTGAGTCCGCCTCGTCGTTGGGATCCTCAAGGTCGGGGATTCCATCCATATCGCTGTCGGGGCAGTAGCCTCCGCAAGCAAGCTCCATGGGTATCCCGATACCCAGGCTGGAAAGGCTGTCTATCCACTCTATCATCTCTTCAAGCCACTTGAATATATTGATAGGGGAGAAGGTTTCCTCCTCCTCAACCGGTTCCGGCAGCCCCGGCAAAGCATCGGGATTATAATTCATCGAAGGATTGTTGAACTCCAGATCGTGATCTTCAGCTTTCAGAATAGGATTAAAACCGTAATCGTACCCGGTTTGGTCTCCCTGTCCTACAAGATAAGCCACCTCGTATCCGTCCTCGAGATCTCCCGAATATGCGTTCCCGTCTCCAAGATAATTGGAAAGAATATACCCATGCTTCTCATCAACGCTCATATTCGCCCAGGCGATAGCGTCCTCCAGAATTTCCTCGTGAATATTTTCGTCAAAATAATCCGAAAGATAATTCGAATAAGGCGATCCGAACGGAATACTTAGTATATATTGTTCGAGATTTTCAATTTCATTCAAAAAATCCTGAGAACTCGAAGCCTCAAAAGCATTAGGATAAAAAATCTCCCGATAATTAAGGGTTAAATCCTGAAAACTCACATATCTCGGATCATCAATCGGTAAAGACTGAGAAAACTGTGCGCTAACCTGTGCGGAAATAGTCTGATTGGTGGGCTCAACATGCTTATAGACACTCGATACGGAATGAGCCTCATCCGAATCATTCGTGAAAGCCACATCGAAATCCAAAATACCCCAATCATCATTGCTGTCATTAACATAAAAAGTATCGGTTACTATATCGATAGACTGAATCGAGTCCTCGCTCGGCATAGGGATCCTTACCTCCTCAACCTCGGCGAGAAGAAAGTCCGAAAGCCCGTCCTGACTACCGGCATCATATCCGAGTTCATCAAGCAGCCATCCGAGCGAAACCTCATTCGGATAGTCCGGCACATCATCATAAGCAAGCTGCAAAAACAGATCCACATCGCCGGCCTCATATATGGGCAGATCGTAAGTGCTTGTATAAGGTATGTCATAAGCCCCGTCATCATTCAGTTCCAGTACATACTCTTCGATTTCCAGAGCAAGATCATCCTGATCGTAATCCTCCTCATGAGCTTCAAAAAAGATCTCATTCACTTTCTCAATAAAATTCTCGGCATAATAAAAATACCCGCCATCCGAAGGCGTCGGTATCCCCGGAAAATGCGAAGCCCCATCTCCCAGAAACCCGTTAAGCTCCCGAAAATCGTTGCAAGCTCTATAGTCGGGGGTCAAAGATTCGTCTCCAAATCCAGGTAAAATCTCCTTTGTCCCGACAACACTTCTAACCGGATTCTCGGCAACAATAGGGAAGCAAAACTGCAAAGCCGAAACAAAATCCCCGTAAATCGACATATTCGAATAGTTCCCGAAACAACCGCCGTAACCCAGACCCTGCTCCTCATACTCTCCCGCAGTATTCAAGTCATAAATCCGAAGCCCCTCAACAAGCTGCGATCCGCCCTCCTCTTCATCGTAAGTACCTATATAAGCCGAACACTCGGCAACATTATCAATAGAAGCCGCCTCCTGCCCCAAAATCCTTATATCAAAAGGTCTGCTTCTCGAAGAAACTGAATTGTTTACAAAATAAATAGGATCGCTCTCGTAAGTGTGCGGATCGGGCAATCCGTCTCCATCATTATCGGGGTCGTCCTCTTCCGGCTCGAAGTTCACCTTAACGGTAAGTTTAACATTGGAAATAAACTTCACGTCCCGCTGAATCGCGTCAACAACGTCATCAACAGCCTCCTCCATCAGATCGTTAACAGCCCTCAAATAAGTTATTGTGAACTCATCTTTCTTCGTAATTAAAGACATAGGGGAGTCAACATCACTCGATTCAATCCCGTCCGCATCCAGGTAGTGAGCGTTATATCTCCCCGTATAATCCGCCCAGTCTTGCACATTCGCGATTAATTTGGAAAAAAGCTCATAATACTTTTTCGTGAACTGTTCAAATATGTTTTTTGTTTGAATATCAGGTATAAGATTGAAATTTTCCGGATCCAAAGCAGCCAAAGCCGGTCTGTCCTCGTCAACGAGTCCATCATTATCAGCGTCATTATCCGTATCGGAATCCTCGTCGCAAATTCCATCCTCATCATCATCCCATTCAGGGTGCAGATTCCCGTCTCTGTCATAACAGGTTAAATGATAAATAGCATTTCCCGTTAAACTTCCATCAAGTTGTATGCAGGGAGGTGCAACGCACATATAAGGCTCCTCATCTGTAAAAAAACCTTGCAGCATCTCTCTGAGCGGCCCTTCCGGCACTTCAAAAAGAAAAGGCGACGACTTGTCAAAAGGATCCCATCCGTACAAATCTTCAAACCCGGTAGGCCAACCATCGTCATCCGCATCCACGGCATCTCCGTCATCATCCAAATTGCAAACTCCCGGGCACCCGTCCCCATTCATGTCTCCCGGAGGATCCTCGTCCATGAATCCGTCTCCATCATTATCGTTATCGTCGGTTCCGTCTTCATCGATGAATCCGTCACCGTCATTGTCGATTCCACCAAAAATATCTCCCAAATCCTCATCGATAAGTCCGTCCCCGTCATTGTCGATCCCGTCTTTCGGGTCTTCGTCAATAAGCCCGTCCCCATCATTATCAATCCCGTCACCTCCGGGCAAAAGATTGTCAGCCCCGCCGAAAAGCTCTTTTACAAGGTGTTTGTTGTATCTGTAATACGCTATAGTTTCCCAGTAATCCAAATAAGTTTTATAACCTGAAAAAGAGGCATTATTGATAGCCTTTTGCTCCGCAATAAAATCCCCATAAAAAATCTTCCCATCAAACTCCGCGTAATCCGTAACTCCCAGGTGATATAGGTGGTTTTTATCAAAATAAAACGCCAACTCCTCATCAAGAGAAGGAGGAACGATAACTCCGTGCCAAACTTCAGGGGCAAGGGTTTCCGCAGTAGTATTCCTTTCAAAATTACCGGTCAAATCATTGTAAATATAAACTTTATCCTCGAAATCGGTGTAAGGCAGCATACTCAAAAACTTGTTCCCACCCTTGGTCACAACCGGCAAAGGCACATCTCCGACAATAACAACTCCGGCAAGCTGATTGTTTTCACCCTCAATATCATCCCCGTCGAAATAAAGCCTTTCCAAAACCTGAGAAACCTCGTAAGTATCCGCGTCCTCAGGTATCTCAATAATAAGAGCCTTCGTCATCGGCAGCTCCGCCTGCACATCATAAGCATATCGATCGATCCTGTCGGCAAGAGTGTCTTCTTTCAAATAAGAACCGTGCTCGGAACGCAGTCCGTCATAACTTTCGGAAGAATTATAAACCCCCTCCTCAACCAAAACAGCCACCAAATCGTACTTCTCAACTACAGGTTTAGAGTAAGAGATGTCAAAAGTGATGGTTTGGGTAACAAACAACGCGGCCACAAGCCAACTGGCGATAACTCTTTGGAAAGAAGAAGAGGAAAAAACAGCCATCTATTTGTTTTTATTTTTCGGATACAATGTACCGAGCGTAATTATACCTGTCCATCAGGTTCAGTACAACGAAGAAAAGTCTTTACAAGTCGACCTGATATCGTAAAAGAAAAAAGCCCCGATCTTAGAAGGGCCTTTTTCCTAAATGAAAAACAAAAAATTCTTAATAAACTATGAAGTAGCCGGTTACGGCACTGTCAGTATACGGATTAAGGGCTCCTGTGAACGCGGCATAAGTCGCTCCTGTAGGAATGCCTGAATAAACAAAATCATCACCAGTAGCAGGCAGCTCAAGTTCGGCAACAAGCGCATATTTGGTCAAATTCCCATTGCCATCTGAAAGCACGATGACCCGATAGTCTGTATCACCCGGATCTGAAGGGAACGCGCCAATATAGGCGGACAATATAGCGTAATCGGTAGCATCCAAGTCTTCTCCGGCCGCTCCCAACGCCACAAAAGTTCCTATCTCACTCAAGTAATACTCCATCCCCGTAGCAATAGTCTGCAGATCAGTTTGCCTTCTGGCATCTCTCGCAGCGGCACTTCCTCCAACAATTCTCGGCACAAGCGCAACCGCCAAAATTCCTATGATTGTCACCACAATAAGCAACTCAATCAGAGTAAAACCTTTTTTGTTCATTTTTGTATTTGTTAAATTTTAAAGGTCAAAAACGATTATACCACCTGGGTAGTTATTGGCAAATTTTTTTAACTATTTCCCAGAACGAATAACCGAATTAAGAGGTGTCCCATATAAAACCTCCAAAACATTATTGCGAACCTTCGATTCAATTCCATTGACCGCAATAGCCCTTTTTAAATCATAAACAAGTTCTTCCTGAAAATTGTCCGGATCGGTAAATTCAAAAAACTTGGCAAAACTTATAAAAGCCTGAATAAGCGCGTAAATCTGATCTCCATCTACAAAAATATCACCAACTTTTGCTGCAAAAAGCTTTCCCGCAACAAGACCGAATAAACCAACTCCGCATTGTCGGCCATCATCTCCCGGATCAAAAGAAAGTTGCAAAGAAGTCGGATGAGGCGCGCCGTTAAAAGAAGCAACAGCGATAGACTCCTCTTCCCCGGCCTTAAGCCTCGAAAAGATTTCCAAGGCAGCAGGATAAGACACGCTCTTGCGCTGTGAAGTATCTGCCGGTAAATATTTTGGTACTCCTAACATAAGAAATAATTCTACGCTTGTTACTTAGCTTTTGTCAAGGACTTTTGAGGCCGCAGCCATATACAAAAAGCCGTTTTCGCGAAGCGTTTATCCCCGCCTTGGCGGGGGAAAACACCACCACTTGGTACTGGGTACTTGAGACTTGGGCCTCCTCATTCACTACAAAACATTCCCCACGTCAGTCAGACTCATAATCGGCTGCATAACCGCAGCAACCAATCCTCCGACAACAAGACCCATCACAACAAGAATAATAGGTTCAAGCAGTTTGCTCAGATTAGTAACCCTGTCATCAACCTGTTCCTCATAGAAATCCGCAATCTTATCCGCAACCTCCGAAACATTCGCGGTCTGCTCCCCGACAGTAATCATCGAAACAACCATATCCGGAAAAAGAAACTTCGAATCATTAAGGTTTTCTCCAAGAGGAATACCTTGAGCAACATCCTCGGCAGCCATCAGAATCCTCTTTTTATAAACCTCATTCCCGATAGCGTTAGCATTAATTTCAAGAGCCTTCACAATTGCAACTCCACTGCTCATCAGGCTGGAAAGATTCCTGGAAAACCTGGAAATCGCCACCATCTTAAGAAGCTCGCCCATCACCGGAAGATGCAGAAGACTTCTATGAATATAATATTTCCCCTGTTTAGTTTGCTTAAAAAGCCATAAAGCCACAACAAACACACCAATAACAGATAGAGCCTCAATATAATGCTTTTGTGCAATATCGGATAAAAATATCAGAGTCTTGGTAGAAAAAGGCAGCTCAACTCCCGACTGCTCAAAAATTCCGGAAATCTTCGGGACAACAACAGTCAACATAACGATAACCGCAGCTATTAAGATACAAATAACCACAATAGGATAGATCATCGCACCTTTGATTTTCGAAGCCAGATTCGCATTCTTTTGAACCTGAATAGAAACCTGTTTCAGAATTTCATTCAGACTTCCGCTGGCCTCACCACTCATAACCATTCCGATCTCAGCTTCGGTGAAAACTTTAGGGTAAACCGCCATCGCATCGGAGAGCTTAATACCTTTCTCCACCTTCTTAACCATATCGCGAATAATCAATTTGAGTTTAACATTTTTAATCTGGTCTCCCAGGACATAAAGAGCCCTAACAAGAGGCATTCCGGCATTAATCATTACGGATAAAAGCTCGAAAAAAGCGACTTTCTCGGAAATAGGCACCTTATTCACGGTCTGAATATACAGATTCAACTTATTATAAAAGTCCAAAAAGATGTTTCCCGTACTCTTAAGAATGACATCATCGGAAGCGGAGGTTTCAGCGAGGGCCTTCATACGCACCTCATCCTCGGCGCTTAAACCGATATCGACTCTAACCTCTTTTTGTTCTTGGTTTTCTGTCATTGTTGTTGTGGATTAGGTTCCGGCAACGGCTCCGGCGACGGCTCCGGCGCAGGTGCGGGTTTTGGAGGGTCATCCCCGGTACTTCTCGCGACTCTGTAAACTTCTTCAAGAGTGGTTTCTCCTTTAAGCGCCTTAAGAATTCCGCTTTGTTCAAGAGTCACCATCCCGGCAGACTCAATAGCGGCCTGTTCAACATCAAGAGCGTTAGCCCTTTTCAAAATAAGTCTTCTAAGCTCATTATTCATCTGCAAAACCTCATAAAGACCAACTCGCCCCTTATATCCGATCCCTTCACATTGATCGCAACCCTTGCCGTGATAAAAAGTAAGATTGGTAGTAAGCTCGTCATCGGAAGTCTCGGAAGGCGGCAACTTCAAAATAGCAGTTTTCACCATCCTCATAGTCTCCTCATCAATAGCAATCTCCTCCTTGCAATTCTCGCAAACCTTCCTCACAAGCCTCTGCGCGATAATAGTATTGACAGTGGAAGTCATCAGGAAAGGCGGAACACCCATATTATCGATACGAGTAAGAGTTTCAACGGCACTATTCGTATGAATTGTAGATAAAACCAAATGCCCTGTAAGCGAAGCCTCGATAGCAACATCGATAGTCTCACGATCACGGATCTCACCAACCATTATAATATCCGGGTCCTGACGTAAAGCCGTTCTGAGCCCGAAAGCAAAAGTATAATCAATATCCGGATGAACCTGACTTTGATTAAGCCCATCCATCTGGATTTCAACCGGATCCTCAATAGTAAGGATGTTGACTTCGGGTTTATTCAGACGATGCAAAGCCGAATAAAGAGTAGTGGTTTTACCCGACCCGGTAGGTCCCGTTGTCAAAATTATTCCGTTCGGATTCTTGAGACTGTCTTCAATAAACCGCAAAGAATTGCCTTCAAGTCCAAGTTCCGGAAGATCGGGAATTTCTCGCGACTGATCTTGAAGACGCATCACAACCTTCTCCCCGTTAACGGTTGGCAGGGTAGAAATACGCAGATCCATCTCGCGTCCATCGGGGGTTGTTACTTGACTGCGCCCGTCTTGCGGAATCCTTTGTTCATCAATTTTTAAATTCGACATAATCTTAACGCGTGACACAACAGCCGGATGGATGTTTGGCGGATACTCGACAATTCTCCGAAGAACACCGTCAATTCTAAACCTCATTCTTATCATGTTTTTCTCAGGCTCAATATGCACATCACTCGATCTGCTCTCAATAGCGTAAGATAGCGCGGAAAGCACCAGCTGGGGTATATTTCCGGCAACTATCGCATCCTGTAATTCCTGTAGTTTTGAAGCAGCCATCTGTTATTTTTGAAAATAAGCGTTTAATTCAAGAGAAAAAGACAAGAGATCGTCATCCGAATCACTGAGACTGATCGCAATATCCGTAACCTCCATAAGTCTCACCTGATTGTCCAAGTTCCCTGAAGTCTCAATATACTCAAGAAATTTATAAAAATTATCGGAAGAACTCTCGACCTTCATGGAAAAAGGCAGCACCATGTAATCATCGAACTCGTAACTTTCCTTATAGCTGATGCTACTTATGAAGAAAGGGGCATTTGAAAAATTGTTCTCGACCGCAAAATCGTCAAAAGCTCTGGTTAAAGAGGTTAAATCCTCTGATTTCGGCAGAACATTTGCAATCTCCTCGTTTTTTGAAGAATCCGTATCACGAAAAACAAGCTTAGCCTCGGCAAGAGTTGAACTCAGCTCATCAATCGCGGCAGAAGAATTGGATATAGAAGTCTCCAAATCGTGAGAGTAATTGTACAAATCCAAGTAAGTTGTAGCTTTCAGATATCCAAGCACCCCGAGTGAAAGGAGCAGAATTAGCGCCAGAACAATCTGAATTTTATTTATCGCTTTACCCATATTGAAAAATTAATGATTATTATTCGGTTCTGCTAACAGGAGTGGACTCATCTTTGTTTTCATAAAGAATAAAAACGGTATCTCGTAGATCTTCTCCGTCCTGAATCCCAAAAGAAAGCCTGAAACTCGCCTCATAACTGGAGTCGCTTTTCGAAGATTTCTCGGTCTTACTGAAGCTTCTCTCAACAACATTACTGAACATATCCGACTGCTCCAAAGCATCGATCAAATTCGCAATCAAAGTGAAGTTTCGAGTATCATCCGTAGAAGTGCTCCCCTGAAGAGAAATAGTATTCGAATCGGAATCTATGCTGTAAGAAGAGTAATTAAGATCGCTTTCAACAGAAGTCCCGTACAGAGGGTCAACATCCTTTGTGATATTCTCGATCTCCATAATTATTTCGGACCAATTTTGGCGGTTGTTTTTTATTTGTGAAATTAAAGTGAAATCATCAGTTGTAATCCGACTGAAATCCGCAACCAACTCGGAAACAGTATCATGCGAAAGTTCCTCAGAAGTTTGAGTGGCAAGAATATTTTTAACAAAAACGCCGTTTTGGAGAAGCGCAAGAGCGCCATTAAGACCCCTGATTTCCAAAAGGATATCGGGATCTGCAGATTTCTCGCTTAAAGATGCAATTTTTTCTTCCAAAAAATCTTCGGTAGCCGCTTTGAATTCAATCTCGGGGCTGAAAGTCGTATGAACCTCAACGCCCTCGGGAGTAACGCTTTGAGAAAGCCTGTTCTGCGCCATAGTAAGAGCCAAAGAGAGGTCGCTTTCCAGCTCAAAAATATCATCCTCAAGCTCAGCCTTCTCCGCTGAAGAAGTGTAGTTCGAATCGTACTGCGCATGCTTGTAGAGATAAGAGTCCGCAAGATAAGCAAAACTGTCCAGGTAATAGTAAGAAATAAGGTAATTGTCGGCGTTAAGCTCAGCCTGCACATCCTTAATGTCTTCAAAATAAGCCTCCGAAGCGGAACCGATATTAAGCCCCAAAAAATCAAAACTCGCCCCCATGGTCAAGTAAGATGCCGCAAAGAAAAGAACCCAAAGAAAAACGGAAAGCTTGATAAGGCCCAACCCAAGACGGAAAGGTTTATCGGAAACCTGCACATCTCCGGTTTTCGGTTTCGGGCCGAGAATCGGACCCTTGCGTTCTGACTTTTTGACTACAGAGTCGACAACGTCATCCTTGACTTCGGAATCCTTGCCTTTCTCGAAGAGATCGGTAAAAACGTTGCCGTCTTCCTCCTTCTTCTTTAGGTTGGGGAAAAGTTTTTTCTTATCTTCCATAGTGTTTTTTTTATTTTTATCAGTATATTCTACCAGGAAATGGCAAAAAAGGCAACCCCGATGGAGGAATTTGCCTAGGGGTAAATCCTCTCTCTAAAAATCCTAACCCCTTCTTCACCAAGTTCCAATTCATACTCAATATCTCCGATTTTTACCAGTCGCTTATTTTCATCAGTAACTTCTCCACCTTCATAAAGCTGATCCCAAACCTCCCAGGTCATTCGCTTTTCATCAAACAAAATAGGTAGCAAAGCCTCCAAATTCCCTCGAACCGCCCACTGAGGATCTGGAGCTTCAAGCAGAGGGATTGTTTGCATTTCACTCTTCCTGATCCATTTTTCCTCAAAAAAATCTCCAACCATCACCGAATTTATCCTGCTTTTAAAGCGTGAAATCAGAGCCAAATGCACAAGATGCAAATCTTTAGAAGTTCTCAATGTGTATCGTCGAACTTGCTGTCCGGTTTCCAGGTTTACAAATGGTGCAGAGTCTTTAATGCGATTTATTTTCGCACGCTTCTCTCTATCACTTAAAAATTCATAAACACGATCCATAGCTTCTGTGGTCAATTTCCTCAATCTCAATTTTTCTTCTCGGTCGCTTGCTTGAAAAGCAGCATCTCTAAGTCTCCTTTCTTCTTGATTCAAACGATCTGCCTCAGCTTCGAACTCCAAAATCCAATCAGGAAGAACCTGCCTCCACGAGGGCTCTCGCGATATACCGTCAATATCACCTGGAGGAATGTTTAACAATTCCCGGCTCTCCTCATCCCAATACCATTCATTATTACGAAAATCATCAAGCCCCCAATATTCATGAAAAAACTCTCTGCTAGGATCAACAAGATCTCTGGTAACATGATAATCCCAAGTTGCCGCTGCCGTCCCAAAGTTAGCCGCTCTTAATCTTTTAACAAAATCAACAACTCCGGGGTAATAACCACCTCCTTTAGACCATGATTCCCCAATGGTTTTATCCTTATCAAAGAGTACGCAATCCTGTCTTGTTTCAAGTTTGGACATAATTATTTGTCTAAGATTTCTAGCCAGTATCCACGTCCTTGTTTTGCTGAAATTTTACCCCAACCTTGAATTTTTTTATTTGTGTTGAAAACCAGTACTCTTAATTTTGATGGAGCTACTGCGTCGCATATTTCCTCGTCCCATATAACTTTCATGAGAGATTCTGAGGAAATTATGTAGCCATGCTTATTTAACAAGGTTCCGACTAATATGGCTTCATTTATACAAAGTGATTTGCTTAATTCAAATGGCAGCTCAGGTATTTTTATTGATTTTTGATTTGCAGCTTCTGATACTTCGGCATGAAACCGTGATAAATATTCCAAAACCATCTTTTCTGCTTCATCACGATTGGTTTCCAGTAATTCTGCTATTCTATTTTTAATCTTATAACGTACGACACTGGTGACAATGCCTTCTGCCATTAGTGTTTGTTCGGCAATTAGCAAAGCTATTATACGCGGAGAAAAATCTGCATTTGACTCTGGTTGTTTTTTTAGCGTCATAAGTTTCTGATTATGATTTAGAGGGCGAGGAGGATAGCAGGAGAATCTTGATCTGTCAAAAAAAAGCAGCCCCACTAGGGGACTGCTCTACAATTTTTAGAGTCTAAGGTCTAGAGTCTAGAGTCTAGAGTCTAGAGTCTACTATCTATTTCAAAGTACAAGTAGCACCTGCCGCTTCAATCTTCTTCTTGGCTTCTTCAGCATCAGCTGTCTTGACACCTTCCATGAATACTTTTGGAGCAGCGTCAACAATGTCTTTGGCCTCCTTCAGCCCTAGGCCTGAAAGCTCTTTTACAGCTTTGATAGCCGCGATCTTTTGAGATCCGGCAGATGTAAGCTCAACATCGTAAGAATCTTTTTCTTCAGCGACCTCCCCACCTGCAGCAGGAGCAGCAGCCATGGCCATAGGAGCAGCGGCGCTAACGCCGAACTCATCTTCCATAGCTTTTACAAGGTCGGCAACCTCCATAAGAGACATCTTTTTGACCATGTCGAGGACCTTTTGAGCGTCCTTGGAGAGTGCGACATCAGCTTTCTTTTTTTCCTCCTTGGGCTCTTCTTTTTTTGGCTCCTCTTTTGGAGCTTCCTCCTTTACCTCTTCCACTGGAGCTTCCTCTGTTTGCTCTACAGCAGCGTCATCAGTTGTTTTATCATCTGTCATGATATTTTTGGGTTAAAATTTATATGTAAAAAAAATTATTACTCGGAAAGCTTTTGTCTATGTGCTTCAAGTACATAAACAAGGTTGCGTACACTGCCGGAAAGAACATTGGCCAAACCGGAAGCCGGAGATTGGAGCGATCCGATAAGTCTCGAAAGAAGTTCCTCTTTCGAAGGCATTTCCGATAGAGCTTGGACCTTTTCAATACTCAAAACATCGCCATCCATAAGTCCGCCCAGAAGCTTAAGGCCCTCAAACTTTTTCCCAAGATCACCGAGAGTTTTAGCGGCGGCAACCTCATCTTCATAAGAAAAAGCCACTCCGACAGGCCCCTCCATAGATTCGGTAGGGATCTCCTTATAACCGGCATCAGCAGCGGCAAGTCTGACAAGAGTCTTCTTCGCTACCTTGTAGGAAACATTTTTTTCTCGAAGAGTACGCCTTAAATCCTCCATGTCTTGTACCGAAAGCCCTCTGTAATCGGAAAAAACGATAGACTTGGCATCCTTAAACTTATCTTTTAAGTCTGCGAGGATACCTTCTTTCTTTTTTCTTGTTATTGCCATGATAGTTGTAAGTTATAAGTTGATAGTTGTGAGGAAAGGATTCTACCTCTATGATCTTGAGTCTTTGATTTTTGATCTATGATCTAAAAACAAAAAAAATCTCAACGGTTGCAGACAGTTGAGACGAGAGCGCGGAAGCGCTCGGTTTCTGTCTCGGTGGGTCTTATTTTGCCTGCCCACTGTCTGCGACAAAAAAAAGTCTACGGATACACCCTGCAAAAGTCAAGAAAAAATCAAACCCTCACGATTTCGCAATCTCTAACTTGGTCTTCATCATAAATAAATTCAGCACCAGAATCTAATTCTATCTTACATCTAGAAATAACTCCTTTTAACTCAAGTTTACTGTTTGGACCAACAACAAAGCTACAATTTTCAGCATACCGATCAATCACTAATTCTGCATTTGCGCCTACATTTAAAACACAAGATACAACAGCATCATGTATGTTAACTGTATCGCCATTACCAATATTTATATCTGAGTTAAGGACAGAACTATTAACTGTCAATTCAGCATTCTCGCCAATTGAAACCCCGGAGTTGTAAATACTTCCTAAAACTATTCTACCTCCATCAGGGACTTCAAGGGTCTTATCTTCAAGATGAATAATCTCTTCGCCAACCGCAGCTTCAGCAGCTACAGCCATCTTCCTAAGTTCTCTATTTACATCTGTCCTCTCTTGAAGTTCCTCTGATCTTTCGCCAAGTGCATCTATTAAAGATTGAACATGTTTTTTTAAAGTATTAACAAACGCTCGAAAATATTTTTCGTCTAAAGGTCCTTCCTCCCTGTAAAACGCAAAAAATTCAAGGTAAATTGCTCTAAATAATCCATTATGATCAGAAAGAATAGCCCCCACGTTATGTTGTTCCCCATTCAAAATTCTATCATAAGAATTACGCAACTTTTCCATTGATTGAATTCTTTGCAAACACTCTGTTAGGTCAGTAAATATATCAACCCTAGATACCCTGTAAGTTTTCGAAATTGATTCAAAAGCCTTTAATTTTTCAGGTAATTGTTCAACAGGGTAAGGAAGACTACCAAGTACTTGCCTTAATTGAACTGCAATTCGTCCTTGTCGAGCATATAATTGTTCTGTTAATTCTTTAGCTTGAGCCACTAAATCATCAGGTGGTGATTCAAGTCCTTGGATCATCTCATTAAGTTCTTTCATTAAATTCTCACATTGACCTTTATAAAAATCAGAAACGTCTATTTCAGCAATTTCTTGAAGTCTTGTGCGGTTTTGGAGTATTCTGGACTCAAAAGAATCAGAATTTTCCTTAGGACGATTAATAGTTGGCATAAGAATTAAAATTAAGTAATACAAGGAAACTATAGCAGAAATGGCCTAACGAGTCAACCCCTCATGCAATCCCTTCTTCAAAACCTAAAAACCTTCCTCAAAGAGGCAAAAAAGCCTCCTCTTATTATAGTATTAGGCCCTACAGCTTCAGGTAAAACCGGCCTCAGCATCGCTTTGGCGCAAAAGTTCAACGGCGAGATAATTTCGGCGGATTCAAGGCAGATTTACAGGGGGATGGATGTTGGCACGGATAAAATTTCAGCCAAAGACGCGCAAGGCATCAAGCACTACATGATCGACATCAAGAGCCCCGATCAAACCTTCACAATGGCCGATTTTCAGAGGGAATCAACTTACTCTATCAAGGAAATTCTCAATAAAGGCAAAATCCCGTTTCTGGTTGGCGGAACAGGTCTTTATATAAACGCGATTGCGGAAAACTATCAGTTAAATAACGCCCCCCCGGATACTTCTCTCCGAGCTGAACTTGAAAAAGAACTGGAAAAACAGGGTGCAGAACATATGCACAAAATGCTCTCCGAACTTGATCCGCTTTCAGCCTCAAAAATACACCCGAACAACCACAGATACCTGATAAGAGCTCTCGAAATCAACCTGAAAACCAAACAAACAAAATCCAACTCAAAAGGAGAATCAAAATACGAAATCTTCAAAATCGGAATAAACTGGCCTCGAGAAGAGCTTTACGAAAGAATAAATTCAAGAGTAGACGAGCAAATCGATAGGGGAATCCTGAACGAAATAAAAACACTCTTAGATCAGGGGTATTCAAGAAATCTACCCGCAATGTCCGGACTCGGTTACAAAGAGTTCTTCCCGTACCTGGACGGAGAAAAACCCCTCGAAGAATGTCTCGAAGACCTGAAACAAGCCACCCGTAATTACGCCAAGCGCCAAATAACTTGGTTTGGCCGCGACGATACTATATATTGGATCTCTCCCCGCGAGGCAGAGGAAGTGAAACGTTCCTAATACCTCGCAAAAAACTATCAATAAAACCGTTTCTGCGTAGCAGAAACACATACTACTTGGTACCGGGTACTCATTACTCCTTACTAACAAAATGAAAAAATCTTTCAAAAAACTCATAGAAATCGCCAAAAAACTCCGCTCAGAAACGGGCTGTCCTTGGGATCGTGCCCAAACGATCGAATCTCTTTTGGAAGGGATCGAAGAGGAGTCGCAAGAAGTAAGTGAAGCTATAAAGAACGGAGACTATTCTAACCTAAAAGAAGAACTTGGGGATTTGCTTTTTCAGATAGTAATGATTAGCCAAGTCGCTTCCGAGCGCGGTCTTTTTGACATGAAAGATGTTATGGACGATATAACCAAGAAATTAATTCGCCGTCACTCATGGGTTTTTGGAAAAGACAAAGCAAAAACACCGGAAGAAGCCCTAGCTCAGTGGCAAAAAAACAAGAAAAAAGAAGCCATAAGCCATAAGCCATAAGCCATAAGCCATATGCCAACTCTATTCGGTTACAACTGGCAGATATTAAACAGCGATCCCAATCTCGCAACTTTCGAGAAGGTACTATGGAACAGGGGAGTCAACCCGAAGGATCTCGAAGATAGTGAGTTGCTCAGCCCATGGCTCTTTCCCGACATGAAGAAAGCCACCGAAAGAATCAAAAAAGCGATCCGAAACAAGGAGAGGATAATCGTTTTTGGAGATTATGATGCGGACGGGATCACAGGTACGGCAATTCTGGTGCAAGCCTTTCGCGAACTTGGGGCGGAGGTGTCTTATCGCCTGCCGAACAGGGAGACTGACGGTTATGGACTGCATATGAATTTTGTAGAAGAGTTTATAAAAATAAAAGCCAAACTGATAATAACGGTAGATTGCGGAATCTCTTCTGCAAAAGAGGTAAAAATCCTGAAAGAAGCCGGAATCGACACAATCATCACAGACCACCACGCAATTCCGGAAAAAGCGCCAAAACCTTACGCAATAATTCACCCGGAAAACTACACTTTTAAGCATCTATCGGGTTCGGGAGTCGCTTACAAACTGGCGGAAGCATTACTTGGCGAAGAAGCTTATAAATACCTCGATCTTGCAGCCATAGGTACGATTGCGGATATAGTTCCTCTTTATGGTGAAAATCGTACAATAGCGCGTCTCGGTCTCAGACAAATGGCTCGTACTAAATGGAGCGGTCTTAGAGCTCTCAAAAAGATTTCCCAGGTAAAAAAAGAGGATCTGAGGGGTATGGAGAGCGAAATGGTCGGATATAGAATTGCTCCAAGATTGAACGCGGCGGGAAGACTTTATGATCCTTATATAGCTCTGCAGCTGCTTATTTCCGATAATGGAGAGAGGTTTGCCGAAAAATTGGATGAAATTAATAAGGAAAGACAAGGCCTGGTAAATGATATAATAAAAAATCTTAAGTACGATCAAAAAGAGAAAATAATATTCCTGGAAGGGGACTGGCCTCAGGGGGTTTCAGGTTTGATATCAGGGAGAATAACAGAAGAAAGTTACAAGCCTTCATTGGTTATGACTCGGAAGAACGGACTTCTAACCGGATCGGCAAGGTCTCCGGAATACTTCGATATTACGGAAGGGTTGAAAGCCGCAAGCGATCTGCTGGAAGAGTACGGCGGTCATGCTCAAGCAGCGGGTTTTACTTTAAAAAAAGAGAATTTGGAAGCTTTCAGAAAAAGAATTTCAAGCGCAAAAATCAACATGAAACCCCGGCAGCTCAAGATCGATTGTTCGATCAATCCTGAGGATCTTCAGCCTAAATTTTATAAAAACCTCAACAAACTCAAGCCGTTTGGGGAAAAAAACGAAAAACCGATATTTCTACTGGAAGATATCTTGATAAAAGAAGCTCGAAATATCGGTGCGGAAAAGAATCACATCAGATTAAAAGGAGTTTTCGGCAGCAAAATGATCGCAGCCGTCAAATTCAACACGGGTCAGCTCGACATTGCAGATCTTGTTGATAAAAAAGTCTCTTTGGCAGCCTCGATCATAAAAGATATCTATTCGCAGACGGGATACGGGCTCATGATTGAAGATATCAAAGTTGCGTAATTTGGCTTGCCAAAAGGAAAAATTTAAGTTAAACTCCACGGCTAAAGAACAAGTCGCAGTATTGACTTAACCCTTGAAATCTAGTATAATTCACAGAATGTTAGAAACACAAGAACAAATCATAAACCTTATAGAAAAGAGTAACAGCATACTCTTGCTCCCGTCTGCCCCGCCGGATGGGGACTCGCTTGGATCTTCGCTCGCCCTTTATCTTGCCCTCAAAAAACTTGGAAAAGAAGCAACGGTCATCTGTAGCGAACCTATCCCCGACGCTTTCAGTTTTTTGCCTACAATCGAGACGATCTCAGCGGATTTCGGAGGAGCCGAGGACTTCATCGTCACATTGGACTGCAAAAACGCAGAAGTCGACACGATCAAATACGAAGTCGAGCAAAACAAAGTAAATATCATAGTCACTCCGAAACACGGGAACTTTTCGGAAAAAGATGTCTCGGTAAACCATGGGCCTTCAAAATACGACCTCATCATCACGGTAGACACGGGTGACCTTCAGCAACTTGGAACAGTCTACGAACAAAACCCGGAAATGTTCTACTCCATACCTGTTATTAACATCGACCACCACGCTTCAAACTCGGAATTCGGAAGGATTAATCTTGTGGATATGACAGCATCTTCAACGACAGAGATGCTTTTACCTCTTTTGGAAAAAATGGAACAAAAAACAGGCCGGCAAATACTCGATCCGGATATCGCGACATTGCTTCTCGCAGGGATTATTACAGATACGGGAAGCTTTCAGCACGCTAATACAACGCCGAGAGCTCTCGCAGTATCGGCAAGCCTTCTTGATTTAGGAGCCCGCCAGCAGGAAATAATTAAATACATCTACAAAACCAAGAGCTTATCAATGCTCAAGCTTTGGGGGCACGTTCTCTCTAAGATTAAATATGACGAACAAAACTGCATAGTCTGGTCAACAATAACCCTCGAAGACTTCCAGGAAACAGGAAGCAAACCTGATGAAACAGCCGGAATTATAGATGAACTGCTTTCAAACGCACCGGGAGCGCAGATAGTTATGATTTTGAAAGAAAAGAAACAGGGCCTCGTATCCGGAAGCCTAAGAACTCCGAATAAAGGAGCCAATGCCAACGAGATAGCCAAACTGTTCGGCGGCGGCGGCCACCAGAAAGCCGCAGGATTCCGTATATATGACATGAATTTCCACGAAGCCGAAGGTTATGTACTGCAAAAGATCCGTGAATATCAATCAGAAGGGGGAGGAGCGATTGACCAACCTCACATGCAACCCGCAAAGATCGAAGTGCCTCCTCAAATCCAAGCTACTCCGGAAGAACATCATCCAAAAACAGCTCAAGAACTCAGGAGTGACCCTCTCGCGAACGTCCAAGTTCAAAAACCGGAACCCGTTCCTGCAGCACAGCCGGGTGGAGAAGATATGCTTCTGTCACACTTCCGCAAACAAGTTCAGGAAGAAAAAGATGATGGCGACCGCGAAGGCCGCATCAAGGATATGACTAAACAATTCTTCGAAAAAGAAGAAGGAACAACTGTAGAAGATGTTCTCAACCAGGCCCCTGTCGAGTATTACAGGTTGGATGATGATGAAAGCACTCAGTCAGAGTAGCCCCTCATCAATATCAAAGTTCGAAGAAACATTCGTAACATCATCATCGTCATCAAGTGCATCCATCAGTCGCAGGATTTTTCCGGCAGTCTCCTTGTCCTCCACTTTGACGGTATCTTTCGGAATAAAAGCAATCTCCTGAGACTCAACCTCAAAACCGGCCTCTTTCAATGCAGAACTAACCTTGGATAGATCGGAAACAGCAGTATAAACCTCCATGCTATCGTCATCTCTCGAGAGATCAGCCGCCCCAGCCTCAATCGCCATAAGTTCAGCCTCATCGACGTCCATATCTCCAAAACGCGCAAGAATCAACCCTTTTTTCTCAAACATCCATGCAACACAACCCAGTTCGCCAAGACTCCCGCCGCCTTTCGCCAAAATATTTCGTATATTCGGCAGAGTTCGATTCTTATTGTCAGTAATCGCTTGAATATAAAGCGCAACTCCCGCAGGTCCGTACCCCTCATAACTTGCCTCGACCATAACCGCCGCGCTCTTATCCTCACCGGTTCCTTTCTTAATCGCCTTGTCTATATTGGCATTCGGGACGTTGTCAGATTTCGCATTGTCGATTGCCAGTCTGAGTGAAGGGTTCATATCGGGGTCGCCTCCACCTCTGGCTGCAATTGTTATTAATTTAGCATGTTTGGTGAAAATCTTACCTCTTTTGGCGTCGATAGCACCTTTCTTGTGTTTAATTGAAGCCCATTTTGAATGTCCGGACATAGTTTTATTTTATTACTTTTGAAATTGAATCAACCACCCCCTCATCAAATATATTTGGAATAATTCTATCCGCAGTAGGGGAAGAAATCAAATCCGCAAGAGCTTCCGCAGCCGCGATTTTCATGTTATGAGTTATAAAAGGCACTCGATTATCGAGAGCCCCTCGGAATAATCCGGGAAAAACCAGCGCATTATTAATTTGATTTGGATAGTCGCTCCGACCTGTTGCAACAATTTTTGCTCCGGCCTCTTTTGCAAACTCAGGGTCGATTTCAGGATCAGGATTAGCCAAAGCAAAAACAATAGGATCTTTCGCCATAGACCCAATCATCTCCTTACTAACAATCCCCGGAGCGGAAACACCAATAAAGACATCAGCATCCTTCAACGCATCAGCAAGCGACCCGCTCTCTTGCGCAGCCAACTCTTTTTTGTACTCATTCAAATCCTCTCGATCCTCGGAAAGAATCCCCTTACTATCACAAACAATAGTCTGCCATCCGCTATACGCCATCAGCAATTTGCCAATCGCCAACCCCGCAGCCCCGGCTCCGCTAATCACGATTCGCGGATCACTTTTAGGAACAATCTTAAGAGCATTAATAAGACCGGCAAGCACAACAATAGCCGTCCCATATTGATCATCATGAAAAACCGGCACAGGAAGCTCTTCATCAAGCCGCCGCTCAACTTCAAAACACCTCGGAGCGGAAATGTCCTCGAGATTTATCCCTCCAAACTGCGGCGAAATAGCCTTAATTGTGCGAATCAACTCCTCGGTATCCTGAGTATCAATGCAAATCGGAAAAGCATCGATCCCTGCGAACTTTTTAAATAACAAACACTTCCCCTCCATCACCGGATAACCCGCAAGCGCACCAATATTTCCAAGGCCGAGAACAGCAGACCCGTCGGTAACAACCGCAACCATATTCCCCTTGGGGGTGAGCTTGTAAGCCTCCTCGGGATCATTTGCAATCCTGCGGCAAGGCTCCGCTACACCGGGGGTGTAATAAGCGCTTAAGTCGTCCATTCCTTCGAGTGGAACCTTTGAAGAAATCTCGATTTTGCCCCTGAATTTTTCATGCTCGGCAATCGAGCGATCATCATAATTCATAATTGATCTGCAACATTATCGGCCGCATCAAAACTCCTTTGATCCACCATCTCAAACCCCTGATCATAAAAATCCTCAGGATCCTGCAGTCCTTCAAGCTTGGGGGAAATCGGATCATCAAGCTCGTAACCGCTACCTCTGCATCCGACAAGAATCAAAAGAACCGAAAAAATCAAAAGAAGTCTTTTCATACAGACAATCTACTACAACTACGGATGCTCCTACAACTAAAAAAAGGTAGTCTGCCCTTCCTGAAGATCCAAAAGTACATCATAAGACCTTTCATACTTCAGGGTGACATCAGCCTCCACGCTGTAATAATAGTCCACAGGCCCTGTTCCGACACCGATCGTGTCTGTCTCCAGAATGACCAGGTCGTCAAAAAGCTGCAAAGCATAATTCCCCATCTCATCAACCTGTATTAAAATTCGCGCCTCTTCGATAATACCTTCCCAATCGATAGTTGTGGTAGACCCGTCCTCAACATAAACGGCACTCATCTGAAGTGCATAAACCTCCTTCTGAGAATGTTGCGCAAGAGGACCGCTCCCCCAACTTCCGTACATCGCCAGAATAGTATCATTTGGAAGATATATGTATGTGTCCAAAATCGGCTCAACTCCGCTATCATCAAAAACCTGCAGAGCGTACAGTCCATTGACGGTAATCTCACGGAATTCGGCATTTTTATAATCCAAATCATCAATAACATCAGCGAAAAACTCGCCCGAACTTAGTCCATCATAATTTTCATTAACAAAAATAGATGTGCTCGCAGAATTCGGATATTGTCGATCCCAACCTGTTTGATTATTGAGCTCATCCTTATTCCAAAGAACGATTCCGCCATCATCAGCAGTGATAGCAGTCCACCCATAAGGATAAGAAACTTCATATCCAAGTTCGTTCTGGTACTTATGCCAGTTCAAATTGATAGGAAACTCGGAGAGCCCATTTACCTCGATATACATAAGCCTGTACATAATTTCCGCAAGCTCCGCGCGAGTAATATTCTGGTCGGCATGCAGATAACCGTCATCTTGAGGCTCGATTAAATTTAAATCTTTCGCATAATCGGCATAAGGTGCAAACCAAACACTTTCATCTACATCATAAAAAGGATTACCGTCAGGATAAGAAGTGGAAAATCCATTAGCCAAGATAAGAATCTTCAAAGTCTCCGCCAAATTCACAGTCTGATGAGGCTTGAAAGTCCCATCCTCGTATCCGGAAACAATATCCGCAGTATAAGCCTCATGCAAATAGGGGAGATACCATGCATCGTTCTCCAGATCGGAAAAAGGGAACTCATAAGTCCCGTATTCAGGGATCTCAACCCCACTTCCAATCAGTATCATCTTCATGGCCTCGGCCCTTGTAACCTCGTTATCGGGTTTGAAAGTCCCGTCCCCATAACCCTGAATCACATCATGGTCTTCAAGGTAAGTGATCGCCGCATAGTATTGATCAGAAGGAGAAACATCGGAAAAAGCCGCCGCCAAAGACGGGAATAAAAGAACAAGAATCAATATTGTGGCTATCCTCCTCATACATATTTTTTACCAAATCTTTAAGGCAGTTCGCAACCGGAAAAATCCGCAAGATTCTGAAAACTCTGAGTACCGATAGCAATTATCTTTCCATCTTCCCCCCAGGTAGGATACCCGCGAACCCCGGCATCCGTACAAGTTCCCCATTCAAAATCGCAATTTACGAAATCAATCAAATCAATATCTTTTCCGAACATCTCCTTTTGATCCTGGCAATGTCCACACCAGTCTGTTCCATAAAAAACAAGTCCATTATCTGTCAAACACTTAGCGAATCCTGAATAATCGGCCTCCTCCTGAGCTCCTGCAAAAGTCATAACCAGCACAGCAACCAAAGCAGACACAGCTACAAGAGAAACAATACCGACCCAATACTTTTTTTTAATTTTTTTCATGCCACTGCTTTGTTAATAAATAGCCTCCCCGGGCGAATATTTATCCAGATTTTCCTCACCAATCAGCTTCACAACCTCTTCAACAATCTCTTCAATAGGCACCGGTCTCTGCTGTCCTTTCGACATATCACGAACAATAACAACTCCCTCGCGAACCTCCGTAATTCCCATAATAAGCGTATAAGGCACATTGAACTTGTCGGCGAGACGGAGTTGAGCCTTCATGCTACCTTTGCCTAGAGCTCCAACAGTTTTTATCCCTCTATCTCGAAGTTTGTTCATAAGCGGAAGGCATTTCTTCTTAGCATCATCCCCGAGTTGAGCCACGAAAATATGGATATCATCCTTGGAAGGAACCTTAACATTTTCACGCTTCATGTTGGCGATGATCCTCTCGATACCCGCCGCAAAGCCGACACCGGGAGTAGGTTGTCCCCCCATAAGTTCAGCAAGTCCGTCGTATCGTCCGCCGCCCCCGATTGCGTTCTGTGCTCCTTGATTGGTATCCCAGAACTCAAAGACGGTTCCGACATAATAGTCCAACCCGCGAACGATTCTGGGGTTATCGACATATTTAATTCCAAGTTCATCCAGAAACTCCTTTAATTTAGCGTGAAAATCCTGGCATTCTGGGCAGCGGTACTGTTCGAACTTGGGCGCGAGCTCGGCGAGGATCTGGCAGTCTTCTTTTTTGCAGTCCAACAGGCGGAGAGGGTTTTTCTCCAGGCGATTCTGGCAGTCCGAGCAGAGCGAGCGCTCTTTCCCTATATAAAAATTCACAAGATCTTCCTTGTACTTGGTGCGGCACTTTCCGCAACCGATATTATTTAACTGAATTGAAAAAAGATGCGCAATTCCGAGATCTTCGTTAATCCGATAAGCCAGATCGATGACCTGCGCGTCGAGAGCGGGATCTTTTTCTCCAATAACCTCGACACCAAACTGCCAAAACTGTCTGTAACGCCCCTTCTGAGGACGATCATAACGGAAGTGAGGCTCGATATAGTAAAGCTCAACCGGCTGAGGCAGCTCCTTCATTCCGTGTTGGAGGTAAGAACGAATAACTCCCGCAGTTCCCTCCGGCTTCAAAGTTACGCTTCGATCTCCTTTGTCCAAAAAAGTGTACATTTCCTTGTCAACAATGTCGGTAGCGCCACCAATCCCACGTTCAAAAACATCTGTGAATTCCAGAATAGGAGTGGTAATACGCCTAAAACCGGCCTGCCTACATCTGTGACGGACAACTTTTTTGATAAAAGTGTAGTACTCGTGATCATCGGGCAGAATATCGTGAATTCCGGTGGGGTTTTGAAGTTTCCGCAGTTTTGGCTCCTGCTGATCGGTAGGGTCGTCTGCCATTTTTTTTGGATTATGGGAAATTAAATTGCAACCCTTATTATACCTAAAAAGATGCTTTAGCGGAAACGTTTTTCCGTCCCGCATTTTTCTCCTGTAAAAAATACCCCGCAGCCGCAATCATCGCCGCATTGTCCGTACAGTACTCGATTTTTTTAGGGAACCTCAGTGTTCGCCCTTGAACTCTTTCTTGAACAAGTTCTCTAAGTCGCCCATTCGCAGAAACTCCCCCTGCCAGATGAACCTCTTTCGCATCAAATTTTTCCGCAGCCATAGCGAGTTTCTTACTTAAAACATCTGTTGCCGCCTCCTGAAAACTCGCCGCCATATCGTTTTTATTAACATCATGGCAAAGCGAAGCGGAGCCAAAGAAACTAACCTGCTCGTTTATCCCCGCCAGGGGGAAGAGCTCCATTTCTGCCTGAACAATCCGCAAAACAGCAGACTTTAACCCGGAAAAACTAAAATCAAAACTACCCTTCTTCAGCCAAGCACGCGGCAGATCATAACGGGAAGGATTACCATTCTCGGCCGCCCGCGAAATCGCAGGACCCCCCGGATACCCAAGTCCAAGCATCCGAGAAACCTTATCAAAAGCTTCACCCGCCGCATCATCAAGGGTTTCACCAATAACCTCGAAGTCGCCATGCCCCCGCATCAAAATAAGCTCATTATGCCCCCCGGAAACGGTCAAAATCAAAACAGGGAATTCAATCTCGCTGCGTTCAAGCCAATTCGCATAAATATGCCCATGAATATGGTTAACTGGAATAACAGGTTTGCCCAAAACCAAACCCAAAGTCGAAGCCGTCACAGTCCCCGTCAGAAGCGAGCTGATAAGCCCCGGCCCCTGAGTTACGGCAATTGCATCAATTTCCTCAAGATCAATCTGCTCAAGTGCAGGAATTATTTTTAAAATATGTTCTCTGGCCGCAACCTCGGGAACAACTCCACCTGTCTGAGCGTGCAGATCAATTTGAGAAAAAATCACATTTTTAATGACTCGATTCCCATTCTCAACAACCGCCACCGCAGTTTCATCACAAGATGTTTCTATACCCAAAATTTTCATGCTACAATTCTACCTGCAGACCCGTAATTCCGCCAAAGAAAAACAAAAACATGGAAAAAACCTCAATCAAAATTGTAAAAATCCTGAAAAAAGCAGGCTATGACGCCTATTGGGCCGGAGGTTGTGTTCGAGATGTTTTGATGAAGCGCGAGCCGATGGATTACGATATCGTGACAAATGCCAAACCTGATATTATCGAAGACTTGCTCGAACATACGATACCGATAGGGAAGGAGTTCGGGGTAATTCTTGCGATTGAAGGCGGTCACCATTTCGAGATTGCCACCTTTCGTTCCGATAGCGGATATTCCGATGGCCGTAGGCCCGACGCTGTTGAGTTTACTCATGCCGAGGATGACGCCAAGAGGCGCGATTTTACGATTAACGGGATGTTTTATGATCCTTTAGGCCAGCATCTTTTAGATTTTATTGAAGGTAAAAAAGACATCAGAGATAGATTAATCAGGTTCATTGGAGATCCTCATGAAAGAATTCTGGAAGACCATTTGAGGATAATTAGAGCGATAAGGTTCAAAACTACACTCGACTTCCAATACCATCCGGATACCTACAAGGCCATTCTCAAGCACGCCGAACTGGCGGATAAAGTCAGCAATGAACGTCTTCGCGACGAGCTTAACAAGATGATGATGAGCGAGAGGGCGGTCGAGGGCTGGGAAGATATGGAGGACACGGGTGTGCTGAAAGTTATAATGCCCGAGTTGCTGGAATTGAAAGGCCTTGCCCAACCTGCTGAGTTTCACCATGAAGGTGATGCTTGGGATCATACTATGAAGTGTCTTGGGAGCCTTGGTCCGGATGCAACCCTTGAGGAAAAGTGGGCGGTTATGCTCCACGATATTGCCAAACCTCAGACTTTTATGATTAAGGAAAGAATCCGTTATGATCAGCATCCTCAGAAGTCCGCAGAAATGGCGGAAGTGATTTTGAGACGATTGAAATTCCCTGCCAAATTTATAAAAAGAGTATGCTTCGCGATCGAACATCACTTCAATATGAAGCAGATCATCGAGATGAATGAAGGAAGAAGGATTTCCTGGTTCAAAAAGCCCGCATTCCCTCTCTTGATGACAGTTTTTAAGGCCGATATTGCCGGTACAGAGCCGAGTGATTACTCGATGTATGAGGAGCTTCTCGCTTTGTATGAAAAAGCCAAGAAAAAAATCGCCAAAGAGCCGAAGAAATTGCTGAGTGGAGAAGATGTAATGGTGGCGCTCGGTATCGGCGCAGGCCCGGAACTCGGTGAGGTGCTAGATGAGTTGCACGAAGCGCAGTTGGCGGGTACCATCAAAACCAAGAAACAGGCTTTGAAATGGTTGAAGTCACACAAAAACAATTAGATGAAGCCGAGAGATTATCGGCGCCTAAGAATATTAAAGTGGTTCCTTGCGAGGAGATGTCCAGCGCTCGAGATTTAATAAAAATTTAACCTCTATGCCAGAGGTCGAAAACGGGTCAACGGAAAGTTGGTTTTCAAGCTTGATCTACTCCTGTTAGAGGGGTAGTTTTTGAGTATGGAAGATTTGCATAAAAAATTCATAAAACTGGGCCGG